>NZ_JAMXBG010000003.1:0-294896 GCF_023913835.1 Pseudarthrobacter raffinosi | reverse complement strand
CACACACAAGGTCAATGAACTCGGTGCGGGTACTCAGAGGAAATGACCTGACCATTAAACGCTCCATCAATCAGAGCGTTGCAACGACCATATGACTCTGCCGCGGATTTGAGTGTATTAGCTGCCAGTTCGCGCGGGGGTGAGGGGCTTAAGTGTCCGTTCGCGCCGGGCGCGCGAAGGGGGAGCGGAGGGCGCGAAGCTTGTCGCGCAGCTTGCGGGCCAGCTGGTACGCGTTGTACCGGAGCTTTTGAACCGGGAGGTCCCAGGTGCCGGGGTACGCCACCTCGCGGCCGCCGAAGGACTTCTTGAACGCGGTGAAACCTGCCCATTTGTGGCTGGGCTGGTCCGCGGGCGCGACACCCCACAGGTCCACGTGTTTCAGGCCGCGGTCCTTGGCATCTGCCATCAGGGTCACCAGGAGCGGGATGCCCGCGCTGAGCTTGCGGTGCGTATCATCCAGGGCTGCGTGGGCATAAGTCCGGGTGTCCGCGGAATCGTAGGCCAAGGCCGCTGCGATGGGACCGCCGTGCAGTTCGGCGATGAACAGCGTCGCAGCGCCTGCCGGCATGAGGGAGGCCGCCACCTGCGTCAGGTACGCGTCGCTCTGCGGCTTGAACCCGTTCCGCCGAGATGTCATGTGCAGGAAGTTCAGCAGGATCCTGATGTCGTCCGGGTCCTGCGACGCCCGGAACGTGACGCCCTTCTTGTGGATATTCCGGTAGAGGTTCCGGTTCACGGGCTTCATCGCGGCGAGGACATCCTTGAAGTCACCTTCGAGGTCCACGATCCAGCTGAGTTCAGGCTGCTGGTTCACGGGTGCCGGCTGCAAGCCGCGCAGGCTGAGCTCCGCGGCGGCCGGCATCTCAAGCCCGGCGGACACCGGCTCAATCCGGACAAACACAGCGCCGCACGATCTGGCCGTTCCCACCAGGGCGGCCAGGGCGGCGTCGAACGCCTCCGCGGAGGATGCCACCGGCCCATAGGGGGCGTAGAGGACCTTTCCGGCCGGGTTTTTCTCCTCGACGGCCAGGAAGCTCCAGCCCGGGCCGGACTGCTGATGGACTGTGCGGCCAAGCGACGACTGGACATCCGCCCAGGCAGGCGTCTGCAGGAAGAATTCCACGGCTCAGGCCTTCAGGGATGTGGTCACGGCGAAGGCAACGGCAGGGGACTCGGCACCGGCCACCGGGTGGACATTGACCGGTGCTTCCGCGGCGGGAAGGAAAGCGCTCCCCCCGTGGGCCAGCTGCAGGTCGCCCTTGGGCGAATCGAGATACACCGATCCGGCAACGACAATAACGACGACGGCACCCGCCTGGGCCAGCGGCACCGGCTCCGCGCCGGGTGCCAGTTCGATCCGCTGAAGCTGGAACTCCCGGAAGGGCGGCTGGTAGAGCTCCTGGCCAAGGCCGGACACTTCCGGCGTGAGCATGGGGACTGCCACCGGCTGGAATTCGATGGTCCGCAGCAGCTCGGGCACATCGATGTATTTCGGCGTCAGCCCGCCGCGGAGCACGTTGTCCGAGGACGCCATGACTTCAACACCCAACCCATGCAGGTAGGCATGCACGTTGCCCGCGGGGAGGTAGACGGCCTCGCCGGGGGCCAGCGAAATCCTGTTCAGCAGCAGCGAAATCAGCACACCGGGATCACCCGGATACTTCTCGTTGAGGCTGATGACCGTGGACAGTTCTGCCTGGTACGGTGCCAGCGGAGCGCCGGAGATCAGGGCGGCCGCCACCATCGCTGTCGTGTGGGAGACGTCTTCGCCGCCCTTGATCAGCCGCTCGAAGGCAGTCCTGAGGCCGGCACCCTCGTCCGGGTTGTCCAGGACCTCGAGCAGCTCCACCAGCAGGGGCGGGATCCCGGTTTCCACCAGGTCGAAGCAGGCGGCAAGGTGGAGCAGAATCTTCCGGGTTGCTGCCGGAGAACGGAACCCGCACAGCGCTTCGAACGGTGTCAGCGCGAAGATCATTTCGGGCTTGTGGTTGTCATCGCGGTAGTTGCGGTGCGTGGCATCGGGCGCAATGCCTTCAGCATTTTCCCGGGCGAATCCGGCTTTGGCCTGGTCGATGCTGGGATGGACCTGGAGGGACAACGGCAGCGCGGCAGCAAGGATCTTGGTCAGGAACGGGAGCCGCGGGCCAAACTCGGCCACAGATTCGCTGCCCAGGAAATGGTTCGGATCTTCGGCGATCAAGGCGTCCAGCGGTGCCACGGAGCCGTCCACCCGGCGGGCCATTGAAGGGGCGCCGGGGTGGGCGCCGATCCAGAGTTCGGCTTCGGGACGACCGGACTCGGGGCGTCCCAGCAGCCCGGCGATAGCGGTTGTGGATCCCCAGGCGTAGTCGCGGAGGACGTTTTCAATTTCGTACACAGCCGGTATCCATTCTTGGTCTTCAGGTCTACGTAGTCTTGCAGTCACGTGCTGCGGCCGGGTTTTCCAGGCGACGGCCCAGCGGGCCTAGAGCGGCGCGCATTGGCCGTTGGTGGCCACGAGTTCACGCAGCGCCTGTTCGTTGCCTTCGCGTTTGAGCTGGTTCAGCATCGCCTCGGTGATCGGCTCGCCGTCGGGCGTTGTGGTCACCGGCGTGAAGTCCGACGACGGCGGGGCAGTCTGCGCGCGGACTCCCCCGGCTGCCAGGAACGCAGCCGTGGGCAGTTGCGAGGACGCCTGCAGCCGTCCGCCGGCCGCGGCGGGCTGCAAGATGCCGTCGACCGGCGTGGCAGCCTGGGGCTGCCCCGACGCGGAGGCCAGGAGCTGGTCCACCTTCTCGTGGATGATGTCAAAGTCGGGCACGGTGGAGAAGGATGCGTCAAAATCAGGTGGCCCGATGGTCAGCCGATTGACTTCCTGGCCTTTGGCCTTCATGGCGAGATCCACGAAACTGCCCAGCTGGGAGGAGGAGATGTTGGAATCCACCACTTTGGTGCCTGCGCTGGCGATGTCCTCGAATTTGGACACCAGCGTGGCCGGATCCAGCTGTTTGAGCATGGCCTGTTGGACACACTGCTGACGCTGGATCCGGGCGTAGTCGTCGACGAATTCGCGCGAGCGTCCGTACCAAAGTGCGCGGTCGCCATCGAGTGTTTGTTCACCGGCGGGAATCCAGCCCAAGGGCATGCCATGAGTGCGGGTAACCTCGTCGAAGTAGCCGCTCATCGGAACCCAGCCGCCGGCCTTGATTCGGATCCCGCCCATGGCGTCAATCAGCTTGGCGAAGCCCTCCATGTCAACCAGGACGTAGGCCTGGACCGTGATTCCGAGGGTTCCCGATACCGCCTCAAGGGTGGCCTGCGCACCGGGGTCCGCTACACCCGGATACAGGTCCGCGTGCTCGTTGGTCACTTCGGTGTTGATGGCGTTGATGAGGCACGCGTCGCCGCAGTCGTAGCCGTCCGGGTAGATCTCCCGCATGGGCGAGCCTTCGCTGAACTGGGCGTTCTGCAGGTTGCGTGGCACGGAGATGATGGCTGTCTGGCCGGTCTTTGCGTCCACGCTGAGTACGGACAGGCTGTCCGGGCGCCTGCCTGTACGGTCGTCGCCGGCGTCACCGCCCATCATCAGGAAGTTGTAGCGGCCGTCGACGGGATCGATCTCTGGTCCCCCCGCGAAGATGCTGCCGATGGCGTTGCGGCTCACGTTCAGCAGGTACGCGGCATACCCAAGGGTGCCGCTGCTCAGGACCAGGGCCAGGACCAGGGCAATGCCGACGGCGGGACGCGCCGCCGGTGCCAGCAGCACGGGGCGGATCAGCCGGAGGGTGTTGATGAACAGGAACGCCCATCCGAGCGCCAGGGCCACCAGGACGAGGATGATCACCAGCGAGGCAAACTGATTGGTGAGGATGTTGATCAGGAGCGACCGGTTCACGGCCAGCAGCAGCAGGGTGACCGCCAGCAAAGCCCAGGCGGTCAGGGTGACGCGCAGGGCAATACGGCCGAGCTTGCGGTCGCCGGCCACAATCTGGGCGCTGCCGGGCACCAGAAGGGTCATCAGGACCAGGGCAAAGCCCCGTTTGGTCCGGACGGGGGCTGAGGCGCTGGTCGGATACCGGACGGGATCAGTCATGACCTTGCCGGTTGCTGGCTGCTGCGGTTCGCTTCTGGACATGTCCGGTTCCTTAACGGCTGCCCCGGAGAACACCATTGCCGTCGGCGAAGACTTCGCTGACTTTCTGCCTGAGGTTGGCTCCCTTGCGGGTGGCGACGTCGTTGAGTTCCTGGGCGAAGTCCAGGAGGTCGGCACGGAGCGTGGCTGCCAGTTCGTCCGTGCCCGACGCGAGGATCCGGACTGCTAGCAGGCCTGCGTTCCGGGCACCGGCAATGGACACGGTGGCTACGGGAACGCCGGCAGGCATTTGCACGATGGAGAGGAGGGAATCCATGCCGTCCAGGGTCTTAAGCGGGACCGGGACGCCAATAACGGGCAAGGGAGTCACACTTGCCAGCATGCCGGGAAGGTGGGCAGCTCCGCCGGCGCCCGCGATGATGACGCGCAGCCCGCGTTCGTGGGCGGTCTGGCCGTACCGGATCATTTCGGTGGGCATCCGGTGTGCGGAGACCACATCGGCTTCAAAGGGGATGCCGAACTCAGCCAATGCATCCGCGGCGGCCTCCATGACCGGCCAATCCGAGTCTGAGCCCATGACCAGCCCAACGATGGGACGGGGGACGGTGCCGGTGGTGGTTTCGGTGGTCATGCGTTCTCCTCGGAAATCCGTGCTGATTCTTCGGTGGGAACCCGGCCGTCGCGGATGATGGCCGCCACCCGGGTTGCGCGTTGCCGGACCGAGTCCACATCATCCGTGGAGGTCCCTACGAGGTTGACATGGCCAATCTTGCGTCCCGGACGCACTGATTTTCCGTAGCAGTGGACCTTGGCGGCCGGCTCGCTGGCGAGGGCGGCCGGGTAGGCGGAAAACAGATCCTGGTTGTCGCCGCCCAGGAAGTTTTTCATGACCACTACCGGGCCCAGGATGTCGGTGGCACCCAGCGGCAGGTCCAGGACCGCCCGCAGGTGCTGCTCAAACTGGCTGGTAACCGAACCGTCCTGGGTCCAGTGCCCGGTGTTGTGGGGGCGCATCGCGAGTTCGTTGATCAGGAAGCCGACGCCGGAGCCCGGTGTTTCAAAGAGTTCCGCCGCCATGACTCCGGTGACGCCCAGTTCCGTGGCGACGCGCAGTGCCGCGTCTTCCGCAGCCGCGGCGACCTCGAGGGGGATGTCCAGGGCAGGGGCGATGACTTCGTCGCAGACGCCGTCCACCTGGATAGTGTGCACCACCGGCCAGGCTCTCGCTTCGCCGCCCGGGGTCCGCGCCACCAGCGCGGACAGTTCGCGGCTGAACTCAACTTTGGCTTCGGCGAGGAGCGGGCTCATGGCCTCGAACCACGGAGCAGCCTCTTCGGCGGCCTCGGCGGAGTCGATGATCCGCACGCCCTTTCCGTCGTAGCCGCCGCGGGGCATCTTGAGGACAACCGGCCAACCCGTTTCTTCGCCGAAGTCCACGAGCGCGGCGACGTCAGCGACAGCAGCCCAGATGGGGTTTGGGAGCCCAAGGCTGTCGATGGCAGCCCTCATCACCAGTTTGTCCTGGGCATTAAGCAGGGCGTCCGGACCGGGCTGGACATTCACGCCGGCGGCCAAAAGCGCGCGGAGGTGGTCCGTGGGGACGTGTTCGTGGTCGAACGTCATGACATCCAGGCCGGCCGCGAAGTCGAGGAGAGTCTGGAGGTCCTTGTAGTCACCCACCGGTGAAGTGGACACAGCAGACACGGCTGAAACGTCCTCAGCCTCAGCCAGGACACGGAGTTCAAAGCCAAGGGCGGTAGCGGCCGGAGCCATCATGCGCGCGAGTTGGCCGCCGCCAACTACGCCGATTACTGGAAAAGTCACATATGCCAGCCTACAGAAAAGCTCACCGGATCCGGGCTTTGGGACGTCGAAGGGCCCGCTTTTCGGGTATTTCCGCGATCACCCTTCACTCCGCGTGGGGCGGGTTCACCGATTTCGGGTCTAAAATAGACCTCTGGCCGTGTGGCCCAATGAACTGACGGCCATGGAGGGTCATGTTTAGCGCACTTGCAGATCGTATCCGGGGGCTCGCCTCGCTATTTTGGCGTGAAGTGGCCAAGTTCGGAGCCGTGGGCGGTGTGGCCTTCGTCATTGACTCGGCCATCTTCATCTGGCTGTTCACCGGACCGATGCACGGCAGCGAGGTCTGGGCCAAAGCGATGGCAACCATCGTGGCAAGCATCTTCTCGTGGGTTGCCAACCGTTACTGGACGTTCAGACACCGCAAGCAGGCCAATGTGGCCCGTGAGGCCGCGCTGTTCGCCGTCATGAACCTGGTGGGACTGCTGATCGCCTCAGGCTGTGTCTGGTTCGCGAAATACATCCTGGACCTGAACGACAAGCCCTCGCTATTTATTGCCGGCAGCGTCGTGGGCCTGGTCCTGGGCACCATCTTCCGCTTCTTCGCTTACCGGTTCTGGGTCTTCAACGAAGAACTGGATCAGGAGCCGGAGTTCTCCCACGACCACGAGCTCATCGAACGGCACCATCGTGAGAAGGCAGCTGCCGCTGCTGCCGTCGCCCAGCACGGGGAGCAGCCGGAGGCAGACTCACCGGAAAGCCGCCGGCAGCGGCCCTAACCCGGCCGTGCCGGGAAAGCTACTTGCCGTGGATGCGTTCTGCGGCCAGCAGCTTGTCCGTCAGCTCCACATCGGCGTGAGCCAGCACCACTGAACCACCGTTGTGCCACGCGCCAAGTGAGTTCGCCAGCGCCGGCTCCAGCCCTTCAGAGGCCGGGACCAGAAGCCTGACGCCTTCCTCATGCGGCGCCGCAAAACCAGTGATCAGGCTTTCGTGGATGTGCCGCTGGCCTCCGCCAGCCCGAATGGCACAGCCGGCCGCCGAAGGGTCCGTGTGCGCCATAAAGACGTCACCATGGGAGCGCACCTCGGCGGCGTAGTCGATGACTCCGGCAGGCAGGTCACCAGGCCACCGCATCGCCAGGGCTGGCAGCGCGACGGCGATAACGGCGTCGTGCTGCCCCTCAACGGTTCCGGGCCTGTCGGTGACCAGGAGCTCCGCCTCCCCGCCGCCCAGGACTGTTTCCATGCCCAGCTGCCAGGCGGCCAGTGCCCAGATCATTGACTTCCAGTGGGCTGGCAGGTCAAGAGTCAGTCGCATGCCGGGCTCGGCGTCAAGTTCGTCCTGCAGCAGATTGCTGGTTTTTGCCACCCAGTTGTCCAGCACACGACCGGAGAGTTCCACGCGCTCGGAGTCCGGGCCGTACCAGGTCAGGCGGGGCGACGTGGCGTGGCCGGAACGCAGGGAGGTCATCAGATCTATCGCCGGGATGCTCATGGCTTTATCTTGTCACGGACCCGGTGGGGCGTCCTTGGCAGGGATGCCGCGCACCGAGTCCCTAAGGGTCCTGGTCGGGTCCGGCCGGGCTGTGATGTTACTCACAGGAGTTTGTCATCTTATTTGTCTAATCGGGCTGCGCCTGTATTTTTTGGCAGCTATTCAGCGGAAACGGGACCTTTTGGCCGCCGATGCGGACTGCCGGGCCTCCGCGCGCCGGACCTTCGGAAAACTCCCGGGCGTGGCGTGACCGGGATTGGCCCGGAAAGTTGATTATTATCCGTCCACGGCTTGACTCCCCACTAGTTACACGCGTGTAATTAGATATCGAAAGTCACTGCATAAATACGGACACGCAACCGAGTGTCCAAGTATTCAGGCAAGGGCTGCAACATTTGGGGAGGGTCGCCGTGGGGCAAGCAGAGCGTATCCATGAAGATGCCGTCGTCGCCGGACTGGCAACGGCAAAATACCGCGCACGGGGGGTGCCGAGCGACTGGTTCGTCGATCCCGCGGATCCCGACGCCGCGGACCGTTACAATCGCAATACCAAAGACCCCCTCCAGGACCAGGCCACAGCCTTCCTGGCGGCGCACGAAGCACTCCTTGACGGCGGACACGACCAGGACGATGACGACCTGGATCCGCCCATGGAACTGCGCACCCCGGCACAGGGAACAAGTTCCCAGCCGGTGTGGATCGGACTGCCGTTCAGGCAGGACTTCGACGACGAAGGTGAACTCGGCTGGCAGACTGATGCATTGTGCGCGCAAACGGATCCGGAAGCCTTCTTCCCGGAGAAGGGCGGATCCACGCGCGACGCCAAGAAGGTCTGCGGTGCATGCAATGTGCGGTCGCAGTGCCTGGAATACGCGTTGGCAAACGACGAACGGTTTGGCATTTGGGGTGGCCTTTCCGAGCGTGAGCGCCGGCGGCTAAGGAAGCGAGCAATCTAATTCTTCAGGAAGTACATGTCACTGCCGTTGTGGTGTCCCACAACGGCAGTGCCTATCTCCCCAGAACCCTGGCTGCCCTCGCGGACCAGACCCGGCCCGCGGACTCCCTCATCGGAGTGGACACCGGATCCCGCGACGACTCCGCCGTCCTCCTGGAACGGGCCTTCGGCGCAACCAATGTGAGCACCTTTCCGCCCGGCAAGAGCGGCATGGGCGGCGCCGTGCGCGCCGGGCTCAACAAGCACACGCCCTGGGAAGGCCAGTCCCAGCGCGCCGCCACAGAGTGGGTCTGGCTGCTGCACGACGATGCGGCCCCGGCCCCGGAGGCGCTGGCCGAACTCCTCAGTGCGGTGGAGCGCGCACCATCCGTGACCGTGGCCGGCTGCAAGCAACTGGACTGGCACTCGGAACGCCGGCTGATCGACGTCGGACTCTCCACCAGCCGTTGGGCCGAGCGGCTTACCCTGATCGATGCCGACGAACTGGACCAGGGCCAGTACAACGGCCGCACCGACGCGTTTGCGGTGAACTCGGCCGGCATGCTGGTCCGCCGTGATATCTGGGAACTCCTGAAGGGCTTCGACCCCGCACTGCCGGGCACCGGCGACGACGTCGACTTCTGCTGGCGCAACCGCCTCGCCGGGCACCGCGTGGTGGTAGTTCCCACTGCACGGATGTTCCACGTGGCCCACCGGCCGCATGCCCAGGGAAACGCTTCCGCGGCGCGAAAAGCCCAGGTCCATCTGCGCCTCAAGCACGCCCCGCTGTGGAAGGTGCCTATCCATGCGGTCGGTGCGCTGCTTGGCAGCATGTTCAAACTCGTGCTCAGCATTGCGGTCAAGGATCCCGGGCACGGTTTCTCCCAGCTTGTGGCCACATTCGCTGCCCTGGCCCGGCCCGGTGCCGTGGCAAAGGCCCGCCGGACCGCGGCAAACAGCCGACGGATCCGGCGGTCCGTCATCAAGAAGCTGCAGACGCCACGGCGTGAAGTCTGGAACCACCGCCGCTCCCTGATGGAAGCCCTGGGCGCCGACAACTCCACGGCCGATGGCCTTGTCCATGACCCCCTGGCGGACCAGCCCACGGGGGACTCATCGGATGACTTCGCTGCCCTGACCACCACCGAACGGGGATGGGTGGGGACAGGCGCCATCGCCGCCATCATCATCGCGTCCGCAGCTTCCCTCACAGCGCTCAGCGGGATGTTCCGGGCCGACGCTGTTTCCGGTGGAGGCCTCATTCCGGTGTCCTCCACCCTTGGCGAAATCTGGCACCACGCCTCCAGCTGGTGGATCAGCCTGGGGGCAGGGCTTCCGGGCAAGGGCGACCCCTTCGGCTATGTGCTGTGGATCCTTGGCCTGCTCGGCGGGGGAGACGCCAACGCGGCCATGGCCTGGCTCCTGCTGCTCGCCGCCCCGCTTTCCGGCCTGACCGCATGGTTTGCGGCCGGGGGCCTGACCATCCGGCGCCGCTTCCGCCTCGTTGCCGCACTCTTCTGGGCGGCCGCTCCTGCCTTGCAGATAGCACTGAACCAGGGCCGGGCCGGTGCCTTGGTGGCCCACATCATGATCCCGCTGCTCGTCCTGGCACTCCTGCGTGCCACCGGGTCCGCTGTGGGCCACGGACGGTTCATTGTCCCGTCCCCGGGTGACGGGCGTTTCACCGAAAAACCACCCGCACGGCCTGGGATCAACGGCATGCCGTCCTGGACTGCTGCCGCCGCCGCAGGGTTGACGCTGGGTGTTGTGACCGCGTCGGCGCCTTCACTGCTAGTCCCGGCCGTTGTGGTTATTGTGCTCTGCGGGCTGATGCTTGGCCGTCGTGGCCGCACCGTGTGGTGGGCTCTTTTGCCCAGCGCCGCGCTCTTTCTTCCCTTCGGGCTGTCCGTTATCGACCGGCCGCGGGCATTGCTGGCAGACCCCGGTGTTCCGCTGGGATTCGAGGCGGCCCCGCTGTGGCAGCAGTTCCTGGGCCAGCCGCTGCTGTTCTCCGCCGACGGTGGCCTGTCCGGCCTTCCGTTCTTCAGCGGCCAGGCGATCCCATGGGCACTCGTGCTCGCATTTCTGCTGGCCGTTCCCGTCCTGCTGCTTGCCGTTGCCGCCCTGTTCCTCCCGGGTATGCGCAGCAGGACAGCACGTGTTCTCTGGGTGGCGGCTCTGGTGATCTTCGCCGGTGGCCGGCTCGCAGGGCACGTTGCCACCGGCGCAACTGCCGACACCCTCGTGACCCCGTTCACCGGACCAGCCGTCTCCGCCGCAGGGTTCGCCCTGCTCGGAGCCGCCCTGATTGGTGCCGAGCGTTTGCTTGATGCCGCGGACCGGGCAGCCTCGCCCAGTATTCGGCGCAACGTGGCCCTTCGCTCCGCGACGGCCCTTGCCATGGTGGTGCTGCTGGCCGGTCCGCTGGCCGGCATGGCGGTGTGGTCGGCCCAGAACCTGCTACGTTCCTCAGCCGTTGCACTCCCGGCCGACGTGCCGGCAGGGCCCGCGCTGGGAACGCCACGGCTGGTGCAGCCAGGCAGCGCCAGGACGCTTCCCGCCACCGCCATAGACCGTGGCACCGGACCGGAGCAGACACGCACGCTGCTGATCGGCACCCAGGAGAACGGCTCCTTTGACGCGGCCCTGATGCGTGGCGCCGGGACCACCCTGGACAGCTTGTCAACGATTGCCGCCGCCCGGAACATCCTGGGCGCGCCCGACCAGGAGACGGTCAGGGAGGACGACGACGTCACGGCGTCCATCCGCAGCGTGGTGGCCACGCTGGTGGCCGGCCAAGGCGTGGACCCCCGTCCCGAGCTCGAGCGCCTTGGTGCCGGATTCGTGGTGCTGCGCTCGGCAGATACCGCCGCCCAGCTCACGGCCAGCAGGATGGACGCAGTTCCGGGGCTCGTTGCCGTCGGCCAGACGGATGTCGGCTGGCTCTGGCGGATCACGCCGCTGAACCCGCCGGTACTGCAGCCCGCCGACGTACCCCATCGCGTCAGGATCGTGGACGGCACCGGCGCCACTGTGGCACTGGTGCCCTCCAAATACGACGACGTCGACACCCCCGTCGCCGAGGGACCGGAGGGGCGGCTGGTGGTGCTCGCCGAACGGGCTGACCCGGGCTGGAGCGCCTGGTTCGACGGGCGGAAGCTCACTGCCACAACATCCGGCTCGGCCCAGGCCTTTACCTTGCCTGCCACCGCCGGCCAGCTGACCATCCGCTACGACACCCCGTGGGCCCTCTGGTCCGGAATCGCACAGATCACGGTGATAGGACTCACTGTGATGCTCGCCATTCCCATGCCCGCGCGCCGGCCCAACACAGGGCTCTCGAGGGACGAGGGATCTTTGCGTAAGGAACATCAGAATGCATAAGGACGCAGCCCGCAGGACCCCTCGCAAGCAGATGCTGGCAGGCCTGGTCTCGGCCGTGGCGATTGTGGCCACAGCCGGCGCGGGACTCGCAGCCTCCTCGGTCGCCCCGCAGCCGGCGGGGAGCCGCAGCATCCCGGCCGTGCTGGCTGCAGTTCCCGCAGGCGCCAGCACGGGGGTATGTCCTGGCCCGGCCCGCCTGCTCGAAGGAACAGAGGCGGGCACCGACCCCCAGTTCAGCCCCGAATCCGCGACCGCCAAGAGCGCTGTCACGGGCGCCGTCCTGAGCGCCCCCGGCGGTGTCCTCCCCGGCAGCAGGCTCGCCGCCCTTGACGGGACGCCCGCCGTCGAGATCGCCAAGGACGGCAGCCAGCCCGGCCAGGGGACAGGTCCCCAGGACCTGACCGCCGGCGTCGTCGCCGGGCACAGTGTGGATGATGCCAGCTTCCTGAGCGCCGACGCCCAGGCAGGCCAGAAGCCCTCAGCCGCCGGGCTTATGAGATTCACCGCCACCGACGGTGACTTGCAGGGCTCGGCGGCTGCCAATTGCCAGCCGCCCGCCAACGACCTCTGGCTGTCCGGTGCCAGCACCACCGTGGGCCGCACCTCCCTTCTTGTCCTCAGCAACGCCTCAAGCACACCTGCCACCGTCAGCCTGGAGCTCTTCGGCAGCAAGGGTCAGATCCGGGCCCCGGGCAGCAGGGGGCTGCTGGTCGCGCCGGGAGGTACCCGCTCAATCGTGCTGGCTGGCCTGGCCCCTGGTGAAGCCCAGCTCACCGTCCATGTCCGGAGCGCCGGCGGTCCGGTGGCCGCGTCTATCCAGCAGAGTGTCCTGAGGGGACTGACGCCCGGCGGCGTCGACTTCATTGCTCCGGGCGCCGCACCTGCCGCACGGCAGGTCATGACCGGAGTGGACATCCAAGACGCCGGCGCGATCTCCGCATTGACGGGAAACAGCGGCTTCAACGACGCCGGCCCCGCGCTGGCCATCACGGTTCCGGGACCGTCGGACGCGGTAGTGGAGGTCAAGCTCTTCGGCCGGGACGGCCAGAAAGCCCTCCCCGGCGGCGGCGTTGTCACGGCAAAAGCCGGGTCCGTCACCGAGATTTCCCTGGCTGGCGTCCCCGCCGGCCACTACACGGTGTCCACCAGTTCGGACGTGTCATTTGTGGCCGCAACCCGCGTCACCCGGGGCGTCACGAACGAGAAGGCCTCGGACGTCGCCTGGGCTGCCTCCGGTGTCCGGCTGGGAAGCCAGCATGTGGTGCCCGTGCCCCATGGCGGTGACCGAACCCTCGTGTTCGGCGTCCTCGAGAACCGGGCCACGGTCTCCTACGCTGCCATCACCGCGGACGGCAAGATCCGCGCGGCCGCCACTGCCGACGTCGCCGGCGGCACCACAACGTCCATCAAGGTCCCCGAGAAGGTGGACGAGTCGGTAGTGGTGGCGTACGTTGTCTCCGCGTCAGGTGACGCTGCCTACGGCGCGCTGCTCCTGCAGCAGGACGGCCGGGACGACATCTCCACGGTCGCCTTCACGCCGGCGGCTTCAGGGCAGGAAAAGGTGCCGGTCTCCCTGGGGTACTGACAGGACAGTACCGGCGGCGTCAGTACCGGCGGCGGTAGACCGGATCCAGGGTTTCCGGCGCTACGCCGAGCATTTCGGCGGTGTGTTCCACGACGACGTCGTGCACCAGGTCCTGGAGTTCCTCCCGGCTGGCGCAACCCTGCTCAACTACCCGGCGGTACAGGGTGATCACCGGGCCTTCCTCTGCCGTGGCGGGAGTGTAGGCGCCCATGGGAGGCGGTGCGGCGTCGGCCACCAGTTGCTCCAGCTGCGGGGGTATTTCGTCGACGGCAAACCGGACGCCGTCGAGCGTTTTGCCCCAGATGTCGTGGAGCCGCTGCGCGGAATCCAGCACCATGTCGTCAAAGCGGTCCGACCGTGTCCTGTAACCGGGGTGCGTTGGCAACACCAGCTCCCCGCGCAGGCCGCGACCGTGGCGGTTCCGGCGGCGCATCGCAAAGCTTCGGCCGGGCGAACCCGAACCCGTTTCTGCGGCGCGGTCATCCGGGTCAGCCAAACGGACCGTAAAAGCTGAATCATGGTTCGATGACTGCATACCTTGACTGTAAACCCGGGCGCAGAATTACGCGACATAACCCCGGTTTTCGCGCCAAGGCGCGGCGCCGATTCGGCAAATACTCCGAACAAGTTGGGATACGGAGTAGTCTGTGATGTCGTGGTAGCTATCCGTCAATGTTCAAGGTCAGCCTGCCGTCAGTCGGCGGTGGCAACTTTGACGTACGTCTATGCCGACTCCACCGCCGTCCTGGGTCCGCTTGCCACCTACGCCGAGCCGCATTGTTACGATTTGTGCGAGCAGCACGCCGGGTCGCTGACGGTGCCCCGCGGCTGGGAAGTGCTTCGCTTGGCGATGCCCACAAGCCCGCAGCAGCCCGGACCGGACGACCTCCTGGCCCTCGCCAACGCGGTCCGCGAAGCAGCGGCCCAGCCGCCCAAGTCGCAGACCACGCCGGGTCAGCGTGGCTCGCATTCAGCGCTGGAGGCCCCGGCCGGCACCGAAGGTGTCCGCCGGGGGCATCTGCGCGTCCTGCGCGAACCTTCCTGAGGCGGATCTGGCGGTAGGCTGGAACCTGCTAATCAGTCAGCCAACGGCGCGAACGCGCCCCTGTCGGGAGCACCAATCATGCCAAAGATCAGTCCTGAACTGTTGTCCGTCCTCCGCTGTCCCGTGACCGGATCGCCCCTTGTCCAGGAAGGCGAAGAGCTTGTGTCGACGGCGGCGGGAGATTCGGGCGTTAAGCTGCGCTACCCGATCGAGGACGGTATCCCGCTGCTGCTGCCGCCGGAACTTCTCCAGGCCGCCACGGCTGCCGGCTCGGACCAGCACGATCACGCCGTCCGGCCGGCCACGGACCCAAGCCCCGCCACGGACAAAACCGCAGCTACTGCCTAGGCAACGCCTGGACAACACGTACCACCACCAGCGGTCGACTTTCGCGCAGAGGCTTCAACGCCGTCGCCGCCGTCGGACAAAAGCAAAGGAACCCCATGACATTTGACTACAAGGTAGCCGACATCTCGCTGGCCGAAGCCGGCCGCCACCAGATCCGCCTGGCCGAGCACGAGATGCCAGGCCTGATGTCACTCCGCAAGGAGTTCGGACCCACCCAGCCGCTGAAGGGCGCCCGGATCGCCGGATCCCTTCACATGACGGTCCAGACTGCCGTCCTGATCGAAACCCTCACGGCCCTCGGTGCCGAGGTCCGCTGGGCCTCCTGCAACATCTTTTCCACCCAGGACGATGCCGCTGCAGCCGTCGTGGTGGGCACGGGAACGGTCGAGGACCCGCAGGGTGTCCCGGTGTTCGCCTGGAAGGGCGAGACGCTGGAGGAATACTGGTGGACTGCACAGCAGATCCTGGCCTGGCCCGGCGCGGACACCGATCCGGAGCTCGGCCCGAACATGATCCTGGACGACGGCGGCGACGCCACCATGCTGGTCCACAAGGGCGTTGAGTTCGAAGCTGCCGGCGCTGTACCGGCGGCAGGCGAAGACGAGTCCGAGGAAGGCAGGATCTTCCTGGACGTGCTGCGCGCCTCGCTGCAGGAAGACCCGCAGCGGTGGACCCGGATCGGGGCCAGCCTGCGCGGCGTCACCGAGGAAACCACCACCGGCGTGCACCGCCTCTACCAGCTGGCTGAACAGGGCAAGCTGCTGTTCCCGGCCATCAACGTCAACGACTCGGTCACCAAGAGCAAGTTCGACAACAAGTACGGCATCCGCCATTCGCTGCCTGACGGCATCAACCGCGCCACCGACGTGCTGATGGGCGGCAAGGTGGCCGTCGTCTGCGGTTATGGCGACGTCGGCAAGGGAGCCGCAGAGGCATTCCGCGGCCAGGGTTCCCGCGTCATCGTCACAGAGATCGACCCCATCTGTGCCCTCCAGGCAGCCATGGACGGCTACCAGGTGGCCAAGCTGGAGTCGGTGCTGAGCCAAGGCCACATCTTCATCACCACCACAGGGAACAAGGACGTCATCCTGGCCGAACACATGGCCGGCATGCGTGACAAAGCCATCGTGGGCAACATCGGCCACTTCGATAACGAGATCGACATGGCCGGTCTGGCGCGGATCCCCGGCATTAAGAAGGTGGAGATCAAGCCGCAGGTGCATGAGTGGGTGCTCGACGCCGGGACCGCCGAAGAGCGCTCCATCATCGTCCTGTCCGAGGGACGCCTGTTGAATCTGGGCAACGCCACCGGCCACCCGTCCTTTGTGATGAGCAACTCATTCGCCAACCAGACCATCGCCCAGATCGAGCTGTGGACCAAGCGGGACCAGCCCGAAGGCGAACGCGAATACAGCAACCAGGTCTATGTCCTGCCTAAGATCCTGGACGAAAAGGTTGCCCGCCTGCACCTCGACGCCCTCGACGTGGAGCTTACGGAACTCTCCAAGGAACAGGCCGACTACCTGGACCTGGACATCGCCGGACCGTACAAGCCCGAGCACTATCGTTACTGACGTGTGATGCCCCGGGTGCAGACCACGCCCGGGGCTGTTATGTCCAAGCATTAAGATCGGACTATGGAACCTGTTGTTAAGCCACGCCGGCGGGGGACCGCCAAGAAAATTCTCTTGGTGGCAGCCGTGTGTGTCCTTGCCGCAACGGGCGGCGTCTTCGCCGCCGTCGCGCCGGGTTTTGCGCGCGGTGGCCTGGAGTCCGAAGCCAGCTCGGCAGTCCGGTCCGTGCCGGGCGTCGCATCGCCCGTGGTGGCCCCGGCCAAGGTGGACGTCACGCCAGCCAACGCCGCAAACCAGGTGAACCCGGCAATGCCGGTGTCGCTTAAGGTGGGCAACGGCAGGATCGAGAGCGTCACGCTGACCAGCACCGCCGGCGAAGTAGTCCACGGCACCTTTGCAGGGGACGGCAGCACCTGGACAGCGACAGACCCGCTGAAATTCAACACCGAGTACAGCTACTCGTATGTGGTCACTGACGGGGCGGGACGGGATACCAACACAACAAACTCGTTCAGTACGGTTTCGAGCACGCACGAGGCGGATGCTGCCATCTACCCGCTGGACGGGATGAAGGTTGGCGTGGGCCAGCCGCTGCAGGTCATCTTCAGCGAACCGGTGGTCAACCGGGATGCCGTGGAAATGGCCATCAAAATCACCTCCAGCGCAGGGCAGGCCGGGGCCTTCCACTGGTTCAGCGACACCATGGTCCGGTACCGCCCGGAAGCCTTCTGGGCGGCGAACTCCACCGTCACCATGGACATGCAGCTTTTCGGCGTGGACCTCGGCAACGGCCAGATTGCCAACTTCAACAAAAAGGTCACCGTGAATTTCGGTGACAAGCGGGTGGCTATCGCCGATGCCGCCGCACACACTTTCACGCTCAGCGTTAATGACCAGGTAGTGAAAACCCTCCCGGTCAGCATGGGCGATCAGCGCTTCCCGTCAGCGCGCGGCTACGCGGTTCTGATGGAAAAGAACCGCTATGACCGCTTCCGGGCGGCCAGCATCGGACTCAAGCCCGGCGATCCGGCCTACTACGGCGAAGTGGACGTGGAGTATGCCATCCGCCTCACCCTGAGCGGCGCCTACATCCACCAGGCGCTGGAGTCCGCCTACCCCTTCATCGGCAACACGAACGTATCGCACGGCTGCATCGGATTCGCTCCCGACGGCGCCGCCTGGGTATTTGAGAACATGACCACCGGCGATGTGGTTCAGATCATCAACACCGAAGGCGACTACGCCGCCGTCGACGACGGCTATGGCGACTGGAACATCCCCTGGGCGGAGTACAACAACTAAGCACCGTTTGGCCCAGGACCAGGACGAGGTTAAGGCCTATGGCCCGAACGGCAGGCGGTCCAACCGCTCCGCCGTGGCCGCGTTCCGGCGCCGGGCCTGCTGCAGCCGCGCGAGTTCACGGTGACGGCGTTCGGCGGTGACGGCCGCCAGGTACTGGTCCGGGCTGGTTCCCGGGGGCGGCGGAGGGGCCACATGCCCGGCCAGTTCCGTGGCGATCGACGCTGCCATTCCGGCGGCGGACAGCGGTGACATGCGTCCGGCCTGCCGGATGAATTGGGCGGCCTGCCGTGCGGTCGCATCCGGGATCCGGCCGATGTCCGCAGCTGTGGCCCAGCCCTGAAGCTGTGGGGGAACAAAGACGCGGACCGGTACCTCTGCCGGCACGCGGCGGCGCAGCGCATACGTGCCGGCAAGGATGTCACCCAGCCGCTTGGAGCGGCTGTTGAAGAGGGCGACGCCGATGGCGAGGCCACCCAGGGTGAGGTAGATTTCCAGGAATCCAGTCAGCCCCCGGATCACGGCGTGGCGGAACCGGATGGCGCCGCCGTCGTCCCTGACCACACGCAGGCCGGTCGCCAGTTTTCCGAGCGAGAGCCCCCGGGTGAGGGTCTCCACGGCTACCGGGACAATCACGAAGCAGAAGACCACGCTCACCAGCGTCAGCGCCCGCATTGCTGCCTCGTCAAGGTCCTGGCCGGCGGCTGCGACGCCCAGCAGGATCAGGACCAGCAGGATGATGTTGAACAGGACATCCAGCAGCAGGCCAAGGGCACGGGCGGCGAAGGATGCGGGGCGCAGTTCCAGGACAACGGCCTCGCCGGTGATTATCGAACTCAAGCGGATACCCCAATCCCTGGTCAGCCATCCTGCGGACCTTCACAGTCTATGGCGGCTAGGCTGTTGCCGTGGATATGGATGCCTTCTCCGCCGCCAACGGGGACAAGTGGTCAAGGCTGCACCAGCTCGCCCATAAGCGGCGCCTCAGCGGCGAAGAGGCCGATGAACTGCTGCGCCTTTACCAGTCGACGTCGGCCCACCTTTCCTTCATCCGGTCGATTGCCCCGGAGAGCGGCCTGTCGGCTTCCTTGTCCGCCACCCTGGCCCAGGCCCGGACCCGTTTCACAGGCGCACGGTCCAACGTGATGGCGGACCTGGCCCGGTTCTTCGTGGCTGCCCTGCCGGCGGCTTTGTACCGCCTGCGGTGGCTGACGGTGGCCTGCGGCGCCGCATTTATCCTGGTTGCCGGCGCCTACGCGCTCTGGATCGGGACGTCCCCCGAGGCCCTGCGGTCCGTTGCCTCCGAGGCTGCGGTCCGGCAGTACGTCGAGAAAGACTTCATTGGCTACTATTCGGAAAATCCTGCGGCCTCGTTTGCGGGGGCCGTCTGGACCAACAATGCCTGGATCAGCGCGCAGGCGGTGGCCCTGGGCATCACCGGCTTCTGGGTACCCATGATCCTGTTCACGAACGCCCAGGGCGTCGGGATCGCCGCCGGAGTTTTCGCCGCCGTGGGCCGGCAGGATGTCTTTTACAGCTACATCCTGCCGCATGGCCTGATGGAACTGACGGCTGTTTTTATTGCCTGCGCGGCGGGCTTGAGGATCTTCTGGGCCATGGTGTCCCCGGGACCACGGACGCGGGGACGTGCCGTGGCGGACGAAGGCAGGTCGCTGATCACCGTGGCCCTGGGGTTGGTGCTGGTGCTGTTCGTTTCCGGATTAGTGGAAGGTTTTGTCACGCCCAGCCCGCTTCCGGTGTGGGCCAAGATCGGCATCGGCCTGGCGGTGCTGGCTGCCTACTGGGGCTACGTCCTGATATGGGGACGGCGGGCCTATGACGCCGGTGAACGCGGCGACTTGGTGGCTGGCGACGCTGGATACAGTGAAATCGCCGCATGAATCCGGGAGCGACGGGGTGGCTCCTCGCCCTTGTGGAGGAGCGGGCGGTAGGCTCGATATCAGATACACGGCGCTGCCCGGATCAGAGCCGGCGGCGTGGAACCCAACGGAAGTGACGCTGCTGTGAACGACAATTCGCCGACCCCTGCCAAACGCACGGAGCCGCAGCCGGATCCGGACCTGGATACTTCGTCGGACTCGGAAGAGCCGGCTTTTGCCTGGCTGAAAGACTCCGACTCCAGCACTCCCGACGTGTCCCCAGCACGTAGCGCCGGTGCCGGGCAGGGCGGTGTCACCCAGCCCGAAAGCCGCGCCGGCCGCAAAGCCGCGGAGGCCGCCGTCGAACCTCCCGCCGCGGTACCTTCCGTAGAAGAGTCGCTCCGCAAAGAACCGTCCGCCCAGGGCGCCACCCGAAACGGTGCCCACTTCAGCGAGCCGCTGCCCACGTCAGCGCTGCAGGTCCGTCCGCCGCAGGAGGAAGTGGAGCGCCGCAACGCGGAGCGCGAAAGCGCAGCCAACGCCAAGCCCGTGGCCCCGCGCATCTGGCAAGTCCTGCTGGCCCTTTTCTACCCGGTGATCCTGCTCGTGCTGGCCGTCCGTGCGGTCACCAGCCCGCTGTTCCTGTGGGCCGAGTACAACAGGCCCGGGTTCCCGGGCGACGGGTACGGGTTCAGCACCGACGACCGGATGACGTACGGTTCCTACGCGGTTGACTACCTCAGCAACTGGGCGGGGCCGCGGTATCTGGGTGATCTGGTCAATCGCAGTGGCGGGGACCTTTTCAAGGACGGCGAAGTCGGCCACATGGCGGACGTAAAAGTTGTCATCCTTTCCGCGTTTGGCGGGGGAGCACTCCTGATCGTCCTCAGCCTCGTGGCCATCGCCTACCTGCGCCGCCGCAGCACCGGCGGTGTGCGCCGCGGACTCTTCGCGGGATCCATTGTTGCGCTGGCGATCATTCTGGGCCTCGGCGCATTGGCCGTGCTCGGCTGGCAGCAGTTCTTCACCGAATTCCACCGGATCTTCTTCGCCAGCGGTTCCTGGACGTTTGCCCTTGAAGACACGCTGATCAGGCTGTTCCCGGGCCAGTTCTGGATCGATGCCGGTATTGTCATCGCCGCGCTGGTCCTCCTGGTGTCCCTGGTAACGCTCATCCTCACTTGGCCCACCCGCCGTCGTCGCGGCCTGGCCAAGGATGAGCCGATAGCCGCTGAGGCGTAGCCCCAAGCAACTGCACGTGCTCAGCCGTTTATTTTGGCGGGCAGGTTCTTGCGGCCGGTGATGGTCAGGAAGCCCTCCCGGTCCAGCTCGCCGAGGTCCCCGGTACGGAAGAACCCGTCCACAAAGGCCTCTGCGGTGGCCGCTTCGTTGGCGTGGTAACCCTTGAACACGCCGATCCCCTTGACCAGCACTTCGCCGTCCTCGGCCACCCGGATGGTGGTGCCCGGCAGGGGGACGCCCACGCTGCCCACCCTGGTCCGGGCGGGCGTGTTGGCCGTACAGGGGGCGGTTGTCTCGCTCAGCCCGTAGCCCTCAAGGACCGGGATCCCGGCGCCCCGGAAGAAGTGCGCGTCCTCAGGTGCCAGGGGGCCGGCCGCCGATACCGCGTAACGGACCCGGCCACCAAGGAGCTGGCGGAGCTTCGGGTACACCAGGCGGTCAAAGACGGCGTGCCGCGCCCGCAACGCCAGCCCTGGTCCGCTGCCCCCGCCGCGGGCGACGGTGTCCTGTGCCGTGGAGAAACGGACGGCGGCGGCTGACGCTGCCCTGAAGATCCCCGCGTTCCCGGACCCGGCAGCCTGGTGCGCGGCGTCCGCCCGGACCTTCTCGAAGATCCGGGGCACCGCCAGGAGGAACGTGGGTTTGAACGTGCCCAGATTCGCCCGCAGATCAGCAGGACGGCTGACGTGTCCCAGGGTGGCGCCCGCATGGAGGCACGCCACCTGGGCGGCGCGGGCGAGCACATTGGCCAGCGGCAGGAACATCAGGGTGCGCGCATTCTGCCCCTTGAGGATCTCCGGGAGAAAGGCGACGACGTTGACGGCCACGAGTGCAAAGTTGCCGTGGGTGATCACGCAGCCTTTGGGCCGTCCGGTGGTGCCGGACGTGTAGGCCAGGGACGCGACGTCGTCCAGGCCCGCGGCGGAGCGGTGGCGTTCCAGCTCGGCGTCCGTGACGCCCATTCCGGCAGCCGAGAGGCTGGCGAGGTTCGGGGCGTCGTCGTCGTCATCCATCCTCACCACGGGGACCAGCCGGTCCTTGAGCAGGATGGAAGACTCCATGATGCCTGTAATAAGCGACACCTTGCCGCGGTCCTGCGCGAACACGCGGCGCGCGCCGGCGTCGTGCAGGATCCACTCCATCTGGCCGGGGGTTGAGGTCTCGTCGATGGGGACGCTCACGCCGCCGGCAAACCAGATGGCGAAGTCCACCAGGGCCCACTCGTAGCGGGTGGCGGACATGACGGCCACGGTGTCGCCGGGCTCCAGGCCGCCGGCGATCAGTCCTTTGGCGAGGGCACAGACATCGTGCAGGAATTTTTGCGCCGGAACGTCGGTCCAGCCGTTGGGGCCTTTGCGCGCGTAGAGGGCGTGGGCCGGGTTGGCGGCTTCCCGCTGGCGCAGGAGATCGGTGACATTGCTGCCGGGCTCCAGCTCCACCAGGAGGTTTGTGCTCGCTTCTCGCACGGGGGCGTCTCCGTTCCGCTGCCTCAACGCAGTTCGCGGCTGGTCAGGGTTTCATGCAATCCTGCCTTAGATCCAGGACGGCATCCACATCCGGTAGCGCCATTCCTGATAGGGGATGGTCTCCGCGGTCCACACCGGGTAGAAAAATGCGGACAACAGGACTGCCCCGGCGACGAAGAGTGCCACCAGGTAAACACCGGCCCGCCGGCGCCAGAGCGGGTCGGTGTCCCGGCCCAGGACGAGGCCCAGGCAATACACCAGCGCGAGCACCAGGAAGGGCTCAAAGGAGACGGCGTAAAAGAAAAACATGGTCCGCTCCGGGTACAGGAACCACGGCAGGTAGCCGGCGCCCACGCCCGCAAGGATCGCCCCTGCGCGCCAGTCCCGGCGCCCGGCCCACCAGAACAGCAGGACCACCAGCGAGATGGCCGCTCCCCACCAGATCATCGGGTTCCCCACCGAGAGAATGGCGGAGGCGCAGTTGGGCACGTCGCATCCCGGGGCGCCCTGCTCCGGCTTCTGGTAGAAGAACGACGTCGGCCGGCCCATCACCAGCCAACTCCAGGCGCTTGCCTCGTACGGGTGTTCGGAGCCCAGTCCCTGGTGGAACTTGTACGCCTCCAGATGGTAGTGCGCCAGCGAACGCAGGGAGTCCGGCAGCCAGCCCCACTCCGCTGAGGGGTTGCTCTGGGCCCACCTCCGGAAGTAGGCGCCCTCGGAACGGAACCAGCCCGTCCAGGTGGCGGTGTAGACCACCGCCGCAACCGGAACCATGCTGGCAAAGGCAGGCAGTCCATCCTTGATGATTCCGCCGCTGACCCAGCCGCGGATTCCCGCGACGCGCCGTGCGTTGAGGTCCCACAGGACCGTCAGCACGCCGAAGCCGGCGAGGAAAAACAGGCCCGACCATTTGGTGCCTATGGCGAGTCCCATGCACACGCCCGCGGCGAGACGCCACCAGCGGATCCCCAGCCACGGTCCCGCCAGCAGTTGGCTGGCTGCGGGCCGAGCGTTCCGGGACGCGGCCGCGAGCCGTCCGAGCCGTGCGGCCAGCCGCCGTCGTCCGTCATCGCGGTCCAGCAGCAAAGCCCCGAAGGCCGCCAGGAGCCAGAACATCAGGAAGATATCCAGGAGGGATGTCCGCGACATCACCAGGTGGTGGCCGTCGACGGCGAGCAGCAGGCCCGCGGCGGCAGCCAGCGGCACTGAGCGGAACAGTTTCAGTGCAATCAGCGTGAGCAGCAGGATGGACAGGGTTCCGGTCAGTGCGGCCGCGAACCGCCAGCCGAACGGATTATCGGCTCCGAAGAGCCACATGCCGCCGGCGATCATCCACTTGCCCACGGGCGGATGGACCACGTACTCGGGAGTGTCCAGGAGGATGGCCGGGTTGCCTGCGTTGAAGGAGTCGTTGGCCTTGTCCGGCCAGCCCCGTTCGTAGCCGCTGACCACGTAGGAGTAGGCGTCCTTGACGTAGTACGTTTCATCGAAGACCAGGCTGTGCGGCGTGTCCAGCCGGACAAAGCGGAGGACGCCGCCGATCACGGAGGTCAGGGCGGGCACCAGCCAGAACCAGAGACGCAGCGACGGCGGGTAATCCCGCCAGCTGCGCGTGCTGCCGTTCAGGCGCTCGCGGAGGGCTGTGGCAGAGAAGGCCTCCGCCGGACGGGCGATCCACGGGCCTCGTGCCGGCGCGATGGTCTGGACGGCCTCGGCAGGCCGCATGGAGGTCTGCGTCACGAGCCCCATGCTACCTTTTGCAGCTTGGGCCGCCGGCCAGCAGTACGCTGGGGGAGTGGACCCTAACCCCAGCACCTTCGCCGATTCCCGCCCCGCAGAACCTTCCCTTGCCGCCGGGGAGGAGCCAGAGACAGAGGTTCACGTGGCAGCGGACCCGGCTGCAGCGGCACCCGTCGCCACGGGGCCGGGCCGGATTGTACTGGCGGCAACGCCCATCGGGAATACGGGAGACGCGTCGGCCCGCCTGATCGAGCTCCTGGGGACGGCGGACATCGTGGCCGCCGAAGACACCAGGCGCCTGCACCGCCTTGTCCAGAGCCTCGGAGTCACCGTCGCCGGGCGGGTCATCAGCTACCACGAGCACAACGAGGCCACCAAGACCGCGGAACTGCTGGAGCACGTCCGGTCCGGCAAAACCCTGGTCATGGTCACAGACGCCGGCATGCCTTCGGTCTCGGACCCGGGGTTCAGGCTGGTGGAAGGCGCTGTGGCAGCCGGACTCACCGTGACCGCCGTCCCTGGCCCGTCCGCGGTACTGACCGCCCTGGCACTGTCCGGTCTGCCCACCGACCGCTTCTGTTTTGAGGGATTCCTGCCCCGGAAAGCCGGCGAACGGGCCTCGCGGTTGGCGGACCTTTCGGCCGAACGCCGGACCATGGTGTTTTTTGAGGCCCCGCACCGGCTGGAATCGATGCTGCGGGCCCTGCGCGAGCGTTTCGGTGCCGAGCGGCGGATCGCCGTCTGCCGGGAACTGACCAAGACCTACGAGGAAGTTATCCGCGGGACGGTCGGGGAACTGTTGCTGTGGGCCGAAGGCAACGAGGTGCGCGGCGAGATTGCCGTGGTGCTGGGCGGCGCCCCTGAGCAGGCGCCGGGCACCCCCGAGGACCACGTGGCGGCCGTCAACGAGCTGGTGGCCCAGGGAATCCGGCTCAAGGAAGCCGTGGCCGCCGTAGCCGAGGACGTCCGCGTCAGCAAGCGGGAGCTGTACTCGGCGGTCCTCGCGGCACGCTGAGCGTACTAAAGGCCAGCTGTGCAGCTGCACAACGAAATCTCGCTTCAGCAGTGCGTCCAGGCGTAGACCCTCTGGCGGCCGCGGCAGTAGTGTGACAGTAAATCAGCCAAACGGCAGGCCGCCCAGGCCCTGCGCCAAGGCTGAACCAAACCTTACTGACGAGGGAGTCACCGTGACTGTCACCGCACAGCCAGCTGTTACCGCGGAGCGCGAAATCGCACTGCTGGCCTCTGTTCCCACCGGATTGCTGATCAACGGCGAATGGCGCCCGGCGGCGTCAGGCAAGACATTCGACGTCGAGGACCCCGCCACGGGCAAGGTGCTCCTCAGCATCGCTGACGCCGGCGCCGAAGACGGCAAAGCTGCTTTGGACGCGGCCGCCGCAGCGCAGGAATCGTGGGCGAAGGTCCCGGCCCGTGAACGCGGCGAAATCCTGCGCCGTGCCTTTGAGATGGTTACGGCCCGTGCCGAGGACTTCGCGCTGCTGATGACCATGGAAATGGGCAAACCGCTGGCCGAGGCCCGCGGCGAGGTCGCCTATGGCGCCGAGTTCCTGCGCTGGTTCTCCGAGGAAGCTGTCCGTGCGTTTGGCCGCTACTCGGTCTCGCCCGATGGCAAGTCCCGCCTGCTGGTCACCAAGAAGCCGGTGGGCCCGTGCCTGCTGATCACGCCGTGGAACTTCCCGCTGGCCATGGCCACGCGCAAGATCGCCCCTGCTGTCGCGGCCGGCTGCACCATGGTGCTGAAGTCGGCCAACCTCACGCCGCTGACCTCGCAGCTGTTCGCGGCAGTCATGCAGGAGGCCGGCCTGCCGGCCGGAGTCCTGAACGTCATCCCCACGTCCACGGCAGGGGCCACCACCGGCCCGCTGATCAAGGACCAGCGCCTGCGCAAACTCTCGTTCACGGGCTCCACCGAGGTGGGCCGGCGCCTGCTCGCCGACGCGTCCGAGACCGTCCTGCGGACCTCCATGGAACTCGGTGGCAACGCCCCGTTTGTGGTGTTCGAGGACGCGGACCTGGACGCCGCCGTCGCCGGTGCCATGCTGGCGAAGCTGCGGAACATGGGCGAAGCCTGCACCGCGGCGAACCGGTTCATCGTCCACGAGTCCGTCGCCGACGAATTTGCCCAGAAGTTCGCCGCGAAAATGGGTGAGATGACCACCGCCCGGGGCACCGAACCGGAGTCCAAAGTGGGTCCGCTGATCGATGCCAAGAGCCGGGATAAGGTTCATGAGCTGGTGTCCGATGCCGTGGCCTCCGGCGCCAAGGCTGTCCTGGGCGGCGCCCCGGCCGAGGGCCCGGGCTACTTCTACCCGCCCACCATCCTCACCGGCGTCACCGAAGGCACGCGGATCCTGTCCGAGGAAATCTTCGGCCCCGTCGCCCCGATCATCACCTTCGGCACCGAGGACGAAGCCGTCCGCCTGGCCAACAACACCGAATACGGTCTGGTGGCGTACGTCTTCACGCGCGACCTGAACCGCGGCATCCGGATGGGCGAACGGCTCGAGACCGGCATGCTCGGCCTGAACGCCGGTGTCATCTCCAATGCCGCCGCACCGTTCGGCGGCGTCAAGCAGTCCGGGCTGGGACGTGAAGGCGGCCTCGAAGGCATCGAGGAATACCTCTACACCCAGTACATCGGCATCGCGGACCCCTACGCCGGCTGAAAGGATTGACCTCCGGCTGACAGGATTATCCTCCGGTCAGCCGCTTCCTCCACCGCCAGTAGGGAGCCGCCGCGGCGAGCCGCTATTGGCTACCACGCGGCCGGAACAAGCCGCCGCGTGCCCTCGACCAGGAGCGTGCGGCGGCTTTTGCCGTCCGGCGCGCCAGCCTGTTGAGCCCTCTGAACGGGGCAGCCAGGAGCCAGGCCCACCGGCCCAGAACCGACGGCGGGAGCCAGTCGGCACGGAGGCGTCGAGGGAGCGAGGCGTTGGCACGCAGGGAATGCTGCACCGCCGCGATGCGTGGGGCAATGGCCCCTGTCCTGCCGCGGCCGGCTGTGTCCTGGACAGGCGGGCCGTAGTGCCGGCGTTCAAAGTCGGAGGTGAGGCTGCGGATGGCTTGGTGCGCGGCGTCGTCCATGCCTCCATGTTCGCCGAGCAGCGATGAATGGCGGAGCCGTGTGGAATACGTCCGGGCTGTTTCGCTGGCGTCCGGTGGCAGTCCGTAGTCGGTTCCGAGATCACGGATTTCGGCCCACGCCAGCGGAATCACGTCCTCCCGCGCCCGGCCCTCGGTGCGGAGCCACCGGGCACGCCGCCCCATCCTCACCAGCCGCGGCGAGGCCGCCAGCAGGACGAGGCCCAGCGCGGCCGCCGTCCCCAGCAGCCATGGCAGGAGCAGCTGCCCGAGGTCCCCTGCGCCGCCACCTGCACCGGGGAGGGGCACGGCCGTGGCGCTTGGTGTGGGGGTCGGGGCGGTTGCGCCGGGAAGGAGGTCCTCGTTATTACCCAGCGAACCGGGGATGCCGGGTGTGCTGGTTTCCGTGGCGTACGCGGGTATGACACCACGCGACGGCGTGGGTTCGAAGGGCACCCACCCCAATCCCTGGAAGTAGAGCTCGGGCCAGGCGTGGGCGTCCCGGGCGTCCACCTCATACTCCGGCAGCGCCCCTTGCCCGGCCACTGAAACCGTGGAACCAGTGCTTCGGCCCGGCGCGTAGCCAACCGCGATGCGGCTGGGGATACCTTCCAGCCGGGCCATCACGGCCATCGCGGACGAGTAATGGATGCAGTATCCGCTCTTCTGGGTCAGGAAATCGGCCAGCACCGAGAGCCCGTTACCGTCGTAGCCGCCCTGGACAGGTGACTGGAGCGAGTAGGTGAACTCCCCTGAGCGAAGGTATTTCTGGATGGCCATGGCCTTGGCGAAGGGTGTGTCACTCGAAGCTGTCACCGTGTCAGCCGTGCTGCGGACGATGTCCGGGACGTTGCCGGGAACCCTGGTGAAGTCGGCCGGGATTCCCTGCACGGCCTGCGACGACTGTTGAAGGAGGGTGGCCGTGAGCTTCGGCGCCGTGGACACCACAAGGTATTGCTGTGACCGCGTGTTGGTGTTGGAACCCTTGACGGCCAAGGTGGCCGGGTCCCATGTCCAGGCGCCATTGAGCCCGCGGATTGTTTCCGGCGCGTACGGCAACGGCAGGTACGGGCTGGTGAACGTGCCCGTATCCACGGCAGTCACCTGGCGGAGCTGCTCCTCGGCGACGATCTCGTGGCCCGTCTCAAACTGTCCGGCCACGGGGCGGCGCTCTGCGTCGCGGTCATCAGGTCCCCAGGATTCGCCGTCGAAATTGTCAACTGTGACGGACCGCAGATACAGCGGCCCGGCCGCGTTGGTGGCATAGGTGATCCGCCCGCTGCCGGCCGGTGCCCGCAGGCTGTTTCCCAAGGTAATTATGGGGTTCAAGCCGGTCCCGGCGCCCCACGGGTTCAGCCGGGAGCCCTGCGGAAACGTGCCGTGGTCGAACCCGGGGATGGCCGCCGGCACTGCCAGTGTTGCCACCAGTGCCACGGTTCCGGTCAGCATGGCCCGCCGGAACTGGCCGGGATTCCGGCCGCTGTCGGCCGCAGTGCGGGAATCCGGTGCAAACCACTGGCTGAACGCGAGGATCAGGAGGTACCCGGCCGCCGTGGCAGTGAAGCCCCAAACCCCCACGCTCTGGGGCTTCACGGTGGCGGGGACTACCAGGATGGCCAGCAGGCCCAGTCCGGTTGTTGCCGGCATGCCAAGCGGTACGGCCAGCGCATCGATGAGGATGGCTGTCAGGCCCAGGGCTGCGCAGCTGACCATAACGATTCCGGCGTTCGGGGCCACCGGGGCACTTTCCGCAAGTACCGTCTCGCTCGCCCGGCGGACGAACCTGTCCACTTCAGCCAGGGTTGCCCCGGACGGGATGAAACCGGCAATGCCCGTGCTCCGGAAGAACGTCAGGGTGAGAATCGCGATCAGGGAGGCAAAGCCGCCGGCAGCCACCACGAGAGGATGGGCCCGCAGCGCGCGGAGCGTGGCGATGGTCAGGCAGACCACCACCACCGTGGTCAAGAGGGGCAAGTACCAGGCCCAACCCCGCAGGACACCGTTGAGGGAAATCGCGGCGCCGGCCACGGACAGGGCGACGGCGCCGGCCATGGCCCAGTGGTACGCCCCGACCCGCGTCCGTGCCGGAACCTGGCCCGGGGCACCTGTGGCTGCCTGCCCGCGGGACGCGTTGCGTTCCGGTGCCAGTGTCACCGTCCCACCGCCGCTCCGCGGCGTACGTCTGCCGCTGCCGTGGCCGGCGCAGCACCACCCTGGTCGAAGTGCGCCCAGGCGTCCGGGACCGGAACCGAGGTTGGCACCGCCACTGCCCGCCAGCCGCCCCGGCGGAGGGCCTCCAAAGAGTCCTCGGAATCCGCGGGCCTCTCGGAAACGATGATGGCGAAGGCATTCGCGCCATAACCCGCCGCCGGAGCGAGGGCTCTGGCCTCGCTCGGAGAGATCCTGCCGAGCACGGCAATAAGGGGCCCCCGCATCCGGTGGGCGGAGAGTTTGTCCATCAGGTGATCGTCGAAAACGGCCGGTCCGGCATCCTGGCCACCGTGGTCCCGGGCAGCGTGGTGCGGACCGGACAGCTGGATGGCGGCGAGGCTTTCGGCGATCGACTGGAGCCCGGACACTCCGCTGAACTCTTCCGCTTCCGGTTCCGGTGCGGACGGGGAGCGGAGGAACGCGGGTTCGCCGCGGGGGCCCAGGAGGCGGAGGGCGTAGTTCCGCTCCGACAGGTGCCTGCAGATGGAGATCGCGGCCACCACGGCCCACTCGAACGTGCCGCTGGTGATCATCTCGTGGCCGTCCACGGCCGCATTGCCCCCGAAACCGGATCCGTGCCCGCCGGAAAATGCCGCGAACCGTTGGTCAAGGATGATGGTGGCCTCCGGCGTCGTGACGGACTCCTCCTGGCGCACCATCAGGGCGCCGTGGTGCGCGGTGGCCGCCCAGTGCACCCGGCGCATGGGATCGCCCGGGCGGTATTCGCGGGTCATGACGTCATCGTCGCTGGGGTTGGCGCGGGTACGGGTTGCTGTGATGCCGTCGTTGCCGCGGGCTCCCGCGAGGCCCGTCACGGGAAGCTCGACGGCGGCGGGCGTCACGGTGAGTGTGTCGCCGTCGTCAATTGACCGCCTGTGCAGGGACAGCCCGAACGGATCCGTGAACTCTGCGGTTACCGGGCCGATCAGGTACTGTCCGCGTTTGGTGGAGCGCAAGTGGTATTCGTACCTGCTGGTCCCGCCCTTGGCCGAGCGGGCGGGGAAATGGAAGGCCGGGGACTCGCCGAACCGTGGCGGCAGCCGTTCCTCCATGATCGCCCGGCCGCCCCCGTAACCGGTCCGCGCCACGGCGAGCCGCACTGTGGTGGCGGCGGAGGTCTCCACCGGGGACGGGTTGAACTCGCGGTAAACCTGGAACCGGGGCTTGAGGAGCCTGATCCCGGCCAGCGAAACCAGGGGAAGGACGATGAGCAGGACACTCAGACTCAGCAGGTCCCGCCGCCCCATGATCTGCGCAGACAACAGGCAGACGGCGCCGGCGGCCAGGAGCCCCCAGCCACGCTGGCTGAACAGGTGCCGGGGCAGTCGGTCACGCAGCGCCATATGACGGCCCTGCCTAGTGGTTCCGCCGCAGTCCGGCCGGCGGGGCCGGGTTGTTCACCGGGTCCTGGTTCACCGGGAGCCGGGAGAGGATGCCCCGGATGACGCTGTGCGGGGTCTCGCCGGCGCCGGCCGCCTTCCGGTCCAGGATGATCCGGTGGGCCAGCACGGATTCCGCCACGCTGACGACGTCGTCTGGCAGCACAAAATCACGGCCGTCCAGCGCCGCCGTGGCCTTCGCGGCCCGGAGCAGCTGGAGCATGGAGCGAGGGCTGGCGCCCAGCCGGAGCAGGGGGCTTTCGCGCGTTGCGCGGCCTACTGAGACGGTGTATTCCTTGATGGCCTGGGAGACGTAAACCTGTTGGACCGTGGCGATCATCGCTGCGACGTCCGCCGAGGTGACCACAGCGGAGACCTTGGTCAACGGGGAGGTTGCCTGATGGGTCTCCAGCATTTCGATTTCGGAGTCCTTGTCCGGATAGCCCATGGAAATCCGCGCCATAAAGCGATCGCGCTGGGCCTCGGGGAGTGGATAGGTGCCTTCCATCTCGATCGGGTTCTGGGTGGCCACCACCATGAACGGTTCGTCGAGTTTGTACGAGTCCCCGTCCACGGTCACCTGGTGTTCCTCCATACACTCCAGGAGGGCGGATTGGGTCTTGGCGGACGCGCGGTTGATTTCATCGCCAATAACAATGTTGGCGAAGACGGCACCCGGGCGGAACTCGAACAGCCGCGACGCCTGGTTATAGATGGACACGCCCGTCACGTCCGAAGGCAGCAGATCAGGAGTGAACTGAATGCGGCTGACCGTGCAGTCAATGCTCCGGGCGAGGGTTTTGGCCAGGAGGGTCTTGCCCACACCTGGCACGTCCTCCAGGAGCAGATGGCCCTGGGCCAGCAACACCGTCAGGGCAAGCCTGGCCGCATCCGACTTTCCGTCAATGACGGTGTTGATCGAGGCCAGGATCCGCTGGCTGGCCGCGTGGAATGAGTCCGCGTCCATGGCTGCTGCCTTGTAACCGTTGAGATGGCCCACCTGCTCCGTCACGGGGGTAAAGTTCCGGCTGGCAGGGGTTACCTCGTTGACGGCGGTGCGGCGGTGGGAGTCCATCTGCAACCTTTCAGTCCGGGGATCACCCGGAACGGGACAGCAGGCCTGCCTTCGCCCGGCGGTGGGCGTTCGCATCTGTTCGTACCAGCCTACTAACACAACTGCCCTTGCTGACAGAGAGTTCCGGGAATTCTGCCGCGATCCGCCGCCGCTAGGCTTGAGGGATGTGCAATTCGCTGATTCCCGCCGCTTACCGTGCCGCCGGGGCGGACCCTGCAGACGCCGGCCGGCAGGCGCGGCAGGACTATCCGCCGGCGCCGGAGCCGCTGCCGGTCCCCGTGATGGACAACCATACGCACCTGGATTTCCCCGATGGCGAGAGCCCGGTGGGCATCGCCGCGGCGTTGGATGCGGCCCAGGCGGTCGGAGTGCAGGGGGCCGTCCAGGTGGGCTGCGACCTGGAGTCCTCCCGGTTCACGGTCCGCGCCGTTGACCTGGACAGCCGGTTGCTTGGGGCAGTGGCATTGCACCCCAACGACGCCCCGGACTATGCCAGGCGCGGCGAGCTGGAAGATGCGCTGGCGGAGATTGAGCAACTGGCCGCCCACCCCCGGATCCGGGCTATCGGCGAGACCGGCCTTGATTTCTTCCGCACCGAAGGGGAGGGCCTGGCCCACCAGCGCTATTCGTTCCGACGGCATATCGATATTGCCAAGCGCCTGGACCTGACGCTGCAGATCCATGACCGCGATGCGCACGACGACGTCGTGCAGGTCCTGCGCGAGGAGGGGGCTCCGGAGCGGGTTGTGTTTCATTGCTTCTCGGGTGATGAGGCGCTCGCCAGGATCTGCAATGCCGCAGGCTGGAACATGTCCTTTGCCGGCACGCTGACCTTTAAGAATGCGGCTAACCTCCGCGCCGCGCTGGGAGTGGCGGACCCGGACCTGGTGCTGGTGGAAACGGATGCCCCGTTCCTGACTCCGCATCCGCACCGCGGCCGTCCCAACGCCAGTTATGTGGTGCCGTACACCGTCCGCGCCATGGCCGAATTGACAGGAACTGACCTCGCGGAGCTCTGCACCCGGATTAGCGAAAATACCGTGCGGGCGTACGGATCGTGGGACTGACCTGGGCCTCGTCACATTGCTTGGTTCACATACCTCGTATGTAAATTTCTTGGCCGCTTTATAACGCTACGGTTACAGTGGAGAACTATTAGCCGGGGTCGGGGAAGGCCTTCGGATAATTTCACTTCATGCGCAGCAGGACCAGACAGGGCTTTGATGCCCTCTGCCTGCCGCGCGGAGTGTGGCGGCGCAACGGTGCCCGGAGCTTGTCCCCAGGGTCATGCGCCGGCTATTTCACTGCGTTTTTCCCCGTGCCCGGATGGATCTAAAGTTACGGGCAATCGTGGTCAAGCTCTTCACAACGGACGGTAAGTTCAGTTTTATCAAGGTGGGCACCCAACTGGTGGTGCTGTGTGCACTGGTGTTGGGGCTCGTGGCCTTCGTCGGAAATAACAAAACCGTTACCCTCAACGTCGACGGAAAAGTGACTTCGGTCCAGTCCTTCGGCGGCACCGTGGGCCAGGTCGTAAAAAGCGCCAACGTAGAACTGAAGCCGGCTGACCGCGTCTCGCCCTCGGCGGACGCCAAAGTGGAGAACGGCACCGTGATCAACGTCAACATGGCCAAGGCCGTGAAGGTCAGCCTGGACGGTTCCGAAAAGACCATCAACACCACGGCGCCGGATGTTGCGGGCCTCGTCACCGAACTGGGAGTGGCCAGCTCCTCCTCCGTTTCCGTCCCGAAGGACGCCCAGCTCGCCGTGGCCGGATCGTTTGTCTCCATCTCCACGCCCAAGACAGTCAGCATCGTTGCCGACGGCAAGGCCTCCACGGCCACCACCACCGCGGGGACCGTCGCCCAGGTGCTGGAGGACGCCGGCATCACCCTCGGCGTCGACGACCGTACTTCCCAGCCGGGCAACGCGCACGTGGTCAACAACATGGTGGTTAAGGTCTCCCGGGTGGATACCAGCCAGACCGCGGCCACTACTGAAGATGTTGCTTTCGACAGCATGACCACTGAGAGCGCTGAGCTTCTCAAGGGCGAGAAAGAGGTCACCCAGGCCGGCGTGGCCGGCAAGGTGGATAAGAGCTTCAAGCTGGTGATGGTTGACGGCCGTGAAGCCTCGCGGACGCTGGTCTCCGAAACTGTTTCCGTCCAGCCCGTGACGGAAAAGGTCACGGTAGGCACCAAGGCAAAGCCCGCAGCCGCCGCCGGAATGAACACCGGCGCCTCGGCCCCGGCCATGATGAACGAGGCCATGTGGGACAAGATCGCCCAGTGTGAGTCCACCGGAAACTGGTCCATCAACTCGGGCAACGGCTACTACGGCGGCCTCCAGTTCGACATCCGGACCTGGATCGGCTCCGGCGGCGGCGCCTACGCCCCTAACGCCAGCCTCGCCACCAAGGCACAGCAGATCGACATCGCCAACCGCGTGTACGCACAGCGTGGCCTGCAGCCGTGGGGCTGTGGCTGGGCCGCTACGAGCTAGGCACCAATGAGCACCTGCGCTGGCGGCAGCTGACCACAGCCGCCAGGCAAGCAGATGACAGCGGCCGGCCCCGGATTGTCCCGGGGCCGGCCGCTGCCGTTAAGCGGAAACATACACCGCGAAACACGCATGATCCGCGCGGAAAGCGGATGGCCCGTCACCGCGGCCGGGATAGGATGCCTAGGTGACTGAACCGACTGCCGCCGCGCCCGCACCCCTCTTCGGTGCTTCCGACATACGCCGGCTGGCGGAAGAAATCGGTATCCGGCCCACCAAGACACTGGGACAGAACTTCGTCATCGATGGCAACACCATCCGCCGGATCGTCTCCGTTGCCAACATCGGGCCAACCGAGACGGTGCTGGAAGTCGGGCCGGGCCTTGGTTCCCTCACGCTGGGCCTGCTGGATGCCGCGCAGACGGTGGTCGCCGTCGAAATTGATCCGGTCCTGGCGGCAAAGCTGCCGGAAACCGTGAAAGCATGGCGGCCGGACGCGGCGGGCGCTTTCCACCTGGTCCAGGCGGACGCCATGAAGGTCACATCGCTTCCCGTTGAGCCCACCGCCATTGTGGCGAACCTGCCCTACAACGTGGCGGTGCCGGTGGTCCTGCACCTGCTCCAGCATTTCCCCAGCCTGCAGCACGGTCTGGTGATGGTCCAGGACGAGGTGGCTGACCGGCTGGCCGCGGGGCCAGGATCAAAAACCTACGGGGTGCCCTCGGTCAAGGCGGCCTGGTACAGCAGCATGCGCAAGGCCGGGGTGATCGGCATGAACGTCTTCTGGCCTGCGCCGAAGATCCAATCCGGGCTCGTGGCCTTCACCCGGCGGGAACCGCCTGAAACAACCGCCACCCGTGAGCAGGTGTTCGCCGTGATCGACGCCGCCTTCGCCCAGCGCCGGAAGACGCTGAGGGCCGCCCTGGCCGGCTGGGCGGGCGGCGCAGCCGAGGCCGAGCGCTGCCTCATCGCCGCAGGAGTGGCTCCATCGGCCCGGGGCGAAGTCATCGACATCCACGCCTTCGCCCGGATTGCCGAAGCCCGCGAGGCCGGGTCGTGAAGGCAGCCGCCGGGAAGTTTCCCGCACGGACGGTCCGTGTGAAGGCGCCCGGCAAGGTCAATGTTTCCCTGGACGTGGGGCCCTTGCGCGCTGACGGCTACCACTCAGTTGCCAGCGTGTACCTGGCCGTTTCCCTCTATGAGGAAGTGGCTGCCACCAGCACGGAGATGCCGGGGATCACCGTCAGCATCAGTCCTGACAGCACCCTGGACCTGGACGGCGTGGATATTCCGCTGGACGAGAAGAACCTGGCCTACAAGGCCGCAGCCATCATGGCCGATGTCTCCGAGCATTCGACCGGCGTGCACCTTGAAATCACCAAGCGGGTCCCCGTGGCCGGGGGCATGGGCGGCGGCTCGGCCGATGCCGCAGCCACCCTGCTGGCCTGTGACGCGCTCTGGAACAGCGGGCTGTCGCGGGATGAGTTGGCCCATCTGGCCGCCGAATTGGGTGCCGACGTTCCTTTCTCCCTCCTCGGCGGAACCGCCGTCGGGCTTGGCGTTGGCGACGACCTTTCGCCGGCACTGGCCAAGGCCCAAACGGACTGGGTCCTCGTGGCGGCGGACTATGGGCTGCCCACCCCCGAGGTCTTCCGCGCCCTGGACCGGCTCCGGGAGGCAGAAGGACTGGACGTTGCCGAGCCCACGGCCGTGGATCCCAAGATCCTGCAGGCGCTGCGGAGCGGGGACGCCGATGCCCTGAGCCGGGTCCTGGTGAACGATCTGCAGCGGGCTTCCATTGAACTTTCCCCCGCGCTCCGCGATACGCTGGGACGAGGTGAAGCGCTCGGCGCCCTGGCCGGAATCGTATCCGGTTCCGGACCCACCGTGGCGCTGTTGACCCACAATCCCGCCGCAGCCGAAAACCTGGCGGAGGACCTGCGGCACTATGGGCTGACGGCATTCCCTGTCCACGGGCCCGTGCATGGGGCGCGCATCATCTCCGATACTCTCCTTTAAGAGTCCCCTTCCTTACTGAGCAGCAGAAAGCAGTCCCTCTTGGCACACCTTCTTGGCGGCGAAAACCTTACGGTTTCGTACGCAACGCGCACCGTCCTGGACGGCATCACCCTCGGACTCGAGGAAGGTGACAGGATCGGCATGGTGGGCCGGAACGGCGACGGCAAGTCCACGCTGATGCGCCTGCTGGCCATGCGCTCCACCCCGGACTCGGGCCGGGTGACCAAGCGCAGCGAAGTCAACATCGGCTACCTGGACCAGAGCGACGTGCTCGACGGCGACCTCACAGTCGGCGCTGCGATCGTCGGCGACCAGGCCGACTATGAATGGGCCCGCAACCCCCAGATCCGCGAAGTCATGGGCGGCCTGGTGTCCGACGTCGACTGGCATGCGAACGTCCACGCCCTCTCCGGCGGCCAGAAGCGGCGGGTGGCGCTGGCCAAGCTGCTGATCGAGGACCATGACGTCATCATGCTCGACGAACCGACCAACCACCTCGATGTCGAAGGAGTCGCCTGGCTGTCCCGGCACCTGAAGACCCGGTGGCGGGCCAACCAGGGCGCCTTCCTGGTGGTCACCCACGACCGCTGGTTCCTGGACGAAGTCTGCACCAAGACCTGGGAAATCCACGACGGCATCATGGACCCGTTCGACGGCGGCTACGCGGCCTACGTGCTGGCCCGTGCCGAGCGTGACCGCGCGGCGAATGTTATGGAAGGCAAGCGTCAGATGCTCGTGAAAAAGGAGCTCGCCTGGCTGCGCCGCGGCGCTCCGGCCCGCACGGCCAAGCCGAAATTCCGCATCGAGGCCGCCAACGCCCTCATTGCCGACGTCCCCGAGCCGCGTGACTCCACAGCCCTGAGCAAGATGGCCACCGCCCGGCTCGGCAAGGACGTCCTGGACCTTGAGAACGTCTCACTGGACTTCCTCGGCGGCGACCCCGGACAGAAACTCTTCGACAACATCACGCTGCGGCTTGCCCCCGGTGAGCGGCTTGGCCTCGTGGGCGTCAACGGCGCCGGCAAGACCACCCTGCTGAAACTCCTCAACGGCGAGATTGAGCCGTCATCCGGCAAGGTCAAGCGCGGCAAGACGGTGGTCACCGCCGTGCTGACCCAGGAGGTCAAAGAGCTCGACGACGTCTCGGACCTGCGCGTGATCGAAGTCATCGAGCGCGAAAAGCGGTCCTTTAACGTGGGCGGCAAGGAATTCACGGCGGGCCAGCTCGTGGAGCAGCTCGGCTTCACCAACGAAAAGCAGTGGACCCCGGTCAGGGATCTGTCCGGTGGTGAGCGCCGGCGCCTCCAGCTCCTGCGCCTGCTGGTGGGGGAGCCGAACGTGCTGATGCTCGATGAGCCCACCAACGACCTCGACACCGACACCCTCGCCGCCGTCGAAGACGTCCTTGACGGCTGGCCTGGCACGCTCGTTGTGGTCAGCCACGACCGTTACCTGCTGGAACGCGTGACGGACCACCAGATGGCGCTGCTTGGTGACGGCAAGATCCGCGCCCTGCCGCGCGGCGTGGACCAGTATCTGGAACTCCGCGAATCCGCCCTGGCCGGCTCCACGATCACCGGCGGCGGCAACCCCGTCAGCGGTCCGAGCGGCAGCTCCGCACCCGCTGCCTCCGGTTCCTCCGAAGCCGAAAAGCGCGACGCCCGGAAGGCCAAAAACCGGATCGAGCGCCAGCTGGGCAAACTGGAGCAGCAGGAAAAGAAGATTCACGACCAAATGGTCAAGAGCACCGCAGCATCCGACTTCGACGCCCTCGCCGACCAGAACAAAAAACTCAAGGACCTCGCCACCGACCGCGAAGCCCTGGAACTCGAATGGATGGAAGCCCTGGAAGTCCTCGGCGAGTAGCCCGGCGCTACTTGGGTTGGGTTGGGTGCCGGAGCCGGCCCTTCCGCGTCGCTTAGACACAGGGCAAAGGGGACGCTCCGGTCGCTGGGCGACCTCCGCGTCCCGATGCCCTGCGATGCGCTCCTTGCGGAAGGACCGCCTCCGGCGAACGTGAGCCCGGCTTCCAGCGCGAGGGGACACTTAAGCCCCTCCGCCTTGGCGCGAGGGGACACTTAAGCCCCTCCGCCTTGGCGCGAGGGGACACTTAAGCCCCTCCGCCTTGGCGCGAGGGGACACTTAAGCCCCTCCGCGTTGGTGACGGTCGCTCACGAGGGGAGTCACCACTGTGCCGTGGAACAGCGGGCAACCCGTCGGCAACTGCGGTCGGCGGAGATCGCCGACCGGAACTTTCGGCAATAGCGGGGCGGGGGACCTTCGCGTAGTCGCGCATCGCGGGCCATCGGGCACACAAGGTCGCTCAGCGACCGTTGGGCCCCTATGGCTCGAAGCGTCGTCCCGAGGGCCCCGACGCGAGCTTGCGAGTGTTGGGAAGGGACCAACGCGCTAAGCGACGGCGAAGGGCTCCTGCGCCGCGTAGGTGACCACGAGCGCACGCAACCCCGGGACACTTCGCTCGCGCAGGGGCTTAAGTGTCCGTTCGCGCTGAATCTTCGGTGCGGAGCTCGGGGTCTTTTTGGAGGCCGGTGAGGCCGTTCCAGGCGAGGTTGACCAGGTGGGCGGCGACGGTTTGTTTGTCGGGCTGGCGGCTGTCCTGCCACCATTGGCCGGTCATGGCCACCATGCCTACGAGCATCTGGGCGTACATCGCGCCGTCCTGGGCGCTGAAGCCGCGGCGGTGGAATTCGTCGGACAGGATGTGTTCCACGCGGGCGGTGACCTGGGACAGCAGGGTGGAGAAAGCGCCTTCGGGCTGCGATGGCGGTGCGTCGCGCATGAGGATCCGGAAGCCCTCCGCCCGGTCCTCGATGTAGGTGAGGAGGGCCAGGGCGGCGCGTTCCACCAGGACACGCGGTTTGCCCTCTTCGGTCAGGGCAGCGGTGATCGAGTCCAGCAGGATGTGGAACTCGAAGTCCACCACCTGCGTGTACAAGCCCTCCTTGGAGCCGAAATGTTCGTAGATCACGGGCTTGGAAACGCCGGCGCAGGCCGCGATTTCCTCAATGGTGGTCCCGTCGAGCCCGCGAGCGGCAAAAAGGCCACGGCCGACGTCTACCAGCTGGCCGCGCCGCTGTACGCCTGTCATCCGTGTCCGGGGTGGGTTGTTGCTCACATTTCCATCATGCCCTAGCGCTGCTGAAACAGTTGGAACCGGTGGCGGTGCACTGGCCTGGCTGCCGTGATTCCTGCCAATGTCGCGGGCTGCCCTGAAGCCATGGCAAAATAAATACTTGTGCCTTGGCCTTTGCGCCTGTGGCATGGTCCGCCCTGGTGTAATGGCAGCACCCCGGCCTTTGGAGCCGTGGAGTATAGGTTCGAATCCTATGGGCGGAACTGCTGTGCGAAGACCGTCCAGTAGGATGAACTCGGTGCCCCGCCGTGAATTTTGGCCGGACAGGCACCGCGCCCAGCGCAACGCGCAACCAAGCAAGGAGAACCCGTACGTGATCCCCGAGAATACCGGCCCAGCCGCCGTCATTGTTCTGGCAGCAGGCGCCGGTACCCGGATGAAATCCCGTACCCCGAAGATCCTGCACGAAATCGGCGGCCGGTCCATGGTGGGCCACGCCCTGCTGGCAGCCCGCAGCATTAACCCCGGACGTCTGGCCCTCGTGGTCCGCCACGAGCGGGATCTGGTTGCCCGCCACCTGAACCAGCTGGACCCCGAAGCCCTGATCGTGGACCAGGACGACGTCCCCGGCACCGGCCGCGCCGTTGAGGTGGCCGTGCAGGCACTGGACGCCCAGGAAAAACTTGCAGGCACCGTCGTGGTCACTTACGGCGATGTTCCGCTCCTGACCGGCAGCCTGTTGGCGGACCTGGTGGCCACACATGAGCGCGAAGCCAATGCCGTTACCGTGCTCACCGCGCTGCTGGACGACGCCACGGGCTACGGACGCATTCTCCGCGGCGATGACAGCTCCGTGACCGGCATCCGCGAGCACAAGGACGCAACGGAAATCGAACGACTGATCCGCGAGGTCAATTCCGGGATCTACGCCTTCGACGCCGACGTCCTCCGTGACGCGCTGGTCCACATCACCACTGATAACTCGCAGGGCGAAAAGTACCTCACCGACGTGCTGGGCCTCGCGCGGCAGTCGGGCGGTCGGGTGGCCGCCGTCGTCACCGAGGACCGCTGGCAGGTGGAGGGCGCCAACGACCGCGTGCAGCTCTCCGCCCTCAGCGCGGAACTGAACCGCCGCACCGTTGAAGCCTGGATGCGCGCCGGGGTCACCGTAGTTGACCCCGCCACCACCTGGATCGATTCCACTGTCACCCTGGACGAGGACGTCCGCATCCTGCCCAACACGCAGCTGCACGGTGCCACCACCGTGGCGAGGGACGCCGTCGTCGGCCCCGACTCCACCCTGACCGATGTCCGCATCGGCGAGGGCGCCAAGGTGACCCGCACGCACGGTTCCGGCGCCGTGATCGGTGCGGACGCCGCCGTCGGCCCTTTCACCTACCTGCGTCCCGGCACAGTGCTCGGCGACACCGGCAAGATCGGTGCGTTCTACGAAACCAAGAACGTCACGATTGGCCGCGGCTCCAAACTTTCCCACCTCGGCTACGCAGGCGACGCCGAAATCGGCGAGGACACCAACATTGGCTGCGGCAACATCACGGCCAATTACGACGGCGAGAAGAAGCACCGCACGGTGATCGGCTCGGGCGTCCGCACAGGTTCCAACACAGTCTTTGTTGCACCGGTCACCGTGGGGGACGGTGCCTACAGCGGCGCCGGCGCGGTGATCCGCAAGGACGTCCCGGCAGGGGCGCTCGTCGTGTCCGTTGCAGCGCAGCGCAACGACGAGGGCTGGGTTGTGGCCAACCGCCCCGGCTCACGCTCGGCGGAACTGGCTCAGGCCGCCGCCTCAGATTCCTCACATACCCCAGCATCGACAGAAGAGGACCAGCGATAATGAGCGAAATTACGGCACGCGGCGAGAAGAAGCTGGTACTTGCCGCTGGGCGGGCGCACCCCGAGCTGGCGCGGGAAATCGCCAAGGAGCTGGGTACCGAGCTGCTGCCCGTGGATGCCTACGACTTCGCCAACGGGGAGATTTACGTCCGCGCGGGAGAAAGCGTCCGGGGAACCGACGCGTTCGTCATCCAGGCCCACCCGGCTCCGCTGAACAACCACCTCATGGAACAGCTGATCATGATCGATTCGCTGAAGCGGGCCTCCGCCAAGCGCATCACCGTGGTGTCCCCGTTCTACCCGTATGCGCGGCAGGACAAGAAGGGTCGTGGACGCGAGCCTATTTCCGCCCGCCTGGTGGCGGACCTGTACAAGACCGCCGGCGCTGACCGCATCATGAGCGTTGACCTGCATACCTCGCAGATCCAGGGTTTCTTCGACGGGCCTGTGGACCACCTCATGGCCATCCCGCTCCTGGCCGATTACATCCGTACCCGCGTCGCCGCCGACAACGTCACCGTGGTGTCGCCGGACACGGGCCGCGTGCGCGTCGCGGAGCAGTGGGCCGAACGCCTGGGCGGAGCGCCGCTGGCGTTTGTGCACAAGAGCCGTGACCTTACCGTTCCCAACCAGGCCGTCTCCAAGACTGTCGTGGGCCAGATCGAGGGCCGGACCTGCGTCCTGATCGATGACATGATCGACACCGGCGGCACCATTTCCGGAGCGGTCCAGGTCCTGAAGAACGCCGGGGCGAAGGACGTCATCATCGCCGCGACGCACGCTGTGTTCTCCGAGCCCGCGGCCCAGCGGCTGTCCGAATCCGGCGCCCGCGAAGTGGTGGTCACCAACACGTTGCCCCTCACCGCGAATCAGCAGTTCCCGCAGCTGACGGTGCTATCCATCGCACCGCTGATCGCCCGCGCCATCCGCGAAGTGTTCGACGACGGTTCGGTCACCAGCCTGTTCGACGGCAACGCCTGATTCCAGCAGGGGGCTGGTGGAGACCGCCGTTTTCAGTAATTTGGCCCGGCGCTGGTAAGCTTTTTCACGATACCTTGGCGAGGGAGAGCATCCGGGAAACCGGACTGCAGGTCTCCGTTATCGACTGGGTCTGAATCTCCCTTCTGGAAGGGCGGCCTCACGGCCGCCCGGCGTTGAAGGTCGTAACAGACCTCCGCCCTTGCTGAACACCTTTTAGTCTTCCGAGGAGATACACATGTCTGAGCAGAAGCTCGCAGCAGAAGTACGCACCGAATTCGGCAAGGGCTTCGCCCGCCGCGCGCGCATGGCCGACCTGATCCCCGCCGTCATCTACGGCCACGGCGCCGAGCCGATCCACATCACGCTTCCGGCCAAGGCCACCACGCTTGCAGTCCGCAAAGCCAACGCCCTGCTGTCCCTGGACGTCAACGGCGAAGAGCACCTGGCCCTGGTCAAGGACGTCCAGCGCGACCCGATCAAGCAGATCATCGAGCACATCGACCTGCTGACCGTCATCAAGGGCGAAAAAGTCACCGTGGACATCCCGGTTCACATCGTTGGCGAACTGGCTCCGGGCAGCGTCTTCAACCAGGAACTCACCGTCATCTCCCTTGAGGCTGAGGCAACCCACCTGCCCACCGCCATCGAGGTCGACATCGAAGGCCGCTCCGCCGGACAGCACATCCACGCTTCCGACCTGGTCCTGCCGAAGGGTTCGGTCCTGCTGGCCGACGCCGACGCCCTGGTTGTCCACATCTCCGAGGCCACTGAGGTCTCTGAGGAAGAGGCACAGGCTGACTCCGCAGCCGCAGTCGCCGGCGAGTAATAACGGCACAGTTTGATATGTGGCCGGGCCCTGTCGGGGGTCCGGCCACTGCCATGTCCGGACCACCTTAGGATTGAATAATGACTGACACCTGGCTGATCGTTGGCCTCGGAAACCCCGGGGCCGAATACAAGGGCAACCGGCACAATGTCGGCCAGATGGTCCTGGACGAACTCGCGGGCCGGATGGGTGGCAAGTTCAAAACCCACAAGGCACGCGCCCAGGTGCTCGAAGGACGGCTGGGGATCGGCGGTCCCCGGGTGGTGCTGTCCAAGCCGATGAGCTACATGAATGTTTCCGGCGGCCCGGTGTCCGGCCTGGCAAATTTTTACGGCATTGACCCTGACCATGTTGTCGCGGTGCACGATGAGATTGATATTCCGTTTAACACCATAAAGCTGAAATGCGGCGGCGGTGAGGGCGGCCACAACGGCCTCAGGGACATGTCCAAGGCGCTGGCCACCAAGGATTACCTCCGGGTACGGGTAGGCGTGGGGCGCCCTCCAGGGCGGATGGACACTGCAGACTATGTCCTGCGCGATTTTGGCACTGCAGAGCGCAAGGACCTTCCGTTCCTGCTCGATGAGGCGGCTGATGCCGTGGAGATGCTGGTCAGGGAAGGGCTGACTGCGGCCCAGCAGAAGTTCCATCCGGTCAGGTCAGACGTTCAGGAATAAAACTTAAAACCGCCTGTCCCTGTTTACCTGCGTGTGCCAAGGGGTAGTCTTCTTCCTAAGCGGGGGAGCGATGGGGCTTATCCCGCTTTAGTGGGATGTAGGGGACAAGTTCATGTCAATCGAGCCACTCAGCTGGGGACGTGGGTCACCGCTCAACGACCTTGAGCTGCGCACCGACACTGCAGGCGTGTCAGAGCCGCAGCGATGGTCCGTGCCCGCACGGAGTGCCAACCTCGAAGCGGTCCGCGCCGCCCTGACCAGCCTCGACTCCCTGGGAGTCGTCATCACCGGCGGACGCGGTGTAGGTAAGTCATCCTTGGCCAGGACAGCCGTCGCCGAGCTTGGCCCGGATATCTGGACGTTGCAGCTGCGCAGCGGACCGTCGTCCGGCACAACACCCTACGGCTGCCTGGCTTTCCTGCTGGCGCGTCTTCCCCAGGCGTACATGGGGTCGCCCACAGCCATCCTCCGTGGCATTACGTCCCTCATCAAAAGCGATGCCGCGGGGCGCCAGTGTGTCATCACCCTGGACACCGCCGGCAGCATTGATGATATGAGCGCCGGCGTCCTGCTCAACATCCTCCTGACCGGGACCGCCCGCATGGTGGCCGTGGCGCCCATGGTCAGTGATCTACCCGCCGACTTCCACTGGCTCCTCAACGACCGCCGGCTCACCGAGGTCAGGCTGGACAACCTCAATGAGCTGCAGACCCGCCAGGTGCTGCTTTCCCTGCTGGGCCACCGCGTTTCGGCCTCCCTGGTCAGCACTTTCCACACCATGGTTGGCGGCAACCCCCTGCTCCTGAAAGCGCTTGTAACCGAGCAGCAGCATTCGGGGAACCTGGTTCTGTCGGACTCCGTCTGGACTCTTCGGGACAAGGTGGTGCTCGACGGCGCGGCCAGCCTCGACGACATCGTCCGGTCCCAGTGGACCCGGAAGTCTCCGGAGGAACGGGACGTCATCGAGATGCTCTCGTGCGCCCGCAGCGTGGAACTGTCCAGGCTGACCAAAGTGTACGGTGCCGGCGTGGTGGCGGACATGGAAGATTCGGGCCTGCTGGAGATCGATTCCTCGGACAACCGATGGGTTTCACTGCGTGAAAAGTACCTCGGCGACGTTGTCCGCTCCTGGCTCAGCATCACTCGGCGAAGGGAACTGCGGAGCCTGCTCCTGGGCGGCAAGGAACCTGACCCTGCCACGATGACGATGGAAGAACTGATGGCGTTCGGCGCCTGGACCCAGGAATGCGAGGCCGAGCTGAGTCCGGCCATGGCGCTTGCCGCCGCCGAAGCCGCAGTGCAGCTCTTTGACCCCCATTTTGCCCTCAAGTATGCCGACACGCTGAAGCGGAATGACCCTCAATGGGTGCCTGCCCAGCGGCAGAAAGCCGCAGCGTACCTGCTCATGGACCTCCCGGTGCAGGCCATGGCAGCACTGGACGATATTTCCCAGCCGCAGCTGGACAACTTGGACGTTGAGGAGTTCGCCCGGGTGGTCGAGGCCAAATCTCGGGTCATGGTCTGGCTCCCCGAACACACCGCCCGGGTGCCGGCGCTGCTGCAGACGGCACGGGAGCGGCTGGGCGTGGAGCCAGGAATTGCGAAGGGCTGGCCGGAGCCGCTGGCTGCTGCGGCCAACCGGATCAGCCTCAGCGAATTCGAGTACCAGGCTTTTGTGGGGGACTACGCCTCCGCCTTGCCGGCACTGGAAGCCGCTGCCGACCCCGGGCAGAATCCGGACACCTGGTTCAGGATGAACTCAGCGGTGATCCTCATGAGCGCCCTGTCCATGGCCGGGCGGGAAATGGACGCCCTGAGCCTGATGAGGCAGCTGGGCGGGCAGATCTCGGACGCCGCCGAGATCGTGGGGCTGCGCGAGAGGTTCGCCGGCCGGGCGTACAACGTGCTCCTGATGGCAGGGCAATGGCGCCGGTGCATCGACCTCCTGGATCCGCCTTCCGCGCGCGAGTTCCACCGGCTCCCTTACCGGAGCGCCGCCGCGGAGCTAGCGGCCGGCATCGCCTATGTGTACTCGGGCCGCGGCGCCGTTGCCCTTGATTCGCTGCTCTCGGCCGCTGCACAGCTGGAACTGCGGCCCGTCCAGAACCTGCTCCGCGCCGCCTACGCCGCCATCGCCTTCGCGTATGCGCAGATCGGCAATGCCGGGCAGTCCCGGCAGTATCTTGACCGGCTGCAGCGGACGGCAGGTGCCGCTGACCATGCCACCCGGAGCCGCATTGAATTCTGCGCTGATATGGCCGCCCGATGGCTGGGGGACAATGACGCAGCCACCCGCCTCAAGCAGTCAGCCCGCCGTGACATCGCGGCAGGCAGGTTCACCCTGGCCGGGATCAGCCTGCTCGGAGCCACGGTCAACGGCACGGAAGCGGACTTCCGGCTGATGGAACAAGTGGCCGGGCAACGCCAGGGCCCCTTGGCGGAAATTTCGCGTCTTGTCGCCGTGGGCAGCCGCACCCACGACGCCAAAACGTTGCTTGCCGGCGGGGAACTGGCGGCCACCCTGGAACTGGATGCCGTTGAGGCCCGGTGCATGGCGCTGGCCGTTGACTACGCCCGGCAGGCCGGTGACTCGGTTTCCGCCAGGAATGCACAGGCCCGACTGGACATCCTCGCAGCCACCGTGGCAAGCCTGCCGATCGTGCCGAGCAGCGGCAGCCCTCTACTGACTGCCAGGGAGAGGCAGATCGCGCGGCTGGCCGGCCGGGGCGCGTCCAACCGCGATATCGCCGTGGAGATGGGCGTGTCCGTGCGCACTGTGGAAGGCCACCTTTACCAGGTCTTTACCAAGCTCGGAGTTACATCCAGGGGTGATCTGACTGGACTCGTCTAACGGCCACGCTGCCAAACAGGGAACGCAATATCGGCTGCTCACGGGCCGGCGTGAGCCGCTGGACCGGATCTGCAACATCATTCGCAGCCGCACGAGCCAGGCCGTGTTCCTCATGGCGGGCCCGGGCATCGGGAAGTCAACGCTGACCGAGGCCATCACCGAGCGGCTTTCCCAGGAGATGATCATTGTTCAGATCCATGGAAGTTCGTCGCTGTCCGGCGTTCCCTTTGGAGTTTTGGCGCCCTACACGGCGGAGCTGACGGCCGAAGACTCCGTGTCTTCGGTGGCTGTGCTGCGGTCCGTGTGGAGGTACTTTGAGAAGCTGAAAGCCGGCAAGGATACCCCGTTGCTTCTGATGATGGATGACGCCCATCACCTGGACGAGGCAACGGCCAGCATCGTGGCCGACATGATCTCCGCTGGCTGGGCCACAGTGCTTGCTGCCGGCAGGCCGCGGCCCGGGCTGCCCCAGCCGCTCGCTCAGCTCTGGTATGACGGCCTGGCTGACCGTGTGGATCTCCGACCCATGAACCGGGAGCAGGTCGAGGAAGTCCTCTCCCACGCACTTGATGGAACAATCCCCTCCGGAACCATTGACACAATCTGGAGCGCGTCTGGCGGAAATCCGCGGATTCTTGATGCCTTGCTGCATGATGCCGCAGAGCGGGGCGAACTCGCAAAGCGTAACGGGATCTGGATGCTGCTGGGCCCGTTGCCTGCCGACGGACCCAGGCTCGCCGAGGTGGTGGTGAAGGACATGCTCCGCCGCAGCCCGGAAGAGCAGGAAGTCCTGAAACTTGTCGCCCTCGCAGGACCCGTGAGCCGGAAGGTGATCGAGGATATTTTTGGCGCTGAAGTAGTGCGCACGCTGCTGGACCAGCAGATGATGGTGGAAAGTTCCGGCATTCCAGCCGATCTCCGGATCTGGAACTCCGTGTTCGGCGAGGCGCTCCGCACAAGTATCTCGGTGTCCCGGAGCCTGCAGCTGCTTGAAAAGATCCGGGATCAGCTGGGAACCGCTCCCGAAGGGTCTGAAGGCAGGATGAGGGCCGTGGAATGGGCCCTTGAATGTGGATTGAAAATATCCGATCCCGAGCTGCTTGAGGCGGCCGGCACTGCCTTGGTCCACTCCCGGAACCGGAGCAGCCGGATGATGGCGGCGAAGGTCGTGGACCCGGACCTCGTGCCGCAGGCACAGGCCGTCCAGGGACGCGCCTTATTCAATGAAGGCGACTTTGCGGGTGCGGCCAAGCTCCTGGACGGATGCTGGCTGCAGCTGGGGAACGGTGCCTGGGCTGTTCCGGTCCTGATGCTCAGGGCCATGGCACACCAGGCTCTGGGAACGCCGCTGTCAGTATTCGCGGCCGATTCCCGTGATGCGCTTCAGGGCGCAGGCGTCATGACGGCTGGCCCGGATGCTGTGCCGCCGGATTCCCAAGAGACCGCCGGCGCGCCGGCCGGGCCCTGGCAGGAGCGCTTGCTTCGCCTGCTGGAACTTTGCGAAGCAGGCAACCACCAGGCCTTGGAGGCCGAGGTCCAGGACCTTCGGAGCAGCCGCGCCGGCGATGCCACGGACGACGCCCTGCGTGCGGTGGGCCTGGCGCTGCTGGCCCATTCGCTCGCCCCGGCCGGACGGGCCGTCCAGGGGCTGGATGCCGCATTGCGGGCAGTCTCGGAACTTCCCTCACTGCAGGGTGGCGTGTTCTTCTTCAACGAATTTGTCCTTGGCCGCCTGGTGGCAGATTACCTGGCCATGGGGGAGTGGGACTCGGCGGAACGGGAGTCGGCGAACTATGCTGCCGGGCAGCCGCGGGGTGTCGCCTATTTCGGCGGCAGCCTCGAGGTGCTCCGTGGCTACTCGCTCCTGCGGCAGGGGCGGATGGAACGCGCCTATCAAACGCTGTTGCCGGCGGTGGAGACCCTGAGGCTCAACGATCCGCTGCAGATGTTCCGGTTTGGTTCCGGGCTGGCGTTTTATGTAGCGGCGAGGCTCGGCGACGCCGCCCAGGCCGGCCGGCTTGAGCTGGATTACAAGGATTCACCGCAGGGTTCCCCCGGCTACGGACTCCTTGCGAGGGCGTACGCGGCAGCGGCATCGGAGTATGTGGCGCATGACGGAAAAGGCCTGGCGCGCCTCCACACACTGGCCACCACACCCGAGGTGACCACACGGGCCGGGACACTCCTGGAACTCTTGGCTCTCTGCTGGGACCTGGGCGACCATTCCGTGATCCCGTTGGTCCACTCACTGGCGGGGAGCGTGGAAGGCCGCTGGGCCGCGGCAATGCTCACGCTGGCGGGGCATTGGGAGTCCGAGGACGCCGATTCCATCATGGAAACGGCAGCCATGCTTGAAGGCGCGGGATTCGTTAACCTTGCGCGGGAAGCCTACGCGCGGTCGAGCACCGTCCTTGAGAGCTCCGGTGAGCGCCGGCGGGCCCGTCAGGCGGTGGCCCTGCGGGAGAAGTGCGACCACGAACTGGGCGAGCGGTTCCGGGAAGGCCACTTCATCGCCGCAGCACCCAGCGTGCACCTCACCCGCCGGGAACAGGACATCGTAGAGCTCGCCGTGAAAGGTCTCACCGACCGGGAGATCGCACAAAGACTCATGGTGTCCGTGCGTACTGTGGAGGGCCACCTCTACCGCACGTACGTCAAACTCGGCGTGCGGAGCCGCGACGAACTGGCTTCGGCCCTTCCGAACTAGGCCTGCGTACGGACGCCATGCGTCCGGGACCCTGTGTAAGGACGTCCGGAAACGCGTAGCCCCGGCCCCAAAAAGTAGAGTACTGCCTACTCGTGTGCTGAGCTTCAGCATGCGATTGACTTAGTGCGGCAGGAAAACACGGAGCCACCAAAACCGCGGACCGGCCAACAGACTTTCAGGCCTCATTTTGAAGCAAACTTCCGGCCCTGGGGCTGGATCGAAGCGGGGCCGGCGACGTCAGAGTCTTCTGAGACCGAGACTCTCCCCCCAGCCGTCGCCGGCCCTCACCTCCGCGGGCTGAAGCCCGGAGCTGCTGTGGCGGTTGCCCATCGGGCCGCCGCCATAGTGGTGTTGTGGGACAATTGAGTGTCAATCCATTGGCATCTCAAGGAGTTTAGCTTTGGCCCTAGTATCAACGCCTGCCACGCTGGAACGCGCAGTGCCGGCCATGGATAACGCCGAAGTCCTCAGGATTCGAAACGACTTCCCCGTACTTGGCCAGCTGGTGAACGGCCAGCCCCTGGTATACCTCGATTCGGGCGCCACCTCGCAAAACCCGCTCAGTGTCATCGAAGCTGAGCAGGAGTTTTACGAACAGCGCAACGCTGCCGTGCACCGCGGGGCCCACTACCTTGCCGTGGAAGCAACAGAGGTGTTCGAAGGTGCCCGCGAGACCATAGCGGAATTCATCGGTGCCGGCTACGCGGAAACGGTGTGGACCTCCAACGCCACCGAAGGCCTGAACCTGCTCAGCTACTCGCTCTCCAACGCCGCGCTGTGGGCGGCGCAGGGGCGCGGCGACGCCCGGCTGAAAGACCTCGCAGTGGGCCCGGGTGACCAGATCGTGGTGACCGAAATGGAGCACCACGCCAACCTGATCCCTTGGCAGGAACTGGCGTTCCGCACAGGCGCCACGCTTCGTTACATCCCCATCGACGACGCCGGTGCCCTGCGGCTGGATATTGCGGCCGAGATCCTGGGAAGCAAAACTAAGGTCCTCGCGTTCACCCACGCCTCCAACGTGTTGGGCACAATTAACCCCGTACAGGAACTGGTTGCGCTGGGGCGGCAGGCCGGAGCCCTGGTGGTCCTGGACGCCTGCCAGTCGGCACCGCACCTGCCGCTGAACGTCAAGGAGCTTGACGTCGACTTCGCCGTGTTCTCCGGCCACAAGATGCTGGCGCCTACCGGAATCGGGGTCCTCTACGGCAAGCAGGACCTCCTGGACGTGCTGCCACCGTTCATCACAGGCGGTTCCATGATCACCACGGTGACCATGGAACGGGCCGAGTACCTGCCCGCGCCGCAGCGCTTCGAGGCCGGCACCCAGCGCATCTCGCAGGCCGTTGCCCTGGCCGCCGCAGCCAACTACCTCACGGAAACCGGCCTGGACCGGGTGCACCGCTGGGAAGCGGAGCTCGGCCAGCGGATGGTGGCGGGGCTGGAGTCCATTCCCGGCATCCGCGTGCTGGGGCCTGCCGCCGGACAGGAACGGATCGGCCTTGCCGCGTTCCACGTCGACGGCGTGCACGCGCACGACGTCGGGCAGTTCCTGGATTCCAGGGGCATCGCCGTCCGCGTGGGTCACCATTGCGCCCAGCCGCTGCACCGCCGCTTGGGCCTGACCGCAACCACCAGGGCAAGCGCCTACCTGTACAACACCACCGACGACGTCGATGCCTTCCTGGAAGCCGTCGCCGGAGTCCGCTCCTACTTCCGCGTCTAGCGCGATCACCGAAGGTACACCACCATGAGCCTTGACCAGCTGTATCAGCAGATCATCCTTGACCATTCCAAAGCCCGTCACGGCAGCGGACTGGCCGGCATCGCCGTGCCGGCGGGGGCGTCCACGGGCCAGTCCCACCAGCTCAACCCGGTCTGCGGCGACGAAGTCACGCTGCGGGTGGCCGTGGAAGACGGCAAGGTGGCGCAGATTTCCTGGGACGGCGAAGGGTGTTCCATCTCGATGGCATCGGCGTCGGTCCTCAGCGAACTCGCGGAGGGAATGACCGTGGACGAGCTCCACGCCGTCATTGGCAACTTCCGCGAAGTACTCCGCTCGCGCGGGAAGATCCACGCCGATCCCGAGATCCTGGGCGACGCCGCGGCTTTCGAGGGTGTGGCCCGCTACGCCGCGCGCGTTAAATGCGCCATGATTTCCTGGGTGGCCGCCGAGGACGCCCTGAACCAGGCAGCCTAGGCACGCACGGGCCGAAGCCGGGCCGAGGCCCGGCCGCGCCGCTGTCAGCCCCGGTGCTCGAAAACGTCCGGGATGCCGTCGCCGTCAGCATCATGCCGTTCCGCAAGTTCCACTGCGCGGTAATGCCGGTTCCGCAGCCGGAGCACCACGGTGGCGAGCAGGGCGGCAACCAGTGATCCGGTGAGGATGGCCACCTTCGCGTGGTCATCGTAGGCCGAGCCCGCACCGAAGCTCAGCTCGGCGATCAGCAGCGACACCGTGAAGCCCACTCCGGCCAACATCGCAAGGCCGGCAACATCGATCCAGGCCAGACCGTCGTCGAGCTTTGCCCTGGTGGTCTTAGTGATCAGGTAGGTAGTACCGAACACGCCAATCGTTTTGCCGGCCACCAAGGCAGCCACAATTCCCACCGCCACGGGATCCGCCAGGGCCGATCGGAAGCCGTCGAGGCCGCCCACGGCAACTCCGGCGGAAAAGAAGGCGAAGACCGGGACGGCGAAACCTGCCGAAAGCGGGCGGAGCCGGTGTTCCAGGGACTCAGCCATACCGGAACCCGCCTCACCGCGTTTCTGCGACGCCAGCACCGGCACGGCAAAAGCGAGCAGCACACCGGCCACCGTGGCGTGGATACCGGAAGCGTGCACGAGTCCCCAGGTGGCGGCGGCCAGCGGCAGCAACAGGTACCAGCTGCGGACCCTCCTCTGGACCAGCAGGGTAAACAGCCCCAGCGGAACCAGTGCCGCCAACAGGAAGAGCGGCTGCAGTCCGGACGAGTAGAAGAAGGCGATGATGCCGATGGCCAGCAGGTCATCCACTACGGCCAAGGTGAGCAGGAAGGTCCGGAGGGCCGCAGGCAGGTGGGTGTTTATGACGGCCAGCACGGCCAGGGCAAAGGCGATGTCGGTGGCTGTGGGAATGGCCCATCCCCGCAGGCTCTCGGCGTCCTGGCCCAGGTTCACCAGCGTGTAGATCAGGGCCGGAACTGCCACGCCGCCCACGGCCGCGGCCACCGGAACCACCGCCTTGGACACTTTGCGGAGTTCACCGGAGACAAACTCCCGCTTGAGTTCCAGGCCGGCCAGGAAGAAGAAGATGGCCAGGAGACCGTCCGACGCCCAAAGCCCCAGGGAGAGCCGGAGGTGCCAGGGCTCATAGCCGATTTTCAGGTCACGCAGCGCGAAGTAGCCCTCAGCCGCAGGCGAGTTGGCCCAGACGAGGGCCGCGGCTGTGGCCAGCAAAAGGAGGGCACCGCCGGCTGTTTCCAGCCTGAGGATCTCTGAGATCCGCAGGAATTCGGGGTAGCTTGAGCGGCTGAGGACTTTGGCAGCGAAGGCGGGGCGGGAAGGGCGCTTGGCCATGGGTGGCTCCTGGAATTAAGGGGTCGGCAAAACTGTTGCCGACCAGACTTCCCGGCGCACCTGTGTCCAGCCTACCCGAGCAGCCCCATAACCCCGATCACGGCAGTGGCGGCTCCCAGCACCATGGAGATGCTGACCAGCACCACGTGGACGGTGAGGAACTTTGTGGCCTTGCCGGCGGCGTCCCGCGCCCTGGGATCCTTCATCACGCGGCGCAGGAACTGCGGCCAGATCACCAGGGACCAGAGGCCGGCGATAATCAGGACCAAGCCCGCAAACAGGGGGAGCTGCATGGCCTAGTGGCTTTCGAGCCAGGCCTGGGCCTGCTGTGACTGGATGTTCAGGGCCTTGGCCACCATGGGTTCAGCTGCCTCGGCGATCTTGCCGCCCAGGAACGGGACGGAGGAGGTCACGTTGCCTTCGAGTTCAATGCGCGTGCTGCCGGCCTCCGCGACGAGCCGCTGGACCGCGGTCACATCAAGAGGGGCGCCGGCGATCTTCAGCGTGATGTTGCTCTGGCGGGAACCGTCGGCCGCCGGGGCGTCCCAGTTCTCCACCTGCGTCACCGTGAGCTTTTCGCCCACGAACTTACGGGCGATCTCCGGCAGCCGGGTGGTGGGCAGCGTGCGGACCGAGGTGGTGCTGAATACTCCGTCAACGTCTCCGGCCACCTCGAAGGATTCAAGTGTGCCGCCAACGAATTGGCTCGTGTGCCGCTGGAAGTCCTCGTTGATAAAGACGGCAGCGACGCTGTCGACGGCGTGCGGAAGGGTAGTGGTTGCACTCAGTGCCATGGGTCCTCCAGTGATGTGTAGGTCAGAACGCTTTTTGCTCCCCACATCCTACGGGGAGCCTTGCGTGTTGTTGGAACCGGCCTCCGCACTGTCGGCGCCGGCGATTTTCTGCGCCGCCGTGGTGATGTTCCGTGCCATCGCCGGAAAAATGAGGCTATGGAACGGCAGCACGGCAAGCCAGTAGAGCTTTCCGCTGAGGCCCTTGGGGAAGAAAATGGCCCGCTGCCGGTAGCGGCTGCCCGTCCCGTCAGGTTCTACGGACAGTTCAAGCCAAGCACGTCCGGGGGCGCGCATCTCCGCGCGGAGGCGCAACAGTTTTCCGCGCTCAATCCGTTCCACGCGCCACCAGTCCACCACTTCGCCCGAGGCCAGGGTGCCTGGGTGCCTTCGTCCCCGCAGCAGGCCCGCGCCGCCGGTGAGCTTGTCCAGCCAGCCACGTACCCACCATGCCAGCGGCAGGGAATACCAGCCGTTCCGGCCGCCGATTCCTTCGATGATGGTCCACACGTCGGCGGGATCAACTTCGCCGTGGAAGGTCCGTTCATCCACGTAGACCGTGTGGCCTGCCCAGTCCGGATCGCTGGGCAGCGGATCGGCGTCGGCCCCGGCATTTGACCATGTGGTTTCCACCTGGCCGTCACGCTCCTTGCCCAGGGCGAGGGCAACGGCCCGCCGGTACGGGGTCAGGCCGCCCGCCGGCACCGGGATATGGGCGTCGATGTCGTGTTCGCGGGACACGGCATCGTGCTGCAGCGACTCGACGAGCGGGAGCGACATGGACAGCGGGATGGGCGTGGTCAGGGCCACCCACACGCCGGCGAGCCTCGGGGCGGGAATGGGCAGAGCCAGCACCACCCGGTACGGCAGCCCGGCCTCGGCGGCGTATTCCTTCATCATGCCCGCGTAGCTCAGGACCTGCCGGCAGCCGATGTCGAAGGTGCGGTTGACGGGCCCGTCCAAGGATGCGGCGCCCACAAGGTAGTGCAGCACGTCCCGGACGGCGATTGCCTCGATCTTGTTGCGCACCCAGCTCGGGGCCGGCATCAGCGGAAGCGCTTCGGACAGGTGGCGGATCATTTCGAAGGACGCGGACCCGGAACCGATCACCACCCCGGCCTGGAAGACCACCGCGTCCACGGTGCTGTCCAGGAACACCTTTCCCACGGCTTCCCGGGACCGCATGTGAGTGGACAGTTCCACGTTGGCCGGGTGCAGGCCGCCCAGGTAGACGATCCGGCCTACGCCGGCGGCGGCAGCGGCTCTGGCCGCCGTTTCCGCCATGGCCTTTTCCTTGGACTCGAAGCCGGCGCCGGAGGCCATGGAGTGGACGAGGTAGTAGAGCACGTCGACGCCGGCCAGCGCCTGCTCCAGGGCTCCGCCGTCGTCGAGACTGCTCTCGATGACCTCAACCTTGCCCAGCCACGGCACGCCGGCGATCTTTGCCGGTGTCCTGACCAGGACCTTGACGGTGTGCCCGGCCTCCAGCAGCCGGGGGACCAGGCGGCCTCCGATGTAGCCGGTGGCGCCGGTCACCAGGACGGTTCGCGCCGTCCCCGCTGCCACCGTGGGTGGAGTGTCGCTCGGACTATTGCTATCGCTCACTGAAAGCTCCTCAGGCCAGGCGGGCGGAGGCGCGCAACAGGCGCGCTTCCTCAGCAAGCTTAGCAACGGGGTGCCCGGCGGGCCCCGGGGCAGGGGTAGGCTGGGATGACCCGGGATTCGAAGTGAATTTCGGGCTTTCGTGTTGCCTGCGATCCCATGAACCCACAGGCATGAACCCACAGGAGTTTCCGCCATGAGCCCCACTGGCCCGTCCCATCCTGGCCCGTCCAACGGTGGTCCCTCGCTGACCGGACTGCGCCGTGTCCTGGCAGAAGACCAGACGTTCGCGCGGGTCCAGGCGGAGGCGGCCAGGGGTTTTGACGTCCGGGGCCAGGACTACCAGATCAGCGCGCCGGCCGGACTCCGCGCCGTCCTGCTGGCGGAAATGGCAGATGGCCTGGACGCCGGCTCCGACGAAGGAACTCCCGACGGCGGGCTCCCTCCTGTGGTGCTGGCGGTCACCGCGACAGGACGCGAAGCAGAGGATCTGACAGCGGCCCTGCGCGCTTACCTGCCGGCCGATTCAGTGGCCGAGTTCCCCAGTTGGGAAACCCTGCCGCACGAACGGCTCTCGCCCCGCTCGGACACCGTGGGCCGCCGGCTGTCCGTCCTGCGCCGCCTGGCGCACCCGGAAAGTTCGACGGCGGGCCGGCTGCGTGTGGTGGTGGCACCGGTCCGCGCGGTGGTCCAGCCGATCGTCGCCGGGCTGGGCGAGCTGGTTCCGGTCACGCTGAAGGTGGGACAGGACATGCCGTTCTCCAGCGTGGTGCGGAGCCTTGCCGATGCCGCCTACGCACGCGTGGACATGGTCACCCACCGTGGCGAGTTTGCCGTCCGCGGCGGCATCATCGACGTCTTCCCGCCCACTGAGGACCATCCCATCCGCGTGGAGTTCTTCGGCGACGAGGTGGACCAGATGCGCTGGTTCGCGGTGGCCGACCAGCGCTCGCTGTCGGCGCCCGGTGTGCATCACCCCACCGAGCTCCACGCCCCGCCCTGCCGCGAAATCCTCATCACGCCGTCGGTGATGTCGCGCGCGGCCACCCTGAAGGCGCAGCTTCCCGCGGCCGCGGACATGCTGGAGAAGATCGCCGGCGGCATCGCAGTGGAAGGGATGGAATCCCTGGCCCCGGTGCTGGTGGACGCCATGGTTCCGTTCGTGGAGCAGCTGCCCGCCGGGTCCATCTCGGTGATCATTGAACCGGAAAAGGTCCGCAGGCGCGCACATGATCTTGCGGCCACCAACGAGGAGTTCCTGGAAGCAGCCTGGTCCACGGCCTCGGATGGCGGCACGGCTCCGCTGGACCTCAGTTCGCAGGCGTCGGCAGCGTTGCATTCCGCCAGCTTCCGTTCCCTGGCCGAAACCCGGAGCTTCTCGCTGGAGCATGAGGTGTCCTGGTGGTCCATCACGTCGCTGGCCACTGACGAGGAGCTGCTGCCCGAGATCGACGTTCTGAACCTCCGCGCCCGCGAACCGCGCGGGTACCAGGGTGATGTGGCCGAGATGATGGACTTCATCGGCTCCCACGTCCGGGACCAGTGGCGGATCGTAGTGGCCACGGAGGGTCCCGGCCCGGCGCAGCGCCTGGCGGAACTTTTCCACGACGCCGACATCCCCTGTGCCCGGGTGGACACGCTTGAGAAGGAGCCGCAGGCGGGCATCATCGAGGTGACCACTGCCGCCGTCGGACGCGGTTTTGTCCTGGACAGCCTCAAGCTGGGGCTGCTCACTGAAGCGGACCTGCTGGGAAGGACTTCCGCGGGCTCCACCAAGGACATGCGGCGTATGCCGTCCAAGCGGCGGAATGCCGTGGACCCGTTGCAGCTGGTCAACGGCGATTCCGTGGTGCACGAACAGCACGGCATTGGCCGCTTCATCGAACTCATCCAGCGCAAGGTGGCGGGCGGCGGAGACGGCGTCCGCGAGTACCTGGTCCTGGAATACGCCCCGTCCAAGCGCGGCGCCCCCGGGGACCGCCTGTTTGTCCCGACCGACCAGCTGGACCAGGTGACCCGCTACGTTGGCGGCGATACCCCTGTGCTCAGCAAGATGGGCGGCTCCGACTGGGCCAGCACCAAGTCCAAGGCACGCAAGGCCGTCAAGGAGATCGCCGGCGAGCTCATCCGGCTGTACTCCGCGCGGATGGCCTCAAAGGGCCACGCGTTCGGACCGGACACCCCGTGGCAGCGTGAGCTGGAGGAGGCCTTCCCGTACGTGGAGACGCCGGACCAGCTGACCACCATCAATGAGGTCAAGGCGGACATGGAGCGCGAGATCCCCATGGACCGCCTGGTGTCCGGCGACGTGGGCTACGGCAAAACCGAGATCGCCGTCCGGGCCGCGTTCAAGGCGGTCCAGGACGGGAAGCAGGTGGCGATCCTGGTGCCCACCACCCTGCTCGCCCAGCAGCACTTCGAAACGTTCACCGAGCGCTTCTCCGGGTTCCCCCTGCGGGTCAAAGCCCTGTCGCGGTTCCAAGGGACCAAGGAAACCAAAGAGACCGTTGAGGGCGTCAAGAGCGGCTCCGTTGACGTCGTCATCGGCACCCACCGGCTGCTGTCGAAGGACTTCGCGTTCAAGGACCTGGGCCTGGTGATCGTGGACGAGGAGCAGCGCTTCGGTGTGGAGCACAAGGAAGCGCTGAAGAAGATGCGGACCAACGTGGACGTGCTGGCCATGAGCGCCACCCCGATTCCGCGGACCCTGGAGATGTCGTTGACCGGCATCCGGGAAACCTCCACGCTGGCCACCCCGCCGGAGGAACGCCATCCCGTGCTGACATATGTGGGACCGTACACGGACAAGCAGACCTCGGCGGCCATCCGGCGTGAGCTGATGCGCGAAGGCCAGATGTTCTTTGTGCACAACCGCGTGTCCACCATCGACCGGACGGCCGCGAAGATCCGTGAACTGGTTCCGGAAGCACGTGTTGAGGTGGCGCACGGGCAGATGTCCGAGAGCCGGCTGGAGCAGATCATTGTGGACTTCTGGGAAAAGCGTTTCGATGTCCTGGTATGCACCACCATCATCGAGACCGGCCTGGACATCTCCAACGCCAACACCCTGATCGTGGACGGGGCGGACAAGTACGGCCTCTCCCAGCTGCACCAGCTCCGCGGGCGGGTGGGCCGCGGCCGTGAACGCGCCTATGCCTACTTCCTGTACCCGTCCGAGAAGCCCCTGGGCGAGGTGGCCCTGGAACGGCTCAAAGCCGTGGCCACCCACAACGAGCTTGGCGCCGGCATGCAGCTGGCCATGAAGGACCTCGAAATCCGCGGGGCGGGCAACCTGCTGGGCGGTGAGCAGTCCGGCCACATCCAGGGTGTTGGCTTCGACCTTTACATCCGCCTCGTGGGTGAGGCGGTGGCCGACTTCCGCGGGGATGCCGAGGAAAAGGCCGCCGAAATGAAGATCGAGCTGCCGGTCAACGCCCACCTCCCGCACGATTATGTGCCGGGGGAGCGGCTCCGCCTGGAGGCCTACCGGAAGCTGGCCTCCGCGGTGACGTACGAGGCCATCGAAGAGGTCCTGGCCGAGCTTGTGGACCGCTACGGCGAGCCGCCGCTGCCGGTCCAGAACCTCATCGCCGTGGCCCGCTTCCGGGTGGGGGCCCGCGAAGCCGGCCTGTCCGACGTCGCGCTGCAGGGAAACTTCATCAAGTTCTCGCCGGCGCAGCTGCCGGAGTCGAAACTGATGCGGCTGACCCGGATGTACCCGGGTTCCCAGTCCAAGCCGGCCTTGGACGCTGTGCTGATACCGAAGCCCAAGACGGCAAGGATCGGCGGCCGCGACCTGCAGGACGCCGAGATCCTGGAGTGGGCCAACGGGGTTATCCGCAACATCTTCTCCGACGCGCCACTGGTGGTGAGTTAGAGCTTGATGGGAGGACATCACGCCGCGTCGGGAGCCGCGGCGTGGGTAGCTATTGCCTCAACGGGTCCGTACACGCTGGGCTGGTATCCGCTGGACGCCACGGGAATCCTCATCGGCGGGATGGCGACGGCGGGGACAGCGCTCGTGTGCGACTGGGACCACCGCCACAGCACCGTGGCCAACTCGCTGCCGCCGCTGTCCAACCTGATCGCCGTGGGTATTGAGAACGCCAGCGGCGGACACCGGCAAGGCACCCACTCGGTGCTCGGTGCGGCGTTCTTCGTGCTGCTGGCCATGATGGCCGGGCAGTTCCAGCTGCAGACGGACTGGGGCCTGCTGTCCGTGGGTGCCGGCCTGCTGTGCATGTTCATGATCAACATTGCGGCCAAGGCGCTGAAGCTGTTTCCCAAGTCGGGATTTATCAGCAACTGGATCTTTGCCCTGGCCATGGCCGGACTGGTGACCTGGTTCGCGCCGGAGCAGTGGACCTGGCTGCCTGTGTCGATGCTGAGCGGGGTAGTGGTCCACATAGTGGGGGACATGATCACCACCGGGGGCGTGCCGCTGCTCTGGCCGATCGTCATCAAGCCACCAAAGTTCCTCCGGAAGCTGCCGGTGCTCAACGACGTCTGGAAAGCCAACGGCGCCTTTTCCCTGCCGCTGCTGGGCAGCGCAGGTTCCCGGCGCGAGTGGCTGGTGCTGATCCCGGTCAGCGCCTACGCGATGGTGGGCATGTGCGTCGCGGCCTGGTCGTTGGCGAAAACACATTTCCCAGCCGCCATGGCGATCGGAAATACCGCGGTCAGCCGGCTGCTTGGCGCGGGCTGACGCGGCCGGTCCTCGAGCGGCCAGTATCCAGGCGTATGTGACTTAAAAGGCTGGGGCCCCGGAAATGATCCGGGGCCCCAGCCTTTTGAGTAACAGAGGGTGCTTACTTGCCGCCGGCTGAATCGGAGCGACCGGTGATGGTCTGCGGGATCCAGAACGCCAGGAAAAACATGCCCAGGCAGGCGGCCATCGGCCACGGGTTGCCGAGCGTGAGGAAGGACAGGGAGTAGATGGAGCCCAGGAACAGCGCCATAATGGGTACAAACAGAAGGACGCTGCCCAGAAGGCTGTTCTCGTTCTGGGGGGTCTGTACCGTGGCGTTGCCGGACTCTGTGGTCTTGCTGGACATTCGTTCCTCCTCGGCCCCGCGGGGCTCAAACTGTGGCGGCTCCGGGCCGGCGTCAGTAGCCGGATGAACCCTGTTCACCCTTGACGATGGCGATGCCGGAACTGGCACCAATACGTGTTGCACCTGCAGCAATCATAGCCTGCGCATCGGCCAGGGAACGTACGCCGCCGGACGCCTTGACGCCGAGATCGGGGCCGACGGTGCGGCGCATCAGGGCGATGTCCTCGGCCGTGGCACCCCCGCCGTTGAACCCCGTGGACGTCTTGACGAAGTCCGCCCCGGCTTCAACGGACGCCTGGCAGGCAAGAACCTTCTGGTCATCGCTGAGCAATGCGGTTTCGATGATGACCTTCAGGATGGCCCCGCCCGCGTGAACCGCGTCCGCGACGGCGGAGATATCGTCCACCAGCGCACCCTTGTCACCGGCGCGGGCGGCCGCGATGTTGATGACCATGTCGATTTCGTCCGCACCGTCCAGCACTGCGCCGCGGGCTTCAAAAGCCTTCACGTCGCTGGGCGTGGCACCCATGGGAAAACCGATCACCGAGCACGTCAGTACACCGGACCCTTTGAGCGCGGTTTTGACCGTCTTGACCCAGACGGGATTCACACAGACCGACTTGAAGTGGTACTCGGCAGCCTCGGCACACACTTTGAGGATCTTCGCTTCGCTGGCCTCGGGCTTGAGGAGCGTGTGGTCGATATAGGAAGCGATGTTGCCCGACGCTGAGACCGTACCGGCTCCAGTCTGGTCGGCAGGAGTGGCTGCGTTGCTCATGATGGTCCTTTCCATGTGGCCTTGTGGGCCGCCGGAGCCACACGCTGCGTGGCTGTTCAGGTGACCATCTTGTCACAGCGGGTGTCGCGGCGGGCGGACGCTTACGCGGCCGCAGGCACGCGCTCCGCCACACCCGTGGTCACGCCTTCCACAACGCGGGCTGCCAGGCTTTCCGCCGCTGATGTAGCCGTCATCAGCTGCGCGGCGCAGGCTCCGGCGGCAGAAGCCGCGGCGACCAGCAGTCCCAGCCGGACGCCGTCGAACGCTGCGGCGTCACCAATCGCCCAGATGCCGGAGACCGATGTCCTGAAGTCCTTGCTGATGGCGATTCCGCCGTTGGGGGCAGTGGCGAGTCCGGCGCTGGCGGCGAGTCCGTCGCGGGCAACCCGCTCTTCGGCCAGGACAACCAGGTCGCCGTTCATGCTGCTGCCGTCCTCGAAGACAACCCCGGAGGCGGTCAGGCCTGAGCCGTGGATGGAGTGCACCACGGCGGCCGGCCGGACCGTTGTGCGGATGGGCCTGACGCCGCGGGACCGCAGCACTGCTTCGGCCTGGCCCGCTGCCGCGCCGGTTCCCACAAGGATTCCCAGTGGCCGCCGGCCCAGTTCCCGCGTCACTTCCTTGACGGCGTCGCCGATCCGGGCGGCGTCGTCGATCGTGGAGTAGCTCAGGCAGCGGCCGGCGCCCGCCACGGGGGACGCGACGGGCGCTGATCCGGTGGCGATGACCAGTTCGTCGTAGCCCAGTTCCATGCCGTCGGCGGTGGTGACGGAGCGGTTCTCCGCGTCGATGAAGCTCGCTGGCTGGCCGAAGCGGACGGATACCTGTGGCAGCTCTGCGAGCTCCAGGAGTTCGGCGGGAGCGTCGTCCCGGTTGCTGAGGACGGTGACGGTGCCGCGGAAGCGTGCACCGTCCAGCTGGCGGACCAGCGCCTGTGCGGCGGGCCCTGCCCCGGCGATGACGATGCGCGGAGCCGGGGAAACTGAGGTGGACGGTGCCGGAGCGGACATGTGCTGGCCCTTTCGCTGGCGGCCGCTGGAGCGGCCGGGACTTCGTGATGAATCCCAGCGTAGGCGGCGGGCTTTTCAGGCGTGTTTCCCCGCTGTTGCTGGGAGAACACCCTTTGTTCGCCAGCGTTTACCGGCCGGTAACAAAACCCGTGACGTACCTCTCCCTGCGCTCCGGACTGACACAAAGGCGGCCGGAGCGCGTCCCTAGACGCGGATCCGGTAACCCCTCTTGACCACCGTCTCCACCAGGCGGCCGTCCGGCAGTGATGACCGCAGGCGGCTGACAGTCATGTCCAGGGCGTGGACCGAGCCCTTCAGCTCGAGCAGCTCCGACAGCGATTCCCGGGAAAGCACGGCCCCACCGGCCCCCAGGAGGGCACGCAGCAGCAGCAGCGGCGCAGGGGCCAGCTCAACCTGCGCTCCGTCGACCCGCAGGCTGCGGCCGCGCAGCTCAAGGTTGCCGGACGCGGTGTCCAGCCGCCGGACGTGGTTCAGGGCGAGGTGCTCGCACACCAGCCGGATGAGGGCGCCCATCCGGAACCGTTCCGGAACGAGCGGCGAGATACCGGCGTCGAGCAGGGGCTGGGCCGTGACGGGCCCCACCACTGCCGTGGTGACGTTGATCTTGAGGCTTTCGATGAGTTGCTTGTAGACGCCCATTTCGTGGGCTGTACTCCACATGGCGTCGACGGCGGGGGCGCTGGTGAAGGTGAGCACGTCCAGGTTGCCGCTGCACACAGCCTCGATGAGGCGCGGAAGCCGGTCTTCGCCGTCGGGCTTTACCCAGCGGTAGGGGGTGACCGTCAGGACTGTGGCGCCGGACATCCGCAGGCGTTCCAGCTGCCGGACGTCCGTGTAGCCGTGCAGCTGCACGGCCACGGTCTTGCCGCGCACGCCTTCGGCGAGCAGCATATCCACCAGCGTTGCGGTGGTTTCGTCGCTGCTGATTCCGACGTCGGCGAGTCCGGCCGCGCGGACGGCGCCGCGGGCTTTGGGGCCCCGGACGAACATCCGGCAGGCCCCGAGGGTTTCCAGCAGCTGCTCACCGATCCCAAAGGAATCAGCAGCTTCGCACCAGCGGCGCATGCCGTACGCCGTGGTGGCGATGCACAGGTCCGGGCGTGCGTCGATGATGGCCTTGGTGTCCTCGATGAGGCGGATGTCCTCCTGCACCGGGGCGATCTTGAGGGCCGGCGCGTGCAGTACTTCCGCGCCGCGGCGTTCCAGGGCCTCGATGAGGTCCCGGGAGCGACGGTGCGAGGTGACTCCGATGCGGAAGCCCTCCAGCGGGGAGTCCGCAGCCTCCGGCCCGGAGGTCTCTTCAAGCTGGGCAGGTTCAGCGGGTGCCAGTGCGGTCATGGGGGTCAATCCTTTCATGAACCGAGCAGCGAGGCCGCCAGCCGGTCGAGGTCGGCGGCGGCCTCAGCATGCCCGCGGTTGGCTTCCGCCACGCGAACCACCTCGCCGATGACCAGCACAGCGGGATTGCTGCACCCTGCAGCGGCGGAGGTGATGGTGCCCAGGTCCGCGATGGTGGTGCGCTGGCCGGGGCGGTAACCGCGTTCGACGACGGCCATGGGCATATCGGAGCGCATACCGGCTTTGCGGAGCCCGGCCGCGAGCTGGTGCAGGGTGCCGATGCCCATCAGGACCACAATGGTGCCGCCCAGTCCGACCAGGTGCGTGTGTTCCTTTTCGGTCAGCGGCGCGTGGCCGGAGACCACGGTGAACATGTGGCTGACCTCGCGGTGCGTGACGGGGATGCCGGCGGCCGCCGGCACGGAGATCGCGCTGGTGACGCCGGAGATGACACGGACTGGCACACCCGCCGCCACGCAGGAGGCAACTTCCTCGCCGCCACGGCCGAAGACGTAGGGGTCGCCGCCCTTGAGGCGGACCACGTTGTTGCCGGCGAGGGCACTTTCGACCATGAGCTTTTCGATGTCGGCCTGGCCCACCTTGTGGTGGCCGGGCTTCTTGCCCACATCCACCAGTTCGGCGGAGGTCAGGTCCGGCAGGTCCTGGCAGGGAGCCAGCCGGTCGAAGAACACCACGTCCGCATCGCGGAGGGCCTTCACGGCGGCGACGGTCAGCAGCTCGGTGGTGCCGGGTCCGCCGCCCACCAGGGTGACGTGGCCGACCGGTCCGGCGGCCGGCTCGGCCGCCACCGGGATGCCGGTGGCGGCGCAGCGCTCGAGCAGGGACTCCCAGCCGGGCTGGCCGTCGTCGACCGCCGCGACCAGGAACGGACGCTCGGGGAGCGGGCCGTCATGCGCTGCACCCGCAGGGGTGCTGAGGCGGTAGACGACGGCGCCCGCGGCCTCGTAGCGGCGGACCGCCTGGCGGGCGGCGTGGTCGGATCCGGTGACCAGGACTTCGCGGCCGGTGAGATCAATGCTGAGCTGCATGGCTATACCTCGTTCTCGGCGCGGGGCCGCATGGGGATGGAGGCGCCGATCAGGACCTTGCCTTTTTCCTCCGCAGTGGCAGGGCGCATCTGGCCACGCTCGTCGGAAACGAAGGTGATGGAGTCATCCTTCTGGTCAGGCGCGTTGACGAAGGAACGGAACCGGCGCAGACGCTCGGGGTCCTTCAGGGTGTCCGCCCATTCGTCCACGTAGGTGTCAACGTGCTTGGCCATGGCGGCTTCGAGCTCCTCGGCGATGCCCAGGGTGTCCTTGACCACCACGTCCTCGACGTGCTTGATGCCGCCGTCGAGCTCTTCCTGCCAGCGCGCGGTGCGCTGCAGGCGGTCCGCCGTGCGGATGTAGTACATGAAGTAGCGGTCGATGTACTTGAGCAGGGTTTCGTCGTCGAGGTCCTTGGCCAGCAGCTGGGCGTGGGCCGGGGTGGCGCCGCCGTTACCGCCGACGTACAGGTTCCAGCCGTCGGCCGTGGCGATAACGCCCACGTCCTTGCCGCGGGCCTCGGCGCATTCGCGGGCGCAGCCGGAGACGCCCATCTTGAGCTTGTGCGGGCTGCGGAGGCCGCGGTACCGGAGTTCGAGCTGGATGGCCATGGACACCGAGTCCTGGACACCGAAGCGGCACCAGGTGGAACCAACACAGGACTTCACGGTGCGCAGGCTCTTGCCGTACGCCTGGCCGGATTCGAAGCCGGCGTCCACCAGTTCCTTCCAGATTTCCGGCAGCTCTTCCAGCCGGGCGCCGAACATGTCGATCCGCTGGCCGCCGGTGATCTTGGTGTACAGGTTGTACTTCTCGGCCACGGCAGCGATGACGCCGAGCTTCTTGGGGGTGATTTCGCCGCCGGCGATGCGGGGGACCACCGAGTAGGTGCCGTCCTTCTGCATGTTGGCGAGGGCGCGGTCGTTGGTGTCCTGCAGGGTGCCGCGGCCGGCGTCCAGGACGTAGGCGCTGTTCTGGCTGGCCAGGATGTTGGCGATGGTGGGCTTGCAGATGTCGCAGCCGGCGCCGGTGCCGTACTTGGCCATGATCTCCTCGAAGGAGGTCAGTTCCAGGACGCGGATGGCGTCGAAGAGTTCCTGGCGGGACAGTTCGATGTGCTCGCAGAGTGCCTTGGAGACCTCGACGCCGGACTTGGTGAGTTCGGTTTCCAGCAGCTTCTTGAGCATCGGGACGCAGGATCCGCAGCTGGTCCCGGCGCGGGTGCAGCCCTTGAGCTCGCCGAGCTCCTGGACGGGGGCGTTGCCGTCGCAGGCACCGCACCCGTTGACGGTGTCGCGGATGGTTCCGGCGGAGACGTTGTTGCAGGAGCACAGGATGGCGTCGTCCGGGAGCTCGGTGTCCGGGGCTTCACCGCCGCCCGCTGCCGTGAGGTACGCGCCGGGCTCGGCGCTGAGTTCGCGGCCCAGGAGCGGGCGGAGGCTGGTGTAGGGGCTGGCGTCGCCCACGAAGATGCCGCCCAGGAGGGTCTTGGCATCGTCGGTGGTGACGATCTTCTGGTAGACGCCGCGGGCGGGGTCGGCGTAAACGATTTCGAGCGAGTGCTCGGTCTTGGCGAATCCGTCACCGAAGCTGGCTACGTCCACGCCGGAGAGCTTGAGCTTGGTGGCGGTGTCGAAGCCGGGGAAGGTGGCCTCGCCTCCGTGCAGGCGGTCGGCCACGATCTCTGCCATGGTGTTGGCGGGGGCCACCAGGCCCAGGCACATGCCTCCGAAGTTGGCCACTTCACCGATGGCCCAGATGCCGGGTACCTCGGTGGCGCAGGAGTCGTCGATGACCACACCGCCACGCTGGCCCAGGCTGAACACCTGTTCGTCGCCCTCGGCGGCGCGGAAGAGTTCGTCGCGGGGCCGGACGCCGATGGCGACGATCACCATGTCTGCGTCGATGATGCGGCCGTCCGCCATGAGGACACCGGTGACCTGGCCCTCGTCGTCGGAGAGGACTTCGGAGGGGAAGACGCCGCCGTGGACTTCGAATCCCTTGGCCTTGATGAGCCGGCCCATTGCCTGGCCCGCTCCTTCATCCAGCTGCGTGGCCATCAGCCACTGCGAACCGTCGATGACGATCGGCGTGGCGCCGAGCTGCTCCGTGCCGGCGGCCGATTCGAGTCCGAGGAGCCCGCCACCGATGGTGACGGCATTGACCTTGCGGCCGAGCTTTTCCGTGAGCTCGGTGATGGACTTGTTAATGGCCCAGACGTCTTCGAGCGTGCGGTAGACGTGGGTGAGCTCGTTGCCGGGGATGGGCAGGCGGGCGGCATTCGAGCCGGTTGCGACCACCAGGTCGTCGTATTCGAAGGTGTTGCCGGCGGCGGTCTCCACCGTCTTGGCTTCGGCGTTGATCTTCACCACGCGCTCGCCGGTCTTCAGCTCCAGGGAAGCGTGGTCCCACATCGACGCGGATCCCAGCGTCAGGTCGACACCGGTGTCCGTGAGGGCCTTGGAGAGCGCTACCCGGTCATAGGGCAGGTGGGCTTCCTCCGTGAGGACCGTGACGTGCCAGCCTTCGAGGCCACGGGAATGCATGGCATCGGCGAAGCGGTGGGCGGCGGGGCCGCCACCGGCGACGACGATGCGGCGCGTGTTCTCTGTGCTTGAAGTCTGTTCGGTCACTGTGGGCCTTTCGCATGGGCCGCAGACGGAATTCCGCGACCTTCTCTGACGAGGTATGCATTCAGACTAGGTAGTCGCAGTTTCGCTTCAGTTTCCCTTTTGTTTCGTAGGCTTAACTTCTGCATCACGAACGCGTTTCCGATCGGGTGAGGTCTCTTTTACGCGCCGGACACATTCACTGCACGCCTTTGAAACACCCGTTGCCTAAATTGTTTGGTACGGCCATAAAGGTGGCCAATCAAGCACGGGGAGAGGAGCCGGACATGACGGCAACACTGGAACTTGGGGCGCTCGCCGCCGACACCGCGACGTGGCACCGGGTCTGCGCCGTAGACGAGCTTGAGCTTGCCTGGGGCGAAGCAGCCCTCATTGAAGGCCGCCAGGTGGCACTCTTCCGGACCGGCCCCAGTGAGGTTTTTGCCGTGGCCCACGAAGATCCAGCCACCGGCGCCCACGTGATGGCCCGCGGCATTCTGGGTTCACGCGGCACACGCCCCACCATCGCTTCGCCGCTGCACAAAGAGGTCTACGACCTGGAAACCGGCGAATGCTTCGGAACCGCCACCGTGCGCCTGGAAACGTTCAGCACCCGCATTTCCGACGGCTTCATCGAAGTCGCGGTCTAACGACCCGTCAGAGCCCGATGGCCTCGCGGACATCGTCGACCACATTGTCCAGGGCAGTCCGGGCTGCCTGCCGGGCCTCCGGCAGCTCGGCCGCTGACTCAACTGGAAGGATGACTTCCAGGTAGCACTTGAGTTTGGGCTCGGTGCCGCTGGGCCGGATGATGACCCGGGTCTCGTCCCGGGTCAGATACAGCAGGCCATCGGTGGGCGGCAAGTGCTCGCTCCCTTCGGCCAGGTCCACAAAAGTTTCAACAGCGGACGAACCGAACGAATCGGGCGGGCTCACCCGGAGCCGGTTCATCATGGCGTCCAGCAGGCCCAGATCCGCCACCCGGATGCTCAGCTGGTCGCTGGCGTGCAGCCCGTGCTGAAGGTAAAGCTCGTCCAGGGTGTCGAAGATGGTTTTCCCGACCGCCTTGGCGGCGGCAGCCATCTCCGCGATGAGGACAGCGGCGGAGATCCCGTCCTTGTCCCGGACCAGTCCAGGTGCCACGCAATAGCCCAGGGCTTCCTCGTAGCCGTAGACCAGCCCGGGCACCCGGGAAATCCACTTGAACCCGGTCAGCGTTTCCTCATGCGCGTAGCCTGCCGCGGCAGCGATGCGGGAGAGCAGGCGCGAGGACACAATCGAATTGGCGAAGACGCCGGCCCCGTCACCACCGCCTGCTTCAACCGTACTGCCGGACGCTTCGTCAGCGCCAGCCGCCAGCCGGGCCACAATGTGTGCCCCCAGCAGCGCGCCCACTTCGTCGCCGCGCAGCATGCGCCACGCGCCGGTGTCCGGATCTTTCGCCGCCACTGCAGCGCGGTCCGCATCCGGATCGTTGGCCAGGACAATATCGGCGTCGACGCGGGCGGCGGTCTCCAGGGCCAGGTCCAGGGCGCCTGGTTCCTCCGGATTGGGAAAGTTCACCGTGGGAAAGTCGGGATCCGGCTCCGCCTGTTCGGCCACCAGGGTCACATCGGCAAAGCCGGCAGCATTCAGCACCGCCACGGCAGTCTCGCCGCCGACACCGTGCATGGGCGTCAGGACAATCCGCAGATCACGGGACGGGAAGCGGGCCGCATCGGCGAGTGCCGCCGTCGCGCGTTCATAATCCGCAGCCACCGACGAGTCCAGGACAGTCCAGCCGTCCGCCGCAAGGGTGATGGATTCCAGTGCGCCCACGGCATCGATCCGCGCGGCGATCCTGGCGTCGTAGGGCGCCACGATCTGCGCACCGCGGCCGCTGTCCTCCACGGCATGGCGGCCCAGGTACACCTTGTAGCCGTTGTCCTGCGGGGGATTGTGGCTGGCCGTCACCATCGCACCGCCGTCGCAATCGAGGGCCCGCACAGCGAAAGCGAGCAGCGGGGTGGGCAGCGCAGACGGCATCAGAAACGTTTCGATCCCGGCGGCCGTAAAGATGGCCGCTGTTTCCTCGGCGAAGATGTCGGAGTTATAGCGGGCGTCATAGCCGACGACGGCGCGTGGCCGGGTCCCGGGGGCGGCTTCACCCACCGCCTCAACCAGGAAGTCGGCGAGGCCGGTGGCGGCACGGCGCACCACCACGCGGTTCATCCGGTTCGGCCCGGCGCCGAGGGCGGCGCGGAGGCCTGCGGTGCCGAACTGCAGGGTGCCGCTGAAGCTGTCGGCCAGCTCCTGTGACGCTGCGGGGGAGCCCTCCTCCGCGAGTTGCAGCAGCTCGGTGAGCTCTGCGGCTGTGGCGGGATCCGGATCTTTGGCCGCCCATTCGCGGGCTTGGCTGAACAAGGAAGCGGCATCGGAGGACGTCATGCGGTCAACGCTATCGTCATTGGTTCAGGAACTGTGCCTGAACACTCGCCTGTGACAGCGGAAAGCAGCGAAATCCTTGCAGGAAATTTTCTGGACAAGTAATGTCGCGAATATGAAACTGGGGCAGGGCGTTGAATGGGGGCTGCATAGCTGCGTCAACATGTCCTGGACCGCGCCGGGGGAGGCTGTCAGCAGTGCACGGCTGGCAGAGTTCTACAAGCTTCCCGCCGCGTACCTGAACAAACAGCTCCAAGCGCTGGTGCGGGCCGGGATCCTGACCTCGGTATCCGGCCCGCGGGGCGGATTCTCGCTGGCCAGGCGTCCGGAGCGGATTTCCGTCCTTGACGTGGTCCTGGCCATCGAAGGAAATGACCATGCCTTCCGGTGCGAAGGCATCGCCAAGGACGCCCCGGGCGGGAGCATGGACGCCGACTACGCGCGCACCTGCCTTATTTCGCAGACCATGCGCCACGCCGAAGTCACCTGGCGGACTGAGCTGTCCCGGCAGAGCATTGCCGGGATCGCCCAGTCCATCGAGCGCCGGTTTCCCGAGGCCCGGGAGTCCACCGTCCTGCAGCTCGTCGGTCCGCGAACCTGACCAGCCCTACAGCAACGGGGGGTCACTAGACGCCCATGGGAAAGCCTCCATTGGGCGCTTAGTGACCCCGCGTTGTCCTAAAGCTTGGCTATGATCCCAGCCAGCAGTTTGGAAATCCGCGGTCCGGCGGCCTGGCCGGACCCGATGACTTCCTGGTGGCTGAGAGGCATGGCACTGATGCCGGCTGCGAGGTTGGTGACCAGCGAAATTCCGAACACTTCCATGCCTGCGTGCCGGCCGGCGATCGCTTCCAATGCGGTGGACATGCCCACCAGGTCCGCGCCGATCCGCTTGGCGTACTGGACTTCGGCCGGCGTTTCGTAATGCGGTCCGCTGAACTGGGCATAGACGCCTTCCTCCAGCGAGGAGTCCACTTCACGGGCGAGGGCACGGATGCGCGAGCTGTACAGATCCGTCAGATCAACGAACGTTGCGCCTTCAAGCGGGGACGTGGCGGTGAGGTTGATGTGATCTTTGATGAGCACCGGGGTGCCGGGCGTCCAGCTTTCGTTCAGCCCTCCGCAGCCGTTGGTGAGGACCAGTGTCTTGCAGCCGGCAGCGGCCGCGGTGCGGATGCCGTGGACCACGGCGCGGACGCCTTTGCCCTCGTAGTAGTGCGTCCGTGCACCCAGGACCAGCGCGCGTTTGCCCTCTTTGGTAAGGACCGAGCGGATGGTGCCCACATGTCCTTCCACGGCCGGGGCGTGGAAGCCCGGGACAGTGTCGGCGGTCAGGGTGGCCGTGGTCTCGCCGATGAGGTCGGCGGCTTCAGCCCAGCCTGAGCCCAGGACGAGCGCGACGTCGTGATTGTCCACCCCGGTCTCCTGCGCGATGTACTCAGCGGCGGAGCGCGCGGCGGCGAAAGGGTCCGTGTTCTGGAAGTCTGTATTACTCACTGGTACAAGTTATCGTGCCGGTGCCGCTGTGCACAGTGGCAACAGCGTCGCGCCGGGCCGCAGACGGCACCGTGACGGGCCACTCTTTTATTGGTGGTCCCTGCGCAGATGCGCGAGAATGGTTGATTGTGACTACGCACCCTGATTTCAGCTCCCCCCGGATCGCAATCCTCGGAGGTGGCCCCGGCGGCTACGAAGCCGCTATGGTCGCTGCCTCGCTGGGAGCGCAGGTCACCATCATCGAACGCGCGGGCATGGGCGGCTCGGCCGTGCTGACCGACGTCGTGCCTTCCAAGACCCTGATCGCGACGGCGGATCTGATGACCCGCGTCGGTGAGGCGGGCGAGCTGGGAGTGAAGTTCGACGTCGACGGTGGCGACTTTGTGCCGGCGATGCGCGCCGACCTCAAACACATTAACGACCGCCTGCTGGGCCTTGCCCGCCAACAGTCCACCGACATCTCCACTGGGCTGGAGCACCAGAACGTACGCATCCTGCTGGGTTCGGGCAAGCTCCTGGACAACCACACCATCGAGGTCCTGACCGCTGACGGCACCGAAATCGTGGAAGCGGACACCATTCTGCTGGCCGTCGGCGCGCACCCCCGCGAGCTGCCCACCGCGCGGCCGGACGGGGAACGCATCCTGAACTGGGCGCAGATCTACAACCTTGACGAGCTTCCCGAGGAACTGATTGTGGTGGGTTCCGGTGTGACCGGTGCCGAGTTCGCCTCCGCCTACAACGGCCTGGGCTCCAAAGTCACCCTGATCTCCAGCCGCGACCGGGTGCTCCCCGGTTCGGACACCGACGCCGCGGAGGTGCTGGAGGAAGTCTTCGAGCGCCGCGGTGTGCGCGTCCTGTCCCGCGCCCGTGCCGAAACCGTCGAGCGGACCGACGACGGCGTGGTGGTCACCCTCGGTGACGGATCGAAAGTCACCGGCAGCCACTGCCTGGTCTGCGTGGGTTCCATCCCGAACACCGCCGGCATAGGCCTTGAAGAGGCCGGCGTGGCCCTCACCGAGAGCGGCCATATAAAGGTCGACGGCGTCTCCCGCACCACGGCGCCGAACATCTACGCCGCGGGCGACTGCACCGGCGTGCTGGCTTTGGCCTCGGTGGCCGCAATGCAGGGCCGGATCGCGATCGCCCATTTCCTGGGCGACAGCGTTATGCCGCTCAAGCTTCACCAGGTGGCGTCCAACATCTTCACCTCACCCGAGATCGCGAATGTGGGGGTCTCCGAGGCCGAGATCCAGTCCGGCAAATACCAGGGCGACATCGTCAAACTCTCGCTCAAGAGCAATGCCCGCGCCAAAATGCGCAACCACAAGGACGGCTTCGTCAAGATCTTCGCGCGTAAGGGCTCCGGCACCGTGATTGGCGGTGTTGTGGTGGGGCCGAACGCTTCCGAGCTGATCTTCGCCATTTCCCTTGCAGTCACCCAGAAGCTCCACGTCGACGACGTCGCCAACACCTTTACCGTCTACCCGTCGCTGAGCGGGTCCATCTCCGAAGCGGCCCGGCGCCTGCACGTCCACATGTAGCAGGTCCCGCTGGTGGTCGAGCCCCGGTGGTTGAGCTTGTCGAAACCCGAGGGACTCGGCAGTCTCTATCGCTGGCATTCTCCGGTAGCGTGGCCGCATGACTACAGCACTGGAGCGGCCACGCCGCGGAAAAATCATCGGCGGCGTATGCGCCGCCCTTTCAGCCCGATTCGGGATCCCTAAGTTCCTGGTCAGGCTCGGCTTTGTGATCTTTGGCTTGGTGGGGATAGGCGAGCTGGTCTACATCGCGCTGTGGATCATGATTCCGAAGGCTCCGGCCTAAAGACCGCCCGGATTCCCGGCCTCGACGCCTAGGCCAGGGCGTAGGGCGGCACGGTGCTGCCGGAAGTAAAGGGGGTGAACCAGCCCTCGATACGCTGCTTCCCGGCGTCTATTTCCGGGATGTCGGGGCTGTCCGAGTAGAGGGCTGGACTCTCCGCCTCCTCCAACAGGACTTCCTCGACCTGAGCACGCCAGTCTTTCGGGAGGTCGAGTTCATAGATGTCCTCGGTGATTTCCGCCTGATCGAGCAGGCAGTGGACGGCGAGCTCTGCTGCGAGGCATCCGGGGGCTGTCCAGCCGCGGACCAGCGATGCCGTCACATCGGAAGCGACCACGAGGAACTTCCGGGTAAACGTCGCGTCGTAGCTGGTGGCGAACTGAGGCGGCAGCGAGGACAGCACAGCGGAACCGGCGACGTCGGACGAAGTGACGGCATCCAGTGCGGTCATGGTCCCGAGATCGCGGAAGAGCTGGTCCACAAGCAGGCCCGACGAGTTCCACAGAAGGCCTGCCAGCAGGAGTGTCTGGCTCACAGCGGTTTTCCGGTCTTCCGGCGAGACAGCCGCCATTTCGTCCAGGTCTTCCGGCTCGAACTGCAGCCTCTGTTCCGGCGTCAAGTCATCCGGGTGCGGATCAAGGCCCAAGAGTTCCAGGCTCAGTCCGGTCAGCTTCCCGGCGTCGGCCAGCAGTTCTTCGGTGATGTCGTCTTCTTCGTCGGCATTCATGGCCCCGATGCTACCTGCCATCCGTTCCGGGTCCGATTCCGTGACGCGCACACGTCCGGGCTTCCTGGCTTCAGGACAAGTCAGGCGGCGGGAGCCGCCTGGAAGTGTTTTTCGATGAGCCCCTTGATGTCCTCGTGGCAGCCGCCGCAGCCGGTGCCGGCGCGGGTCGCCTTGGACACCTCGGCCACGGTGGAGCAGCCATCCGCCACGGCACCCTGGATCTTGGTGCCGCTGACTCCGGCGCAGCGGCACACGGTTCCTTCCGGATCGGCGGGACCGGACGCGGCCAGCTGGTCCGGGCCATCGAGCCGGAGCAGCAGTGACCTGTCGGCCGGCAGTTCGGCACCGCGTTCGAACAGTCCCACGAGCTCGGCGGCGGTCCGCGGCATACCCACGGCCACCAGGCCTTCCAGCACTCCACCGCGGGTGGTCATCTTCACGTAGCGGCCGTGTTCGGGATCGGCCCACTGGGCGATCTGAAGGCGCTGCCGGCCGTTCACGGCGCCGGCGGTGAGAACGTCTTCATCCCACGGTTCGGCACCGTTGTCGCCGGCCACAGCCATGTTCATTCCACGTGCCTTCAGCACAATCACGCCGGCCTGTTCCTGGGGCAGCTCCTGCAGCGCGTCGGCCTCTTCCTGCGTGCCGTTAGCCAGCAGCGTCAGGTATTCGGCCAGCCATTCGGCCTGCCGCCATCCGGGTCCCACCAGACCGGACGGGCCTTTGGCGGTGCGGCACTCGTTGCAGGCCGGATCCGGGCAACGGACCTCGGCGCAGTCGCCGATCGCGAAGATGTGCGGCTCGTGGTGGGCACGGAGCCGGTGGTCCACCAGGATGCCAGCACCAACGGACAGGCCGCAGCCTTCGGCCAGCTCGGTCCGGGGACGGACGCCGCAGGAGAGGACCAGGAGGTCGCCGTCGATCGCCGAACCGTCATTGAGCAGCAGTGCCGAGAATCCGCCGTCGGGCGCGTTGTGCTCCACCCCGGTGGACCGGGCGTTGCCGGCCATCCGCACGCCGCACCGGCGCAGGCTGGCCGCGAGGACCGCGCCGCCGCCCCGGTCGATGTTGCGTCCCAGCGGGTGCGGCCCGTTGTGCACCACCGTAACCGTGGCGCCTTCCTCGGCAGCCGCGAGGGCTGTCTCGAGGCCCAGGACGCCGCCGCCCAGCACCACAACTCGCTTGCCGCCGTCGACCGCTGCGCGCAAAACCGAAGCGTCGCGGAGATCCCGGAGCGCGGTGACGCCCGCAGGGAGGACGGGGGAAGCCGGATCCGGGTTGATGCCGGTCAGGTTGGGGATGACGGGCCGGGAACCCGTGGCGAAGACCAACCGCTCATAGTGGGCGGAGGTCCCGTCTGTAAGGATCACCTGCTGTCGGGCCCGGTCCACGCGGCGGACCCGCACGCCGAGCCGGACGTCCACACCGTCGGCGGCCAGGGCTGCGGCGTCGGAGAGGGCCAGGGCATCGGCGGTGGTGCGTCCGACGCCGAGGTCGGCCACCAGTACACGGTTGTACGCGGCCTCGGCTTCTTCGCCCACGACTGTGAGGCTGACGTGCCCGTCGCGGACCGCGGGCAGCAGTTCATCGATCAGGCGGGCAGCCACGGGGCCGAAACCAACAATGACAATCTGCTCACTCATGAGGCCTCCGATGTCTGAAGAACACTGTTCTGAAGTCCGGTTGCGACCGCCCGGACCCACACCTTGTTGAACTTGAATTCGGGCATCCCGGAGATGGGATCCGTTGCCGCCTCGGTGAGGCGGTTGGCGCTTTCGAGTTCCGGGAAATGGAACGGCAGGAAGATTGTCTCGGGCCGGATCGCGGTGCTGAGTTCCGCCCTGCAGAACACCTCGCCGCGTTCATTGGCCACCGAGACAAAGGCGCCTTCGGTGATGCCCATGGCGGCCGCCGCGGCGGGGTGGATCTGCATTTTCGCTTCGGGCTGGGTGGCCAGCAGCTCGGACACCCGCCGGGTCTGCGTCCCGGACTGGTAGTGCTCCAGGAGGCGGCCGGTGATGAGGGTCATGGTTTTCGCGCCCGGGTCCGGGTTGGGGGCCGGCGTACGACGACGCCGGGGCGTCACCGGGGTCATGACCGCCTTGCCGCCGGAGTGGGCAAACGTGTCCAGGAACAGCCGGGGCGTGCCGGTGCTCCCCACGGGGTACGGCCAGTAGGCGGCTTCGCCGCGGTCCAGCATCGCGTAGTCGATGCCGGAGTAGTCGGCGTGCCCGCCGGCGGAGGCCAGCCGCAGTTCCTCAAAGACTGTTTCCGGATCTTCGCTGTACGTGGACGGGGCCTCGAGCGCTTCTGCCAGCCGGGCCATGATCCACAGTTCGCTGCGTGCGCCGGCCGGCGGCTGCAGGGCCTGGCGGCGGCGGAGGACGCGCCCCTCGAGGTTGGTGAGCGTGCCCTCCTCCTCGGCCCACTGCAGGACCGGGAGGATGAGGTCGGCTTCGGCGGCGGTCTCGGACATAAAGAAGTCGCAGACCACCAGGAAGTCCAGGCTGCGGAGCCCGGCGATGACGGCGTTTGCATCGGGGGAGGCCACCGCGATGTTGGAGGCGTGCACAAAAAGGCACCGGACGCCGTCGGGCTGTCCCAGCGACTTCAGCAACTGGACGGCGGGCAATCCCGGCCCAGGAATGGTTTCCTCCGGGACGCCCCAGACGCCGGCCATGTGGGCGCGGGCGGCGGGGTCGGTGATCTTCCGGTAGCCGGGGAGCTGGTCGGCCTTCTGGCCGTGCTCGCGGCCGCCCTGGCCGTTGCCCTGGCCGGTGAGGGTGCCGTAGCCGCTGCGCCGTGAGCCGGGCAGGCCCAGGAGGAGGCTGAGGTTGATCGCGGCGGTGGCGGTGTCCGTGCCGTCCACGTGCTGCTCCACGCCGCGTCCGGTAAGGATGTAGCTGCCGCCCTTGCCCGCACCGTCGGCGAGCCTGCGGGCGGTTTCCCGGATGAGCTCCGCCGGGACGCCGGTGAGGGACTGGACGCGTTCGGGCCAGAACGAGTTGACGCTGCGGACCACGGCCTCGTAGCCGGTGGTGCGTGCCGCGATGAAGTCGTCATCTGCCAGGCCTTCGTGGATGATCACGTGCGAGAGGCCCAGCAGGAGGGTGAGGTCGGTGCCCGGCAGGGGCTGGAGGTGAAGGCCGCCGCCGTCGGATGTGAACTTTGCCGTGGCTGAACGGCGCGGATCCACCACGATCAGCCCGCCGGCGTCGCGGGCTCCCTGGAGGTGCTGCACAAACGGCGGCATGGTTTCTGCCACGTTGGAGCCGAGCATCATGATGGTGCTGGCCGAGTCCAGGTCTGCCAGCGGAAACGGGAGGCCGCGGTCCAGGCCGAAGGCGCGCATCCCGGCGGCCGCGGCGGAGGACATACAGAAGCGGCCGTTGTAGTCGATGCGTGAGGTGCCCAGGGCCAGGCGGGCGAACTTGCCCAGCATGTAGGCCTTCTCGTTGGTGAGGCCACCGCCGCCGAAAACCCCGACGGCGTCCTTCCCGTAGCGTGCCTGTGTGTCCTTCACGGCGGTGGTGACCAGCGCCAGGGCCTGGTCCCAGCCGATGGGGCGATGGACGCCGTCGGCGCCCTTGAGCAGGGGTTCGGTGACCCGTCCGGGGTGGTTGAGGAGCGTGGCTGAGGTCCAGCCCTTGCGGCAGAGGCCGCCCCGGTTGGTGGGGAAGTCCCGGCCGCTCACTTCGAGGAGGGGGGCCTTCAGGGTGGCGTCCGCAGCGGCCAGCGCTGCGGATTCAGCCGGCACGGGTACTGACCCCGGCTTGGAAGCCGGGGTCAGTACCGCTGGTGACGTGAGCGTCATGGCGCACTGCAGGGCGCAGTAAGGGCAGTGCGTGTCGGCGCTTTTGGTCATGTTAGACGTGTCCCATCGCATTTCGGTTGGCGTTGCGGATGTAGCAGAACCAGCAGACCGCCAGCATTACTGCATAGGCTCCGACGAATCCGTAGAAGGCCGGGGTGTAGGAACCGCTGGCCGTGTTGGAGGCGTTCAGGACCTGCGGGATGACGAAGCCGCCGTAGGCGCCGATGGCCGAGATCAGTCCGAGGGCCGATGACGCCAGCCGCTGGGTTTCAACAGTGCTGGCACCGGACTTCGCAGCCCGGCTGGACGTTGCGAAGATGATGGGGATCATCCGGTAGGTTGCGCCGTTGCCGAAGCCGCTGGCCGTGAAGAGCATCAGGAAGAGGACCAGGAACAGCCAGAAGTTCTTCAGCGGCAGGGTCCAGATCATGGTCAGGGTGATGACGGCCATGGCGGCGAATGCTGCCACGGTCATCCGGGCCCCGCCCATGCGGTCAGCCATGCGTCCGCCGTAGGGGCGGGCGAGTGAACCGACCAGCGGGCCGAGGAAGGCCAGCGAGAGTGCCACGGTGCCGACTCCGATGGAGGAGAACGCCGGGAAGTAGTCCTTGATGAGCTTGGGGAACACGCCGGCGAAGCCGATGAACGAACCGAAGGTGCCGATGTACAGCAGTGCCATGATCCACAGGTGCGGTTCCTTCAGTGCCGCGACCGAGCCGGCCACGTCACCCTTGGCACTGGTGAGGTTGTCCATGTACTTCCAGGCACCGAAGGCGGCGATCAGGATGAAGGGGATCCACATCCAGCCGGCCATCGGCAGGTTGACGCTGCCGACGGCGAGCAGGGTGATCGCAATCGGGACGGCGAGCTGCGCGACGGCAGCGCCCATGTTGCCGCCGGCGGCGTTCAGGCCAAGGGCCCAGCCCTTCTCCCGTGCCGGGTAGAAGAACGTGATGTTGGCCATGGAGCTGGCGAAGTTGCCGCCGCCGAAGCCAGCAAGTGCTGCCACGAGCAGCATGACACCGAACGGGGTTTCCGGATTGGAGACGCAAAGTCCCAGTCCGACGGCGGGAATCAGGAGCAGGAGCGCGGACACGATGGTCCAGTTCCGGCCGCCGAAGCGGGGAACCATAAAGGTGTAGGGGATCCGGAGGGTGGCGCCTACCAGGCTCGGCATGGAGATCAGCCAGAAGATTTCCGAGGTGGTGAACGTGAAGCCGGCTGCCGGCAGCTGGACCACCACGATGGACCAGAGCTGCCAGACCACAAAGCCGAGGAACTCGGCGAAGATGGACCAGTTCAGGTTGCGGCGGGCGATGGCCCGGCCGGCGGACTCCCACTGCTCTTTGTTCTCGGCGTTCCAGTTGGCGATCCAGCGGCCAGGGCGGAATTCAAGGGCGGGGGCGTCGGTTGTACGGGTGGAGGGCTGCGCGCTGGCGGATGAGGACACGCCTCCGTGCAGCGGGTCGGTGTCTATATCTACGGAATTGCCGGTGCCGGCATCTGCGTTGCGGTCAACAGTCACGGTGGACCTCCTCATGGGGGATGTTGTTCTTCCACGGTAGAGAACGCGCGTTTCGTGGACAGTCGCGGTATGTTAACGCGCTGTGACATTTGCCTATCGGCAGCCGGCCCGCAGCGTGAGGGAGTGTTAACGGACCGAAGGATGAGACATGTGCCACTAGTCCACATGATGGACCTTTTGTCCATTGACTGGACGGCTGGAACTAGTATCGAACTCTAACTACTGTGCGCCGGGTCTCACCAGGCCCGGCCGGTTCTCAGGAAAGTGTTCATATGTCATCTACGCAAACCACCGCGGAGCAAGGATCCCCCAAGGCGGTGAACTCACGCGGCCGCGTGATTGTGGCCAGCCTGATCGGCACCACCGTTGAGTTCTACGATTTCTACGTCTACGCCACCGCCGCCGTGCTGGTCTTCCCGGCGCTGTTCTTCCCCAACCAGAACGAGACCACCCAGCTGCTCAGCTCCTTCGCTGTCTTCGGGGTGGCCTTCGTGGCCCGCCCGCTGGGATCCATCGTCTTTGGCCACTTCGGCGACAAGTTCGGCCGCAAGGGCACCCTGGTGGCCTCGCTGCTGACCATGGGCATTGCCACCTTCCTGATCGGCTGCCTGCCCACTGCGCTGGTCCCGGGCTGGCAATTCTGGGCTCCGGCACTGCTCGTTGTTATGCGCTTCGCCCAGGGCCTCGCCCTCGGCGGCGAATGGAGCGGCGCGGCCCTGCTGGCCACCGAAAACGCCCCGGCCAACAAGCGCGCCATCTACGGCACGTTCCCGCAGCTCGGTGCACCCATCGGCTTCATCATCGCCAACGTGATCTTCCTGGTGGCCAGCTATACACTGACACCGGCCGACTTCCTGGCCTGGGGCTGGCGCGTGCCGTTCCTGCTCAGCGCCGTCATGGTGATCATCGGCCTGTACGTCCGCCTCAAGCTGATCGAAACGCCTGCCTTCACCAAGGTGCTCGAATCCAATGAGGTGGCCAAGCTGCCGCTGGCCCGGGTCTTCAAGACCAGCTGGCGTCCGCTCATCCTGGGCACGTTCATCATGCTCGCCACGTACGTGCTCTTCTACCTGATGACCACGTTCACGCTGACCTACGGCACCCGTGCCTCCAACGTGGATGCCGCCAGGGCTGCGGCCGAGAAGGCCGGCAAGCCGATGTCCGAGGCCGCCGCGGCAGCATTTGTTCCCGGCCTGGGCTTCACCCGCAACGACTTCCTCTGGATGCTGATTGCCGGCGTTGTCTTCTTCGGCATCTTCACCCTGGTTTCCGGACCGCTGGCGGAGAAATACGGCCGCCGCAAGATGCTGCTGTCCGTCACCGGCGGCATCTTCGTTTTCGGCCTCCTGTTCGTCCCGCTGTTCAGCGGCGGCTTCGTGGGCACCATGGCCCTGTTGGTCATCGGCTTCTCCCTGATGGGCCTCACGTTCGGCCCCATGGGTGCGCTGCTGCCGGAACTGTTCCCCACCAATGTGCGCTACACGGGATCCGCCGTCAGTTACAACGTGTCCAGCATCCTGGGTGCTGCCGTGGCTCCGTTCATCGCCGTCGCGCTCTGGGAGCTGGCCGACGGCAGCCCGGTCCTGGTGGGTGTCTACCTGACCGCGATGTCGGTGCTGACGCTGATTGCGCTGTTCGTGAGCAAGGAAACCCGCGACCTGGACTACGAGAACAACGTAGCCTGAGGCCCCGCCGTCGGGCGTTCCAGCCCGGTTGCTGACAGAAATGCCCGGCGTGTTCCCCGTTATTGCGGGGAGCGTGCCGGGCCTTGCTGTGTCCGGACGGGACCAACCGCGGAGGAACGCACGGCGGCGGCGCTCGCCACCCGTCCGCAGGCTCAGTTGGCGTAGCGGTCCACGAAGTTGCGGAGGATCTTCATGGGCTCGGTGGCGGTGTACGTCCGCGCGTCCGCCATGAGTTCCTCGGCGGACTCCGGCGGGAAGTAGCCGGCGTGGCGGTAGATGTCGATCCGGGTCACCAGGCCCTCCGCGTCCAGCTCAGGGTGGAACTGCGTGGCGTACAGGTTCTGCTTGATGCGGAACATGTGGACGGGGCAGGCCTGGGAGGATGCCAGCAGCACCGCGTGGGAGGGCAATCTGGTGCAAGCCTCCTTGTGCCCGGTGAAGGCGGTGAAACGCCGTGGCATCCCGTACAGGAGCGGATCCGTGAGCCCCGCCTCCGTCAGCTCGATTTCCACCCCGCCCAGCTGTTCGCCGAAGGTCCTGTCGATCAGGGCGCCCTGGTGCCTGCCCAGAGTCCCCACCCCGTAGCATGCGCCCAGGAATGGAAAGTCCTGGGCCACGATCCGGTCCAGCAGCCCGGCCAGTTCCCGCTCCACCCGGTGCTGGGTTTCGCTCTTGTGGTCTGCCGGATCGCTGGACGTGAAGGGACTGCCGCCCACAATCACCGCCGAGTAATCGTTCAGGTCCAGTTGCGGCAGGGGAGCGGCCTCAAGCCGGACACGCCTCAGCTGCGAAGGGGTCAGCCCGCCATACGTCAGGTACGCCTCATACTCTTCCTCGGCGGCGGCGTCTTCAGCCCGGGTGGCAAGGAGGAGGAAAGGCTTCACACGCTAAGTGTGCCTTTCGCCCCAGCTCAACGCCAGAGGACGCAGCGCCAGCCTGCGGTTGGCGCCGGAGCACAGCCCCGGCGCCGTAGGCACGACTGCTGTCAGTGGCTGGCAGGCTGCGCGAAGGATCGCCGGGACTGCGGCTGCGCGGCCGGGTCTGCGTGGCGGTGGACCAGCTTCCAGTAGCCTTCTTCGCGCCGGAAGATGCTGGTCACACGGAGCGCGAATTCCTCTGGCGCTGCGGCGCTCTCCAGCCGGGCACGGAAGTGTTCCGTTTCCACCAGGTAGGCCGTGTCGCGTGCGGTGTAGGACGTGATGGTGTCGAACCCGAGCATCTCGCCGTCCTGGAACTGCCGGGATGCCTGGTCCAGCCGGGCCTCCACCTGGGCCCAGCCACGTGCGATGCCGCCGAACGGGTTGGCCAGCGTGACGTCGTCGAGCCTGGAATACAGGTCCTTGACGGCACCGGGATTCCCGCGGGTGATTTCCGGAACCGCCAGGTGGTAGCGGTCTACTTCTTCTTCAAAACTGGGTGCGAGCATGGGGGCCTCCGGCAGGGTCTAGTCTTCGATCGTGGCGATGACGGCGCCGGCCGAAACCGTCTCACCGGCCACTGCGCTGAGTCCGGTGATGATGCCGGAACGGTGCGCGGTCAGGGGCTGTTCCATCTTCATCGCTTCGAGAACCACCACCAGGTCACCCTCGGACACAACGTCGCCGTTGGCCACGGCAACCTTGACGATGGTGCCCTGCATCGGGGAGGTCAGCGCGTCGCCGCCGGCGGCCGCAGCCGCTCCGCCTGAACGGAGGCGTTTCTTGGATTTGTTGGACTTCGCGCCGGCGGCGGGACCCACCCCGATCGAACCAAGGGAGGCCGGCAGGACAACCTCGAGGCGCTTGCCCCCCACTTCAACCACCACGCGCTGGCGTTCACCGGCGTCGCCACTGGCTTCAGCGGTTCCGTCCGGCGTCCAGGCGGGAATGTTGTTGACGAATTCGGTTTCAATCCAGCGGGTGTGGATGCTGAAAGGCCCTTCCGCGGGCGCAAAAGCCGGGTCCGAAACTACGGCGAGGTCGAACGGGATAACAGTGGGGATGCCCCCCACCACCATTTCCTCCAAGGCGCGCCGCGAACGCTGCAGGGCCTGGGCGCGGGTGGCGCCGGTGACGATCAGCTTGGAGAGCATCGAGTCGAAGTTGCCGCTGATGACATCGCCCTCCTCCACGCCGGAGTCGATCCGGATGCCGGGGCCTGTGGGGTTCTTCAGGGTGGTGATGGTGCCGGGGGCGGGCATGAAGTTGCGGCCCGGGTCCTCGCCGGTGATGCGGAATTCGAACGAGTGGCCGCGGACCTCGGGGTCGCCGTAGCCGAGCTCCTCGCCGCGCGCCAGCCGGAACTGTTCGCGGACCAGGTCGATCCCCGTGACCTCTTCGGAGACGCAGTGCTCCACCTGGAGGCGGGTGTTGACCTCGAGGAAGGATATGGTGCCGTCCTGGCCAACCAGGAACTCGCAGGTTCCGGCGCCGAGGTAACCGGCTTCCTTCAGGATCGCCTTGGAGGATTCGTAGAGGCGGCGGTTCTGCTCTTCGGTGAGGAACGGGGCAGGTGCTTCTTCAACGAGCTTCTGGTTGCGGCGCTGCAGCGAGCAGTCACGCGTGGAGATGACCACGACGTTGCCGTGGGCGTCCGCGAGGCACTGCGTTTCGACGTGGCGAGGGGCGTCCAGGAAGCGTTCGATGAAGCACTCGCCGCGGCCGAAGGCTGCAGTGGCCTCACGGACGGCAGACTCGAAGAGCTCCGGGATTTCTTCGCGGGTGCGGGCCACCTTGATGCCGCGGCCGCCGCCGCCGAAGGCTGCCTTAATGGCCACGGGCAGGCCGAACTTGTCCACGAACTCGAGGATTTCCTCGGCGGACTGCACAGGATCGGCGGTGCCGGGGACCTGGGGTGCGCCCACTTTCTCCGCGATGTGGCGGGCCTGCACCTTGTCGCCGAGGGCCGAGATGGCCTCGGGGGACGGGCCGATCCAGGTGATGCCGGCCGCGATGACCTTGGTGGCGAACTCGGCGTTTTCGGCGAGGAAGCCATAACCGGGATGGATGCCGTCGGCACCGGACTGGCGGGCAACGTCAATGATCTTGTCCATCACCAGGTAGGACTCCGCGGCGGTGTTGCCACCGAGGGAGTAGGCCTCGTCGGCCAGCCTGACATGGAGCGCGTCGCGGTCCGGATCAGCGTAGACAGCCACGGAGGCAATGCCCTCGTCGCGAGCCGCGCGGATGATGCGCACTGCGATTTCGCCTCGGTTTGCGATCAGCACCTTGGTGAGGTTCGATTGCACGGGACTAGCGGACTGCTCCAAATTTGCTGACAAGGCGTCTCCTTCTTTCCTTCAGGGAGCCTAGCGCGATTTTGTGGGTTCCGCCGATATTACTTGCGGTTTCCGCGTGTAAACGGGCGCAGCTTTGTAGGGAACCTACAATTGGTCGGAAAATCGCCGCAATTATTCGGCGGACCACAGGTCCGTGATGCGTACGTTTGCGTGCCCGAGGAGACCGCGCAGCGTGGAGACTGACAGCCCGACGACGGCGTGCGGGTCCCCGTCCACCTTCCGGATGAACGCCCCGCCCAGGCCGTCTATGGTGAAAGAGCCGGCGCAGTGCAGCGGTTCGCCCGTGGCGATGTACGCGTCGATCTCTTCCGGATCCATCTCCGTGAAGTGGACCTCGGCGGAGGCGACCGCCCCGAGCGTGGCGCCGGATCCCGGTGCCGGGCTGCCGCCGTCGGCCGCTGCGTCGGTGCCTATCTCGGCGGGCTCGTCATCGGCTGCCGTCGCGCGGCAGTCCACCAGCCAGTGCCCGGTGTGCAGGACACCGCTGTTGCCGCTCATCCGCAGCATCCGTTCGCGGGCGACGGCGGCCGTGTACGGTTTGCCGTGCGCCTCGCCGTCGAACTCGAAGACGGAGTCGCAGCCAATGACCAGCGCGCCCTCCGCTTCCGGCAACGCGGCTACCGCCTCGGCCTTGGCGCGGGCCAGCAGCAGCGCGGTATCGTGCGGATCCGTGACGCCGTAGCGCGCCTGGACCGCGTCCTCGTCCACGTCGGAGACCAGCACGGAGTGCCGGATACCGGCGTCGGCCAGGAGCTTGGTGCGGGCGGGGGACTGGGAGGCGAGGATGAGGCGGGTCACCGCTTTAGCCTAGTGGACGGGCTCGGTCAGCTTCTGCGGCTCGTTTTCGCGGCGTTCCAGCCGGGCGCCCTCCACGTCCACATCCGGGAGGATCCGGTCCAGCCATTTCGGCAGCCACCAGGTCTTCTCGCCGAGCAGGTACATCACAGCAGGGACGATGGTCATGCGGACCACAAACGCGTCCAGCAGCACACCGAACGCCATGGCGAAACCCAGCGGCCGGACCATGGTCAGGTGGCTGAAGATGAAGCCGGCGAACACACTGACCATGATGATCGCCGCGGCGGTCACCACGGCGCCGGCATGGCTGAAGCCGATGCGTACGGCCTTCTTGGCCGGCGCGCCATGCATATAGGACTCACGCATGCCGGACGCGATGAACACCTGGTAGTCCATCGCCAGGCCGAACAGCACACCGATCAGGATGATCGGCAGGAAGCTCAGCACCGCGCCGGGATTGGCGACGTCGAACACGCCGCCCAGCCAGCCCCACTGGTAGACGGCCACCACCAGGCCGAACGCGGCGGCCAGGGACAGCAGGAAACCGCCGGTTGCCAGGAGGGGAACCACGATGGAGCGGAATACCAGCAGCAGCAGGATGAGGGAAAGCCCGACGACGATCGCCAGGTACGGCGGCAGGGCGTCACCGAGTTTTGTGGAGACGTCGATGTTGCCGGCGGTCTGCCCGGTCAGGCCGATGGTGACCCCCGTTTCGGCCTGGATCTGGGTGCCGCGTTCGCGGAGTTCGCTCACCACCTGCACTGTGCCGGCCTTGGCGGGCCCCTCTGCCGGGATGACCTGGAACACGGCGGTGCGGCCGTCTTCACTCAGTGCCACGGGCACTGTTGCCACCACGTTGTCCACGCCCCGGATCAGGTCCGCGACGTCATACTGCAGTTCCTGGGCCTGGGCTTCGTCCAGGCCGGCTGGGAATTCACCCACCACCACAATGGGTCCGGTGACGCCTTCGCCGAAGCTGCGGGCGGTGACGTCATAGGCCTGGTAGGCCTCGGAGTCCACCGGTTCGGAGCCGCCGTCGGGCAGTGCCAACTGGAGCTGCGCGGCGGGCAGGGCCAGCGTTCCCAGCACGAGTACGCCGGCGACGAGCGCCACGACGGGGTGCCTGGTAACCAGGCCGCCCCAGCCCCGGGTGCTCTTTTCCTCATCTTTGGCCTCGTCGGCAACCTCGTGGCCGGCCTCGGCGTTGTGGGCCTCGGCCTTGGCCCAGGCCCGCCGGGAAATGATGCGCCGGCCGATCAGGGACAGCAGGGCCGGGGTCAGGGTGAGCGCCACCAGGACGGCCACCGCGACGGTGCCGGCAGCTGCCAGGCCCATCACGCTCAGGAACGGCAACCCGGGCACCACCAGGGCGGCCAGGGCGATGATGACCGTCAGGCCGGCAAAAAGCACGGCGTTGCCCGAGGTTCCGGTGGCGCGTGCCACGGATTCCTCGGGGTCCATGCCTGCCAGCAGCTGGGTCCGGTGCCGGTTGACGATGAACAGGGAGTAGTCAATGCCCACGGCGAGGCCAAGCATCAGCGCGAGCATGGGGGAGATGGAGCTCATCTCGAAGGCGCCGGACAGGGCGAACGTGATGCCCACGCCGACACCGACGCCGATGACGGCCATCAGCAGCGGCAGGCCCGCGGCAATGAGCGTCCCCAGCATCAGGATCAGGACCAGGGCCGCCACACCGATGCCGATGATTTCGGCCGTGCCGAAGAGTTCTGAAATGTCTTCGGTGATTTCCTTGCTGGCCAGCGCCGTCACGCCCACGGACGAAGTCTCATGCGCGATGTCCTGGACCTGCTGGCGCACCGCCGGGGTGAGGGCGTTGATGGAGGTGTTGAACTGCACCTGTGCCACGGCAGCCTGGCCGTCCGCCGAGACAAACCGGATCCCGCCGGATGCCTCCGCCTGCCGCTTGCCCAGATCGAGCTTGGCCTTGGCGTCCTCCCACTCCTGTGTGCCGGCGTCGAGCTGCGCCTGGGCCTGTGCCAGGGCGGCCATCTGCGCTCCGAGCTTGGCCTCGACCATGGCTGGGGTTGCGCCGCTGGCGGCGAGCTGCTGTTCCGCGTCGTTCAGCTGCGCGGAGCCGGCGGCGAGCTCGGCACGTGAGGCATCGAGGCGGGCCTTGCCCGCGGTGAGCTGCTGCTCGCCGTCGGCGATTTCATGCCCGGCCTGGTCCGGCTGGGCCTGCGTGTCGAACGGATCCACCGTGGCCTTGACGTCAGGCAGTTCCCCAAGCTTGGTGAGGGAGGCAGTGACGGCGGCGCGGCTTCCGTCAGTAAAGCCGCCTTCCGGGGCTTCAAAGACGATCGTGGCAGAGCCGCCCGACGCTGCCGGCAGTTCCTGCTTCAGCTTGTCCGCGATCCGCTGCGTCTCAGTGCCCGGAATCTGGAAGTTGTTGGACAGTGTGCCGTGGAAGGCGGCTGCTGAGCCGCCGACAGCCACGAGCGCCGCGAGCCAGAGCGAAATGACCAGCCAGCGGTGGCGGTAGGAGAACTTGCCGAGGCGGTAGAGCAGCAGGGCCATGTCAGAGCCGTTCTTTGTTGAGGTGGGTAGTGGCGGTTGTGGACGTCGCGGAGGGGCTGGCTGCCGGAACGGGGCTGCCGAAGCCGGAGCCGAGGTGGCCCATGGCGTCAATGAGCAGTTGCCGCAGGACAGCGAGTGATGCGGGGGAGAGATCGGCGCCGCATCGGGCGAACCACACGTCCATGGCCGCCTTCCCGCAGGAGATGACGGAGCCTGCGAGGGCGCGCAGGTACAGTTCGTCGACGACGGTGCCCGGGGTTCCGGCGAAGCGCTCCCGGGCCGCGGTGATGATCTCTTCGGTGCAGTGGTCCCACGCCTCAAGTTCGGACCGGGACAGGACCGCGTTGTCCTGGGTGAGGGTGAAGAGTTCAGCCAGGGGCGCCACCGTCATGGGGTCGGCCAGCTGCATCAGGGTAGCGCGCGCCGATTCGAGGATGGGCTCGTCGGCGGGCCGCTGCCGGAACTGCTGAAGGGCGTTGTCCAGGAACCCGTGCGTCATGGAGGCCAGCGCGGCCTCGGTGCTGCTGAAGTAGTTGAAGAAGGTGCGGCGCGAGATCCCGGCAGATTCGGCGATGTCTTCCACCGTGAAATTCCCGGGTCCCCGGGCGCGCAGCAGGGTCAAAGCGGCATCGGTGATGGCCTGGCGGGTGGCGGCTTTGTTCAGCTCACGGCGCGAGAGAAGTTCGGGCATGAAATTACACTACGTGCAAGTTTGCACGCCGCGCAAGTTGATTCACAGGAAGATGAAAGGTTCCGGACAGCTGAGCCTGAACCTGCCGCCGAAGACTGGAAGAGTCCCGTCTGGGACATCTTCACCAGCCGTCACCGGACGGCAGATCCAGGAGACAAGAATGGTACGCACAAAGAGAATTGCCCTTGGCCTCACGGCCACCGCGCTGGCCCTTGGCGCCGGGATCGGCGTCGCCGGCATGGCGTCCGCAACCACGACGCCGACGCCCACCCCCAGCGCCAGCTCAAGCGCCTCAGCCGACGGGAGCACCGGCACTGCCCCAGCTGAAGGGAAGGGCATGCGGGGCGGCCATGGCCACGGCGGATTCCGCGGCGTGGACGCAGCGGAACTTGCCACCAAGCTGGGCGTGGACGAGGCCAAGGTGACGGAGGCCCTGAAGGCCTACCGCGAGGCCAACAAGCCCACCACCCCGCCGGCCGAAGGAACCCGGCCTGACCCGGCCGCGAAGCAGGCCGAGCTCGCGAAGTCCCTCGCGGCGACGCTCGGCATCGACGAGGCCAAGGTCACGGCGGCGCTTGAAGAGCTGCGCACCGCCGAGCAGGCAGATCGCGCCGCGGCTCTGAAGACGCGCCTGGACCAGGCCGTCACCGACGGCAAGCTGACCCAGGCCGAGGCCGACGCCGTGACCAAGGCGGTCCAGAACGGAGTCATCGGAGGTGGCGGCCGCTAACAAGAGGCCGGGCTGAGCGAATCCCGGCACAGAATAAGGAGAAGTCCCCGGGAGCACTTCCCGGGGACTTCTCCTGTTTGCTGTTCGAGCTGTGGGTCAGGCCTTCGCGTCGGCCAGTTCGCGTCCGGCTTCCGGAGAGTCAGTACCTCCGGCGATGGCGGAAGGATCCGCGGCGGAGGAGTCGGCGTCGTCGTCCACAAACGGAGTGCCGTTGCGGGGTGCGTTGTAGAGCGCCTCGTCGAGCATGCCCTGCCGTTTGGCCACGATGGTGGGGACCAGTGCCTGGCCCGCGACGTTGACCGCGGTGCGGCCCATGTCCAGGATGGGATCGATCGCCAGCAGGAGTCCCACGCCGGCCAGGGGCAGCCCCAGCGTGGAGAGCGTCAGGGTGAGCATTACGACTGCGCCGGTGGTGCCGGCCGTTGCGGCGGAACCGAGGACCGAGACGAGGGCGATGAGCAGGTAGTGGCTGGCTTCCAGCTGGACGCCGAAGAACTGGGCCACAAAGATGGCGGAGATCGCGGGGTAGATCGCCGCGCAGCCGTCCATTTTCGTGGTGGCGCCCAGGGGTACGGCGAAGGAAGCGTAGGCGCGGGGAACACCCAGGCTGCGCTCGGTGACGCGCTGGGTCAGCGGCAGGGTTCCGATCGAGGAGCGGGACACAAACGCGAGCTGCACGGCGGGCCATACCCCGGAGAAGTACTGCTTCACGGACAGGCCGTGCGAGCGGATCAGCGTCGGGTAAACCACAAACAGCACCAGGGCCAGGCCCACGTAGATGGCGAAGGTGAACTTGCCGAGCGCGCCGATGGTGTCCCAGCCGTATACGGCCGCGGCGTTGCCGATCAGGCCCACAGTGCCGAGCGGGGCGATGCGGATGATCCACCAGAGGACCTTCTGGATGACGGCCAGCGCCGAAGCGTTGAGGTTCAGGAACGGCTCGGCAGCCTTGCCGACCTTGAGGGCGGCGACGCCGACGGCGATGGCAATCACCAGGATCTGGAGCACGTTGAAGCTGATGGAGGTGCTGACTGTGGTGGCCGCGGTGGCGCTTTCAGTCACGGTGGAGCTGGCACCGAGGCCGAGGAAATTCTTGGGGAACAGCCCGATCAGGAAGGACCACCAGTCACCGGACTTGCCGGCGTACTTGGCCTCCTGGGTGATGCCGGTGTTGGCGCCGGGCTGCAGGAGCACGCCGAGGCCGATGCCGATCACGACGGCGATCAGGGAGGTGATGGCGAACCACAGCAGGGTGTTCCAGGCCAGCTTGGCGGCGTTGGAGACTTGGCGCAGGTTCGAGATCGAGCTCACCACGGCGGTGAAGATCAGCGGAACCACCGCGGTCTGCAGCAGTGAAACGTAGCTGGAGCCGATGGTCTGCAGCGTGGCGCCGAGACCGTTGGGCTCTGCCTTGGTGCTGCCCGTGTACTTGGCCAGCAGGCCGAGGCCCAGGCCCACAATGAGGGCGGCGATGATCTGGAAACCGAACGAGCCGGCCCACTTGGGCAGCTGGAAGCCGGTCTTTCCTGCGGATTCGGGGGTGCGGGTTTGAGTGCTCACCAGAACACGCTAGGCCCGGGTTTCTTATCACGGCGAACAGATGTTGAGAAATGTTACGCTGCCCAATCGCGTTCAAAGCCCGGGAATCCCTCTAAATCCGCCGCCCTACAAGGCAATTGTGAAGTTATTCCCAGCCCGGATGTGGCAAGAGTCTCACCGAGGAGGGGATTTCGACAGGCTCAATCACCGGTGGGGGCCGCATCCGGCAGCGTGCGTCAGAGCGACGAAGGAGCAGCACGCCGAGGATGCGGGCCCCGCCGGGGCCACGAGAGACCTAAGAGAGCAGCGCCCGGCGGAGGGTATCGAGGCCTACGGAGCCGATGTTCAGCGCTCGCGTGTGGAAGGCCTTGAGGTCGAAGCCGGGCCGGGTTTCGAGGTCGGCCCGGATCTGTTCCCAGAGGCGCTGTCCCACTTTGTAGGACGGGGCCTGGCCGGGCCAGCCGAGGTAGCGGGTGAATTCGAATTTGAGCTGGCCTTCGCTGATGGGCAGGTTTTCCTTGAGGAAGTCGTAGCCCGCCTCCGGGGTCCATGTTCCGCTGCCCCAGCGTTCGGGGATCTCCAGTTCCAGGTGGACGCCGATGTCGAACACCACGCGGGCCGCCCGCATCCGCTGCATGTCCAGCATGCCCATGTGGTCGCCGGGATCGGCCAGGTAGCCGAGTTCCTGCATAAGCTTTTCGGCGTATAGGGCCCAGCCCTCGCCGTGGCCGGAGGTCCAGCAGATGTTGCGCCGCCACTTGTTCAGCAGTTCCCGCCGGTAGGTGGCGGTGGCCACCTGCATGTGGTGGCCGGGGACGCCTTCATGGAAGACCGTGGTGGTTTCGGCCCAGGTGGTAAAAGTGTCTTCGCCGGCGGGAACTGACCACCACATCCGGCCGGGACGGCTGAAGTCATCCGAGGGGCCCGTGTAGTAAATGCCACCCTCGTCGGTCGGGGCGATAAGGCATTCAAGCTTCTTCATCACGTCCGGGATCTCGAAGTGCACGCCGGCAAGCTCGGCAACTGCCTTGTCCGAGAGTTCCTGCATCCACGCCTTGAGGGTCTCCGTGCCCTTGAGCTGGCGGGCCGGGTCGTTGTTGAGGACGTCCTTGGCCTCCTCGATGCTGGCCCCTTGCTTGATGATGGACGCAACATTTTCCTGCTCGGCGATGAGCCGGTCGAGTTCCTGGACTCCCCATGCGTAGGTCTCTTCGAGGTCGACGGCGGCGCCCAGGAAGGAGCGCGAGGCCAGTGCGTAGCGTTCCCGGCCGACGGCGTCCTGCTGCGGCGCGGCAGGGAGCAGTTCCGTGCGGAGGAACTCCGCGAGCTCCCGGTAGGCACCCCGGGCAGCGGCAGCGCCGGCGTCGAGCGTTTCCTGCGTTTCGCCCGGCAGGGGACCGTCCGCAGTCCGGGCCTCGGCGGCGAGCTTGGCGAAGAAGCCGTCTTCGGCGGCGTATTTGGCGGTCTGCTCGATGACGATGGAGACCTGGCGTTCGGCCGCGACCTTGCCCGCGTCCCGGGCCTGGCGCAGTGATTCGATGTAGCCGCGGAGGGCGTCGGGGACATTCAGGGCGCGGCCGGCGATGTGCTCCCAGTGCTCAGCGGTGTCTGTGGGCATCAGGTCGAAAATGGCCCGGATGTCCTGTGCGGGGGAGGCGATGTTGTTCAGCTCCGCCACGTCCCAGCCGGACTCGTGGATTTCCAGCTGGAGGCCCAGCCGTTCCCGCATGGCGTCCAGGGTGACGGTATCGACGTCGTCCTGGGGCGCGAGGCCCTCCAGGGCAGCAAGGGCCTTGCGGGCTTCCGCTGCGAAACCAGCGATGCCGGCGGGGGAGTAATCCGGGTACTCGGTCTCATGCCCCGGCAGCCCCAACTCGGTGGCAAGCGACGGGTTCAGGCGGATAAGCGTGTCGGTATAGTCATCCGCCACGGCATCGATGGCGGAGTGCGGACGGGCGGCGGGGGCGGCTTCGGTAGTCACCCCACGAGCCTAACCCCGGCTCCGCCTCCAGGCGCCGGGACCCGGCGTCGGGGCGAGCCGCAGCTGCTGGCGGCGCACCCAGTCACGGGCGGTGGGCTTCCCGTCGGCCACGGCGTCCGCGCTGCCCAGGGAAAGCACGACGGCGGTCAGCGCCGCGAGTTCCTCGGCCGAGGGTTGCCCTTTGACCACAGAGAGCACGGGGGCATCGGCGGGCGCATTGGTTTCGACAGGCTCAACCAACGGGGCTCCGACCAGCGGATCTTTCGCGATCACAGCGGGATGTTCCCGTGCTTCTTGGTGGGCAGGCTCGCCCGCTTGTCGCGGAGGGCGCGGAGGCCCCTGATGATCTGGCCCCGGGTATCGGACGGTGCGATGACCGCGTCCACGTAGCCCAGCTGGGCGGCCTGGTAGGGGTTCAACAACTCTTCTTCGTACTGGCGGATGACCTCGGCGCGCCGGGCCTCAACGTCCCCGCCGGCCTCCGCAACGGCGGCCAGGTCGCGGCGGTACAGGATGTTGACGGCGCCCTGGGCACCCATCACGCCGATCTGCGCCGTGGGCCACGCCAGGTTCAGGTCCGCGCCGAGCTTCTTGGAGCCCATCACGATGTACGCGCCGCCGTAAGCCTTGCGGGTGATGACCGTCAGCTTGGGGACGGTGGCTTCGGCGTAGGCGTACAGCAGCTTGGCGCCGCGGCGGATGATGCCTTGGAACTCCTGGTCCTTGCCGGGCAGGAAGCCGGGCACATCCACCAGGGTGATGATGGGGACGTTGAAGGCGTCGCAGTTCCGGACGAAGCGGGCGGCCTTCTCCGAGGCTGCAATGTCCAGCGTGCCGGCGAACTGCAGCGGCTGGTTGGCCACGATCCCCACGGTGTGTCCCTCAACCCTGCCGTAGCCGATGATGACGTTGGGGGCATACAGGGACTGCATCTCCAGGAAGTGTGCGTCGTCAACGATCTGTTCGATGACTGTGCGCATGTCGTACGGCTGGTTGGCAGAGTCGGGGACGAGCGTGTCCAGGGCGAGGTCGTCGTCGTTGATCTCCAGCTCTTGCTGGTGCTCCAGCACCGGGGCCTCGGCGAGGTTGTTGGACGGCAGGAAGTCCAGCAGCTCGCGGACGAAATCGATGGCATCGGCTTCGTCGGAGGCGAGGTACGTGGAGGTGCCTGTGTTGGCATTGTGCTGGCGGGCGCCGCCGAGGGTTTCCATGTCCACGTCTTCGCCCGTGACGGTCTTGATGACGTCCGGCCCCGTGATGAACATGTGCGAGGTCTTGTCCACCATCACCACGTAGTCCGTGAGGGCGGGGGAGTAGGCCGCGCCGCCGGCTGACGGTCCCATGATGAGCGAGATCTGCGGGACGACGCCGGAAGCGTGGACGTTATTGCGGAAGATGTCGGCAAACATGGCAAGGGAGGCCACACCTTCCTGGATGCGGGCACCGCCGCCGTCGAGGATGCCCACTACGGGGCAGCCGTTGCGCAGGGCGAATTCCTGGACCTTGACGATCTTCTCGCCGTTGACCTGGCTCAACGATCCGCCGTAGACCGAGAAGTCCTGGCTGTAGACGGCAACGGGACGCCCGTCCACGGTGCCGTAGCCCGAGACCAGCCCGTCGCCGAGCGGCTTCTTCTTTTCCATGCCGAAGGCGGTGGAGCGGTGCACCGCCAGCGCGTCAAGCTCCACAAACGAGCCTTCGTCCAGCAGCAGGTCCACGCGCTCGCGGGCAGTGTTCTTGCCGCGTGCGTGCTGCTTCTCGATGGCTTCGGGGCCGGAGGGTTGTTCTGCACGGGCCTGGCGGTCGCGGAAATCGGCGATCTTTCCCGCTGTCGTTGTCAGATCGTGGCTCATCAAGTGTCTCCGGCTCTGTAGCAGATTGGTGCTGTAACAATGTGGTGCAGCGTGCGGTGGTAACTGGCAGGTCAGGTGCGGGATTTAAGTAGATTCCACACAAAAGACGAACCCTGCTGGCTAGTCTAATGACGCATCTGTGTGGGACGACTGTAGAAAACCTACAATTTTCCGCACTTTCCAGCGGTCAGCCCTATGTTACTCACCAGTAACATACCTCGGCTACAGTGGAGCCATGACTTCCAGCAACGACGCACGGTCCACTGCCGCAACGCCGTACCAGGCCGCCGGGTCCCTTCGGGGCCGCACCATTCTGATGTCCGGCGGCAGCCGCGGCATCGGGCTGGCCATTGCCACCCGGGCGGCACAGGACGGTGCCAATATTGTCCTGATGGCCAAGACCGGCCAGCCCCACGCCAAGCTGGCAGGCACCGTCTTCAGCGCCGCCGAGCAGGTGGAGGCCGCCGGGGGCCACGCCCTGGCAATCGTCGGTGATGTGCGCAGCGACGAAGACGTCGCAGGAGCCGTGGCGGCCGCCGTCGAACGCTTCGGCGGGATCGACATCGTGCTCAACAATGCATCCGCGATCGATCTCTCCACCACCGACGACGTGGACATGAAACGCTACGACCTGATGCAGGACATCAATGTCCGCGGCACGTTCCTGCTGTCCAAGCTGTCACTGCCCGCCCTGCGCAAATCGGCCCACGCACACATCCTGACGCTGTCGCCGCCCCTGAACCTTGACTCCCACTGGGCAGGCAGGCACCTGGCCTACACCATGGCCAAATACGGGATGAGCCTCACCACGCTGGGCCTTGCCGAAGAACTCAAGGCCGACGGAATCAACGTCAACTCGCTCTGGCCGTGCACCCTCATCGATACCGCGGCCATCCGGAACATGCCCGGCGGCCAGGAGATCGTCCAGGCCGCGCGCGGACCACAGATCATGGCCGACGCAGCCCACGCCGTCCTGACCGGCGGCAATCTGGCCGGCGCCGGTGCACCCAGCGGCAACTTCTACACGGACGAACAGGTGCTCCGCGCGGCGGGTGTCACCGACTTCCGTCCGTACAGCCTCGGGGCCGCGGAGGATCGCCTGGTTCCGGACATATTCCTCTGAGCTGCGGGTTCCAGTCATGTGGCTGTGGGAACAGCCAGCGGCGGCGCCTGAGTCGATAGGATTCAACCATGGATGACTCACACACCCCAGGAAATCCGTTGGATCGTGGAGCCTTGGCGGACCAGGATTTCCTGGCGGCCACCGGCATCGCCAAGGTGGTGGTGGTGGACTCCACCGGTTCCACCAACGCGGACCTCCTGCGCTCGGTGACGGTTGAGCCAAAGGAGTGGCCGGACCTGTCGGTGTTGACAGCCGAGTACCAGACCGCTGCCCGCGGACGCCTGGACCGGCGGTGGGAAGCGCCGCCGCTGAGCTCCGTGTCGGTGTCCCTGGTCCTGCGGCCCGCCAATGCCGAGGGCAGGCCCCTGCCCACGCACACGTATTCGTGGCTATCACTGCTGGGCGCGCTGGCGCTGCGGCAGACGCTTCTTGAGACCGCGGGCCTTCCGGCCGAGCTCAAGTGGCCCAATGATGTCCTGGTCCGTGGCCGCAAGATCGCGGGGATCCTGGCCCAGCTGGGGCCCATGGGGGACGGTTCTGTTCCTCCGGTCATTTTGGGGACCGGCCTGAACGTGACTTTGACCGCGTCGGAACTCCCGGTGCCCACAGCGACGTCGGTTGCCCTGGAAGAACCGCTGACTGTTGATCGGACCGTGCTGCTCAAGAGCTACCTCGCCCATTTCGCCGTGCTCTACCGCAGCTTCTGCAATGCCGACGGCGACCCCGCCGCCGGGATTGCCGGCGGCCCTTCGCTCCACAAACGGGTGGAGTCCGCCATGGCGACGCTGGGCAAGCAAGTGCGCGCGCAGCTGCCCGGTGACCACGAGATCATCGGGCACGCTTCGAGGCTGGACGAGTACGGCTCACTGCTGGTGGTGGATAAGGATCGCCGCGAGCATGTGGTCACCGCCGGCGATGTTGTCCACCTGCGCCCGTGGACCCCGCCAGGCCAGGGCGCTGAAAGCGGCTATGCGTAAAGGCCTCGTGCCGGGCGAGCAGGTCATTACGATCACCCGCCCGCAGCCGAGGAAGCTGGTCGGCCCGGCCGCAGCCTTTATTGCCGCACCGGCCGCTGCAGCTTTTGCCAGTGCCTGGACCGTGCGGGGCGAGGCTACCCGGCTGGTGCCGGTGGCTTCCGCTGACTGGACACCCTGGATCGTCCTTGCATGCGTCTTGGCCGCTGCGTGGATATGGTTGGCATATTGCCTGCCTCGGCTCCTGCGGTGGCAGGCAACCCGGTACATCCTCACGAGCCGGCGGATTATTGCCCGCTATGGCATGGTGCGGCGCCGGGACGAGCAGGTCAACCTCGCGTCGATCCGCAACGTGACGGTCCACCAGTCGGTGCTGCAGCGCATATTGCGCTCCGGGAATATATCCTTGGAAACCGGGTACCAAGGTGTGGTGAACATCCAGGACGTCCCGGAAGCAGTGCGGTTCCGGGACTTCGTGCTGGATGCGATTGACGAACTGCCTGTGGGCGGGGACCCGGGGACTGATGAGATATCGGATTACACAGACGAAGTGCTGCCGTGGGAGTTGAGAGAAGGTGGAGACGATGAACGATGAGGACCAGCGGGACGAAGCGGACCTGCCGGCTCCCGCCGTGCCCGAAGCCGCCCACCCGGCGACAGGCACACTCTCTCCGGAACGAGTGGCTGCCAAGGCTCTCGAGGCCCGGCTGTTGGGCGGCGAACGGAAGCTGCGGCGCCGTGAGGTGGCCGCCGGCGCAGGGCTGTCCCTCCTTTCTGCCCGTAAGCTGTGGCGTGCCCTCGGCTTCCCGAACTTCGGCGACGAAGACGTCGCCTTCACCGAACGGGATCAGGCTGCGCTGTCCACCGTGGTTGATCTGGTCCGCACCGGGGTGCTGACCGAAGAGGCCGCCATCTCCGTGACCCGGTCCATCGGACAGATGACAGACCGCATGGTGGTCTGGCAGATCGAGGCCCTGGTGGAGGACATGGTCCACGAGCAGGGCGTCACCGACGCTGTGGCCCGCAAGCGCCTGGTGAAGGAACTGCCCTCCCTGCTGGACGCGCTGGAGGAGATGCTGGTCTATTCGTGGCGGCGGCAGCTCAATGCCGGCGTGCAACGCCTGGCCGTGCGCGCCGAGGCCGGCCTGCAGGCCAGCGAAGAAGGCCGCGACGGGGACGAAGACGACGCCCCGCTGCCGCTGGCCCGCGCTGTCGGCTTTGCTGACCTGGTTTCGTATACGAGTCTCTCCCGCCGGATGAATGAAAAGACCCTCGCCCGGCTGGTCCAGCGCTTTGAGAACAAATGCGCCGAGATCATTTCCGTTGGCGGCGGGCGGCTGGTCAAGACCGTAGGCGACGAAGTCCTGTATATCGCGGAAACGCCGGCTGCCGGTGCCGAGATCTCGCTGGCCCTGGCACAGGCGTTCACCGAAGACGAGATCCTGCCGGAAGCGCGGGTGGCGATGGTCTGGGGCAGGATCCTGTCCCGGCTCGGGGACATCTACGGCCCCACAGTCAACCTCGCCGCCCGGCTTACCACGTTGGCGGATCCGGGAACGGTCCTGATCGACTCCATGACTGCTTCCGCGCTGGACCAGGACAAGCGCTTCATTCTCGTTCCGCAGCCTGCTGAAAATGTCCGCGGGTTCGGCGAAATCCATCCCGTGCTTCTGGCACGCGGTCAAGGAAAAGGCCTGGTCCTCGACTAGCCGTTTACCGTCCCCGGCCGCGACCTGCGGGTTTATCCAGTTGTTGGCGTATCACGCTATAGTCGACCGTGGCGGCGGCCTGTCCCGCAGCGCTAGGGGGGCGCTCCCCATCGCGGCCGCAGCCATGCTTCGGTAGGCTGACGCGGGGAACAGAGAGCCCGGTATCGGGTCTTTGGGGGGCCGCACTGGGGGCCGCGACACAATTGAGGGATTAGTAACGCTGTGACATCACTGCTGGGGAAATTCGGTCTCAAGAAGCGCCACAACAAGATCGTTACTGGCCACTGCTTCCCGTGCTGGGGCTTTTCGTCACGGGCATAGCTTTCAGCACCAACGCTGCCTTCCTCACCGTGGAGCGCGGCATCGATCTCACCGTCATTGCGATTGCCTGGGCCACCTTCCGCCGTGACGCGCTGCGGCGCAGCGACACGCGAAAAGTCTCAGTCAACCGTCCGCAGACCGATGCGGCCACAGCCCAGCGGGCCAAGCTCCGCCGGCTGGGCACGGCCGCTGCCGTGATCGCCGCAAACGTCGCCATTACCGCGGTGGCGGCGCCCCTGGTCACCGCCAGCGGTGACCGCAAGGTCCTGCGCAACGTGGTGGTTCCGCCGTTCGATCCCAAGGACTACGTCACGCCCCTGGCAAGCTTCCGGACGTTCGTCAAGGACAAGAAAGACGACACCCTGTTCGTGGTCAAAGGACTGCCCCGGGACGGCCGTGTCCGGCTGGGGGCTTTGGATGCCTTCAACGGCGCCAACTACAACATGGATCCCAACGGCTCCGGCAGCTTCAGCAAGGTGGGCGACACCGAATCCATCAACACCCTGGCCGACACCTCCGGCATCGTCCCCTCAAATGACTACTCCATCGACATCACCATCGAGGATTACCAGGGCTACTCCCGGGAGGCCGGAAGACCACCGGCCTGAGCTTTGACCAGAGCGCCTCCGCCGCGGCGTCGGGCCTGTACTTCAACGCAGGCACAGACACGGCCGTGACCACGCAGGGCCTGTCCAAGGGCGATTCCTACAGCGTCCAGGTGTCCGATCCCGTAAAGCTCGAACACGGTCAGTTGACACAGTACGACTTCGCGAAGATTACGCTGCCGGACGCCGTCGAGGTCCCGCCGGTGGTGGGGTCACAGGCCAACGACCTCTCGGCCGATGCGCCCACCGCGATTGACCGGGTCCGCCAGATCGAGGCGCATTTCCAAAAGACGGGCGCCTTCAGCAACGGCCTGGTGGCTGACGGCCAGCTGCCCAGCGTTTCCGGACACAGCTCGTCGCGGATCAGGAACCTGCTGACCGCCAAGCAGATGCTCGGCGACGACGAGCAGTATGCCGTGTCCATGTCGCTGATGCTCCGCCACCTGGGCATCCCGTCACGCGTCGTCATGGGCTTCTACCTCGAGCCGACCAGCCCCGAGAACGGCGCCGGCGAGGTAAAGGTCACGGGCAAGGACGTCCACGCCTGGGTTGAGGTGGCCTTCGACCGGGTGGGCTGGGTCAGCTTCGACCCCACACCGCCCAAGGACAACGTCCCCATCCCGCCGGACGCCGACGAGAAGAAAAACAATCCGTGGCTCTTCTGGGGTGCCCTGCTCGGGGCCCTGGGCATTGCCCTGATCCCGCTGTCCATCCTTGCCCTGCCGCTGCTGCTGATCGCGCTCCTTAAATCACGACGCCGGAAGGCCCGCCTCACGGAGGGGCACCCGGCCCAGCGTGTGGGCGGCGGTTGGAACGAGGTGGTGAGCCTCGCCTCGGATTTGGGCGCCGGCATCGACACCCGTGCAACCCGGCGCGAAAGCGCAGTGGTGCTTGCTGACTCGTTCCCGGCCACCGGGCAGACCCCCACCATGCTGGCGCACCGTGCGGATGCCTCCATCTTCGGCGCCGGCCAGCCCAGCGAGGAGGAGGTCCGGGAATACTGGACCATCGTGGACGGCTCGCTGAAGGAGATGGCCGGGACTTTGGGGTTCTGGCGCCGCCAGCAGGCCCGCTTCTCGCCCCGGTCGCTGCTGGCTGATGGCCGCAACGCCCTTAAGCTGCGCGGTACCAGGCTCGGGCTGGGCCCGCTGGTGCGTCCGTCCGGCCAGGGTTCCCCCGGATGGCGGTCCGCCACCGGTAGGGTGGGGACCGGCCCGGACGGTGCCGGAACCCCGAATCCGGCAGTTCAGGACAGCGGATCCGGGACGGCGGCGGCGGCTTCCGAGCCTGATGAGTCCACCGTTATGCGGAACGCTGGCAGGAAGAACCCCACTGACTCATGATGAACGAGGCCGAGCGCTGCCAGCAGTGCCAGCAACTGATCCGGGGCGGCGCCACGTTCTGTCCGGCGTGCGGTGCTCCGCTGCCCAACAGGGCGGCACGCAGCGGACGCAACGTGGACCATGCACAGCGGGCCATGAAGGAGCGTGCGGCGGCGCACGCCAGCCAGAATCCCGGTACTATCCCGGTAGTACAAACGGCTCCAGGGGGAGGAACGGGAATGGCAGCCAATCTTGAGCTTGTTCCGGCCACGGCGGGGAAACGGCTCGGCGCAGCAGTGCTCGACTGGCTGGCCCCCATCGCGGTCCTGGTGGTGACTTTCGCCATCGGATTCGCGGGAATCACCCGCACCCAAAGCGGCGGCTTCATCATCTATGACACCGGTTCGCTGGTGCTGTTCGGCAGCATCGGCCTGGGACTGACGCTGGTCTACCTGGCGGTCCTGGTGGGCATGGAAGGCCGGTCCGGGAAGACCCTCGGCAACCACGTCATGGGCATCCGCAGCGCTGACAAGGATGGTTACGCCCCCGGCGCCGGGGGAGTGTTCCTGCGCGGCCTCATCACCGGCGCGGGCATCATCCTGGCGCTCCTGGCCGCCGTGGCCATCGTCATTTTCAAATGGTTCGATGTGGCTGTCTTCATCCTCGGACCGCTGCTTTTGGTCGGCGCGGTGTGGGCCGTGCTGGTGGTGGTTTCCAACACCTGGGACCGCAACGGCGGGCTCCGCGGCTGGCATGACACCGTGGCCAAAACGCTGGTGTTCGACGTCAAGGACGGCCGGAACCCCATCACGTCCGGCGGCATCCAGGGCCCGTACAGTTTCGCGCCCCTGGACCTCCCGCCTGTCCAGCAGGTCGCGTCGCCTGTGGCCGGGGCCGCAAAGCCGCCCCAGGTTGTGTCCGCCCAACAGCCGCCGGTCCAACAACCCGTGCAGCCGTACGCCCCGCAGCCGTACACGGCTCAACCGTCAGCCGCGCCGCCGTCGTTCGCACCCCAGCCGGACGCGCCGCCGTCGTCCACTCCTTTCCAGCCGCATGTCCCGTACGCGGCCCCTGCCGTTCCCGCGCCGGGCGCCCAGTTCCATCCCGATGACGACCTCGACCGCACGCAGATGCGCGGCGGCGCAACGAATGCGGCGCCCGTCGCCGTGCTGCGGTTAAAGCTCGACGACGGCCGGGACTTCCGTCTCGACCGCAACGTCCTGTTGGGCAGGAACCCCCTTGGCCAGGCGGGGGAGCAGCAGGCCCAGCTCCTGGCGGTCAGTGATCCCGGCCGCTCGATCTCCAAGACGCACCTCCACCTGCTGACCGACGGTGCCGGCATTTGGGTGACGGACCGGAACTCCACCAACGGCAGCGCCGTCACAACACCGGACGGACGGCGCACCCCACTGCAGCCGGGCGTGCCCGCTTTTGTCAGCCCGGGATCCACTGTCCACTTTGGTGACCGTTCCTTCCACCTAGGACAAGCATGAACTCACAGCCCGCCAGTGACCCAGCTGACGCAGACCACGGAACCGGCCTCAGCCTGAGTTACGGCTACGGAACGGACCGCGGGCTGCGCCGGGAATTGAACGAGGATTCCTTCATCGCCTCCGACCCCGTCTTCGCCGTGGCAGACGGCATGGGCGGACACGAAGCCGGCGAGATTGCCAGCGGCATGTGTGTGCGCGCCCTGGCTGCCATGCCGCAGCTCGCTACCGGGGAGCGCAGCATCACGGCGGCAGTGCTCCAGCAATATCTGCTCCGCGCCGACAGTTCCATCCGGGAGGTGACAGGTGCCCGCGCCGGGACCACGCTCACCGGAGCCGTTGTGGTGGAACAGATGGGCATGCCGTACTGGCTGGTCATGAACATCGGGGATTCCCGCACGTACCGGCTGAGCCAGGGGCACTTCGAGCAGGTCAGCGTGGACCATTCGGAGGTCCAGGAACTCGTGGATGCCGGTGAAATCACGCCTGAGCAGGCCACCGTCCATCCCCGCCGCCACGTTGTCACGAGGGCGCTGGGCACGGGGGACGAGACCGAGGCTGATTACTGGCTCCTGCCCGTGGAGGAAGGCGACCGGATCATGGTCTGCTCGGACGGGCTCAACGCAGAGCTGACGGATGAGCACATGTTCCGGATCCTTAGCACCGTGGGCCATCCGCAGGACGCGGTGGATGCCCTGATCCAGGCCGCGCTCCGCAACGGCGGAAGGGATAACGTCACCGTCATTGTGGTGGACGCCAGGAACGTGATGAACGACGGCGGCATCGCCACCACGGCGCCCCGCCCCTCCGCTGATGCCGCGGAAGAGGTCACCCTGCCCCGGGGGCGGATTGTTGACGCCAGCCGGCCGGCCGGCCGGGACGACGGAAGAGGGGAACACTGACATGGCCACCGCAACATACGCCGCGGGCACTTGGCTCGGTGTTGTCCGGGCCAACACTGTGGTCCTCCTGGGTCCCGGGACCCCCGCCTGCCCTGGTCCAGTCCCTGTGGGAACTGCTGGAGCACGCCCCGGAAGCCACGAAGTGCTCCACGCCGTCACCAGCAGTTTCGGCGTTTCCCTGGCGCAGATACCGTCGTTCGGGATAGTGGATTCCGGTGACGCGCTCCGGATCTTCCTCCGCGGCGACCTGGACCTGACCGTGCAGCTGCCCGGCGGCCCGGTGGACCTGAACGGGAGGGACGTCACCACCTGGACGGAGCGCCGCCTGGACACACCCGAGTGGTACCGCCTCACTGTGGCCGGAAACGGCCAGCCCGGGCCCGCGTTGCCGCTCAGCGATGGCGTGGTCCTGCTGGAGTCGCTGACAGTGTCGCTCACCGGAACTCCGGCGGACGAGGTGGCGGCTCCGGCTGGCCACACCCGCTGAGGTCGAGGCACCCACCGCTGTCGGCGGCGTCGTCCTCGTAGCGGACGCTGAACCGGTCACTGAAACGGTAGCGGAGCCTGACTCTGAACCCGCGCCGGAAACTGCACCTGAGGCGGAAGCTGAGCCGGAACCTGAACTTGCACCTGAACCTGCGTCTGAACCAGCGCCGGAGCATGACCGGGAGGTCTAGGCAGAAACGGTGATGGGGCTCCTGGACGACGACTCCAATTTTGCTGCCGAAGCCCCGGAAGCCGGGCCGGACATGGAGCCCGCCCCGGAACCCACATATCCTGATCAGGTCCCGGCCCACGAAATGACCGGCAGCTACGACCACCTCTGGGAACGGACTGTTGTCCGCAGCATCGAGGACGCAGCCGTCCGGGACGAACCAGAGGAAGATCACGCCGTCCCCGCGGCACCTGTTGGCGCGTCTCCGGCACCGGTCGATGCGGCACAGGCGAACGCTCCAGGACAGCCGGAGGCAGCGGCCAGCCTGGCTCCTGCACACCCCGCCCACGAACCCGCAGGTCCACCTGCCACACCGCCTGCGGCCGCAGCGGCCGCCCGGACGATCGGCGGTCTCATCGACTCGATCCCGTGGCGGACCGGCGGGACGGTGGCGCTGGTGACCCTGGCGTACGCGCTGCGCCGATCCAATCCGGACACGGAGTTGGTGTACATCGGCTCGCGCCGCTCCGCAGTAGCGTCGCTGCCGCTCTGGAACCGTTCGGTGGTGGGTGTGCCGATGACCTGGCTGAGATCATCGAGGACCTCACCGAACACTCCTCCGGGAACCCCGGGAAACTGAAGATCTTCATCGAAGGCCTGACCGAGTTCACGGATACCGTTGCGGAATCGGGCGTTTCGCAGCTCGTGTCGGCCTCCATCAAGGCCGACCAGTGGGTCATCGGGGAATCGGAAACGTCAACCTGGTCCTCCGCCTGGTCCCTGGCCCAGCCCTTCAAATCCGGACGCCGGGGCCTGCTCATCAACCCGGGGGACATCGAAGGGGACAGCCTGCTCAACACGTCGCTGGGCCGGGTCAGTCCGGAGTTCATACCTGGCCGCGGCTACATCGTGGGACGCGGCAAGGCACGGAAACTGCAGATTGCCCTGCCGCCGGAAAACAGGGGCTGAGCCGTTGCCTTCCACCGGGCCGTAAATCCAACGGATTTGCAGGCCCGTGGCGCGTTGTAGGAGACTACCGGAAACACTGTTTCGCCGCGGAAGGGGTGCCGCGCGCTGTCGAAAAGGTAACCATGATCCGATCCTCATCCGTGCTCCGCGACGTTTCAGCTGCTGCGGTGGCTGCGGTGCTGGCGCTCCTGGTTGGCCTTTCTGCGGCGGCCCCGGCGCAGGCCGACGACGGCGAACCGGCACCGGGTTTGTGCATCATTAATTGTGAGCCGGGCAATCAGAAGCCCGGGCCGACGGACACCTCAACTCCATCCCCGACGCAGACGTCGGCGGCCCCCGTGATCGAGCCCCCGCCGCCGCCGCCCGTGGCGCCAGCACCGGTACCGGTTGCCACCCTCGCCCCGGAACCGAGCGTTTCGCCGACTGAGGAATCGCCGTCGGCCGCGCCCAGCACCACCATCCCCAGCCCGCCGTCGTCCGTACCCCCGTCCACGGAATCGAACTGGAACAAGCCAGTCACCAAGTCGGCCAAGCCCACACAGGCTGCCGCCGTTTCCCGGAACGACGGCTCCGGCCTCTTCGGCGGCCCCGGCCTGCTGGCCATCATGGCGGGCGTGCTGCTGGTGGGAGTCGCCGGCCTCGCCTTCGCCTGGTGGAGCCGGAACCGCCTCGCCTCACACTGACCCTGCCAGCCCCGCCCTTCCCAACTAGGTAGCAGTAACTGTCGTTATGAGCGCTCATAACGACAGTTACTGCTACCTACATGGGGGCGTTCCATGCCCACCGGGCGTTTGGGCGCAATGTCGGGGCGGTAAGGCAAGATAGGTCTGTGAGCACAGCACCGGTCCCCGCAGAGGAAACAGCAAACAGCACTGAGGAACTAACCGAGCCGGACGCCGTCCCCGCCGGGTCAGTGCGCGAAGAATATGAGAACCTGACGGACCTGGTCAGGAAGTACCGGTTTGCGTATTACCAGGAGGACGAACCCCTGGTCTCCGACGCTGAATTCGACGAACTGTTCCGGCGCCTGGAGGAGATCGAGGCCCTGCATCCGGAGTTGGTAGCCAATGATTCGCCTACGCAGGAGGTTGGCGGGGAAGTCTCAGCCGCGTTCGCCGCCGTCGAACATCTGCAGCGGATGTATAGCCTCGAGGACGTCTTTTCCCTGGAGGAGCTGGAGGCCTGGATCACCAAAGCCGAGGCCGGCGTCAGCAAGCTGGGGGACACGGCTCAGCTCGCGTGGCTCACGGAACTGAAGATTGACGGCCTCGCAGTCAACCTGTTGTACCGCGACGGGAAACTGGTCCGGGCGGCCACCAGGGGTGACGGAACCACGGGTGAAGACATCACCCACAACGTCCTGACGATCAAGGAAATCCCGACGGAACTGACGGGCACCGGCTTTCCCCCGGAGGTGGAAATCCGGGGCGAGGTCTTTATCCCTTCCAAGGCTTTTGCGGAATTCAATGAGGCACTGATCGAAGCCGGCAAGGCGCCGCTGGCCAACCCCAGGAATGCCGCCGCCGGTTCGATCAGGCAAAAGGATCCGGCGGAAACCGCCAAGCGTCCGTTGCGGATGTTTGTCCATGGCATTGGTGCGCGCGAAGGGCTGGAAACCCTGAGCCAGTCCCAGACCTACGCCGTGCTGGAACAATGGGGCCTTCCCGTCAGTCCGTACTTCGAGGTTCTCGGGGGCCTGCCGGAGATCCTTGCCTTCATCAAGCGCTATGGCGAACAACGGCACAACCTTATGCATGAAATCGACGGCATTGTGGTCAAGGTTGACGATCTCGCCACCCAGCGTGCCTTGGGCTACACCACCCGGGTGCCGCGTTGGGCCGTGGCCTATAAATACCCGCCGGAGGAAGTCCACACCAAACTGCTGGACATTGCAGTCAACGTCGGACGCACCGGACGCGTCACCCCGTACGGCATCATGACGCCCGTCAAGGTGGCCGGGTCCACCGTGGAGATGGCCACGCTCCACAACCAGGATGTGGTCAAGGCCAAGGGTGTGAAGATCGGCGACATCGTTGTCCTGCGGAAGGCCGGGGACGTCATTCCGGAAATTGTGGGGCCGGTGCTCGCCCTGCGCGACCAGCAGAAACCGCCGGTGCGGGACTTCGTGATGCCCACCGAATGCCCTGCCTGCGGCACACCGCTGGCACCGGCCAAGGAAGGGGACGTGGACATCCGCTGCCCCAACGCCCGCTCCTGCCCGGCGCAGCTTCGGGAGCGCGTCTTCCATCTGGCCGGGCGCGGCGGCTTCGATATCGAGGCCCTGGGCTGGGAGGCAGCCATCGCGCTGACCTCCGGACCGGGTGCGGATCCAGCCACCAACGGCGGAAGGGTGGAACCGGCCGGCGACGGCATCCTGACCAGTGAGTCCGCACTGTTTGAACTGGCTGCGGATTCCGGACTGGACGAGCTGCGGAACAAACTGGCAGGCGTGTTGGTCTGGCGGGAGAAGCGCGACAAGGGCGTGGGCACGGGTACGTGGGACCTGGTCCCGTACTTCTGGACAAAGGCAACGGCCAAGACGCCATCCAAGCCCACGGCAACCACGAACAAGCTGTTCGACGAACTGACCAAAGCCAAGACGCAGCCGCTGTGGCGGGTGCTCGTTGCCCTGTCCATCCGGCACGTTGGCCCCCGCGCCTCACGCGCCCTGGCCACCGCGTTCGGCACCATGGACGGCATCCGGAACGCCTCCGAGGAGGACCTGGCCCATGTGGACGGCGTGGGGCCCACCATCGCGGCCGCGCTGAAGGAATGGTTCGCCGAGGACTGGCACGTGGAAATCGTTGACCGCTGGGCCGCGGCCGGGGTCCGCATGGCGGATGAGCGCGACGAATCCACGCCGCGCACGCTGGAAGGTCTGACCATTGTGGTTACCGGCTCCCTGCCGAACTTCAGCCGGGACGAGGCCAAGGAAGCCATCCTCATCAGGGGCGGCAAAGCGGCCGGTTCGGTCTCCAAAAACACCAGCTACGTCGTCGCCGGCGAAAGCGCAGGCACCAAACTGGACAAAGCCGAACAGCTCGGAATTCCGGTCCTGGACGAGGACGGCTTCCGGGAGCTCCTTGCGAACGGCCCGGCCCCCGCTGCCGAAGCCACGCCCATACCAACGCCCACAGAATCAGAAGAGGCAGCCGAATGAGCCATCCGGATCTCAACACCGAACTGCTTGCGGTGGCCCGGCAAGCAGCCGCCGCCGGCGCCGCCGTGCTGGCTTCCCGCAATGGCGAGACGCTTGACGTCAGCAACAAGGGCGACGCCGGCGACTGGGTTACGGCCTTTGATGTCGCCGCGGAGAATGCCGTCCGGGATGCCATCACGGCCGCCCGTCCACAGGACACCATCACGGGGGAGGAGCATGGGACCACCCGGCCCGCTGCACCCACCGGCTACCGCTGGTCCATCGACCCGCTGGACGGTACCACCAACTTCATCCGGAACATCGTCTACTACGCCACCTCCGTGGCAGTGGCGGATGCCGACGGCGTCTGGCTGGCCGGCGTCGTCAACGCCCCGGCGCTGGGCCGCGTCTACTACGCTGCCCGCGGCCAGGGTGCGTGGCTGGAAGAAGGCGGCCGGGTGACCCAGCTCCAGGGCCCGGCGCCGGACCGCGCCGGGCAGATCCTCGCCACCGGCTTCAGTTACGACCCCGCCATCCGCGCCGAGCAGGCTGCGCTGCTGGGCAGCCTGATGGATGGATTTGCCGACGTCCGGCGGCTGGGCTCTGCAGCGCTGGATCTCTGCATGGTGGCTGACGGGACCCACGACGCCTACGGCGAACGCGGGCTCAACGAACATGACTTCTCCGCCGGTGCGTTGATTGCCGAGGAAGCCGGTTGCTGGGTCCGGCGTCCCCGGCTGGCCAGTCCGCTGGACGGCGGACCCGCCGACGAGGACAGGCTGGCCGCCTGGACCTGCGCCGGGACCTTGGCCCTGTCCGGCAAGTTTCCGCTGTGACGGTGCTGCCCCACTAACATTGTCAGGTGCAATCGCAAATAACCATCCGACCGGCCGTTGAGGCAGACTTCCAGGCCATCGCCACGATCACCGTGGACTCGTACCTGGCAGCAGGGTATTTCGACAGCGCGGACCATCCCTATATGCAGCAGATCCAGGATGTTGCCGCACGTGCGGCAAAGGCCACGATCTGGGTTGCCGAGCGGGACCGGCAGGTGGTGGGTTCCGTGACGCTGGCACTGGCAGGTGAACCGTTCGCCGACATCGCCCTGCCGGATGAGCTGGAGTTCCGGATGCTGGTGGTGGATCCGGCGGTGCAGCGCAGCGGCGCAGGCAAGGCCATGGTGGAAGCCATCATTGAGCATGCGAAATCGCTGGAGGGCATCACGGGCGTGGCCCTCACCACCGGCGGGACCTGGGAGAGCGCCCATGGCCTCTACCGGAAGACAGGCTTCAAACGAGTCCCCGAGCGTGACTGGCTGATTCCGGGCACCGACATAAAGCTGCTGGTTTACCGGCTTGACATCCAGCCAACCTAAAGTGGTGCCGACTCGTTTTCGGCACTGAAAGGCCCACCATGCGCAAAATATTCGGCACCGGCTCCGTCTGGGAGCAGACCCTCGGCTACTCCCGTGCCGTCCAGGTGGACAACACGCTCTATATTTCCGCCACGGCCGCCAGCGGCGAGGACGGCATTGTGGACGAGGACTTCTACACGCAGACCCAATACATCCTGCAGAAGCTCGGCGCGGTCCTGGCCGATGCCGGCTTCAGCTTCGAAGACGTGGTCCAGTCCAAGCTGTACCTGACGGACATCAGCAAATGGGAAGAAGCTGGCCGCGCCCACGGCGAAGTCTTCGGCGAGATCCGCCCCACGCTGGCCCTCGTGCACGTCCTGCCGTTCCTTGACCCGAAGATGCTCGTCGAAATCGAGCTCGTGGCCCAGAAGAGCGCCAGCTAGCGCATCCGCCCGCACCCCCGCGCGCGAACGGACACTTGGGGCCCTGGATTCCGGGCCCCAAGTGTCCGTTCGCGCTCAAGGGGTGGGGCCTCAGGCCGGCGGGAGGCTGTAGCGGTGTTCCGGGCGTCCGGTGGTTCCGTAGCGCAGTTGGATGTCGACGGCGCCGTCGTCGGCCAGCGAGGACAGGTACCTTTGCGCCGTGGCCCGGGAAACCCCCACGCGGGTGGCCACTTCCACCGCCGAATACTGTTCGCCGGCAACCAGCGATTCCAACACCGCGGCCTCGGTGGCGGAGCGGGGTTTGGCCGCCGGCGTCACGTCCCCCGGGATCAGCGCCCGTTTGGCCCGCTCCACGGACCCCTGGTCCAGGGCCCCGGGCTGGCCCAGCAGCCTGCGGTACCGGGCATACGAACGTAGCTGCTGCGAGAGCGACTCGGCCGTAAAGGGCTTCAACAGGTACCCGAGGGCGCCGCGGCGGAACGCTTTCCGCAGCGACTCGGCGTCCGATGCGGCACTGAGGATCATGGTGTCCACGTCCAGCTGCTGCAGCAGGTCGAGGCCTGAGGCATCCGGCAGGTAGACATCCAGCAGCACCAGGTCCGGGCGGAGGCTGTGGATCGCCTGCAGCGCCAGGGACGCCGACCCCACCGGCGCCAGCGCCAGGAATCCCGCCACCGAATCCACATACGTTGCGTGCAGCTTGGCCACGTGGAAATCGTCGTCCACAATCAGCACCCTGAAATCCTCAGGCATCATTGTCCTTTCCAGCTGAATCCTGGGTCCCCGCAGGTGTCCCGGCGGTGGTCCCGGCCGTTGTGCGTGGCAGGGAAGCCATAAACACGGCACCGGGTCCGCCCGGTGTCCCCGGCTCCAGCAGGCGGACGTCCCCGCCGCGGCGCCGGGCCAGCTTCCGGGCCAGGGCCAGGCCCAGCCCCTGCCCGCCACTCCGCCCGCCACTCCTTCCACCGGCAGCCGCCGGAGCCGGCACTACTGGGCCAGCCGCCGTCGTAAATCCCTCGGCGAAGACCGCTTCCGCGTCCGTCCCGGCGGCCAGCCCGTCGCCGGAATCGGCGACGACGATGTGCAGCGTCCCGCCGTCGTCGTGCGGTTCATCCAGCACCTCCAGCTCCACCCAGCGGTCCGGGGAGGAGCCGGCGACGGCGGCGTTCACCGCGTTGTCGATCAGGTTGCCCAGTACGGTGGTCACGTCCTGCGGCTCGGTGACCTGGCCGCGGACCAGGGTTTCGGGGCCGATCCGCAGCGTCACGTCGCGCTCGTCGGCCTCCACACCTTTGGCACCCACAAAGGCCTGCAGGTAGGGGTCCTGCAACAGTTCCGCCTGGTCCACCGGGAACTTCAGCGGCCCCGTGGCGGCCAGCCCGGCCAGGTACTCGCGGGCCTGTTGGTGTTGCCCGATGCTCATGAGGCCGGTGATGGTGTGCAGCTGGTTGGCGAATTCGTGGCGCTGGGCGCGCAGGGCCGTGGACATGGTGCCCACGGCGTCGAGTTGCCGGGTGAGCTGCTGGAGTTCGGTGCGGTCCCGGAGCATCACCACCCAGCCCAGGTCCTCGCTTCGATGCAGGGCCTTGCGCGCGCTGGCCACCAGGACACTGCCGCCGGCTACCAGTTCGATGGCGTCCGCCTCCGCAGCGTCCGGCCGGGTCAACGCCCTGAGCTGCTCGGGCACAGGAGCTTTGGCCCACGGCGTCCCGGAAAGGTCCGGCTGCTCCAAAAGGCGCTGCGCGGCTGCGTTGAACACGCTGATCCTGCCGTCGGCCGAAACGCCGATGACGCCGTCGTCCACGCCCTGCAGCACAGCCACCTGGTCGTGGACCAGCGTGCTGATTTCCTCGGGCTCCAGCCCCAGCGTTAGACGCTGGAGCCGGCGCCGCAGCAGGAACGAGGCCAGCACGCCAGCCAACAGCGCACCTGCGGCGGTCAGCCCCACCGGGCCGATGTCGCGCGCAACGCTTTGGCCCACGCTCTCCATGGAGTACCCAACGCTGACCTCGCCCACGACGGTGCCCGTGCCAGTGCCGGGTGCGTAAACAGGAACCTTGGCGCCGGCAGACGGGCCCAGTGTCCCGGTGTTCCTGGTGGTGACCTCCTGGCCGGCGAGGGCCTCGGACGGGTCGGTGCTGACTTTCTCGCCCAGCCGGTCCGGATCCGGGTGCGCCAGGCGCAGGCCGGTTTCGTCGGTGATCACCACAAACAGTGCCCCGGTCCGGGTCCGGATCGCCTCGGCGGCTGCCATCAGCGGGCCGCCGCGGAGCACGGCAGGCGGGGGAGTGCCCGCGCCCGCGCTGATGGCCAGCACGTCAGCCTGCACGGAGGGATCCGCGGCGACGGCGCGGGCCAGCGTCAGGGCCTGGTTTTCCGCCTCGCGGCCCACCCGGTCGTAGGTCAGCCAGGCGTGGACGGCGGCGCTGAGCAGCACCACCAGCAGGACCACGCCCAGCTGAAGGAGGAGGGTCTGCGTGGAGAACCGCAAAGGCGGTGTGCGTGCAGAACGTGGCATGGTCCTCCCTTCCTCGGGCCCGGGTGTGAGCACAATGCGCAAAATGCTCGGAATAAGCAGTATGCCAATCAATTGAGCCAAAGGCACGGCCGTGACGCCCGCCACCCTAATGTCTGTAGCACGCGTCACACTGCGGTGGCGTTGTTCACAAGAAGGAGCCGGCCGTGCTGGTATTACTTGGATTCGCAATGATCGCGGTATTCATGGTGCTGATCATGACGAAGAAGTTGACGCCAGTACTGGCGCTGATCATCGTCCCCACCGTTTTTGGCCTCTTCGCAGGCGCCGGACTGGGCATTGGGGACATGGTCCTGGAGTCAATGAAGTCCATGACGTCCACGGCGGCACTCCTGATGTTCGCCATCATCTACTTCGGCCTGATGATCGACGTCGGGCTGTTCGACCCGCTGGTGAAGTTCATCCTCCGCAAGCTCGGCAATGACCCCGCCAAGGTGGTGCTCGGCACCGCGATCCTGGCGGCCGCAGTCTCCCTGGACGGCGACGGCTCCACGACCTTCATCCTCACCACCGCCGCCATGCTGCCGGTCTACCTGCGCCTGAAGATGAGCCCTGTTGTCCTCACGTGCGTGGCCGGCCTGGCCAACGGCACCATGAACATCCTGCCGTGGGGCGGTCCTACTGCCCGCGCCGCCACCGCGCTCCACCTGGACGTCAACGACGTTTTTGTCCCGATGATCCCGTCCCTCATCGCCGGCCTGGTAGTGGTCTTCGGCTTCGCCTGGCTCCTGGGCCTGCAGGAACGCAACCGCCTCCGCGCCACTGAACCGGAAATCTGGGGAACGCCGGACACGGCAGAGCCGTTCACTGCCGAAAAGTTCGACGGCGGCGCTTCCGACGGCGGCACCGCCGCTGCCTCCGCCGGTACCGGCCGCAGTGGGTCACGTACCCCCGGAACCGGAAGTCCCGCCGTCGGCGGCTACTCTCCGGAAGGTTCGTCAGTGGCTGTCCTGGAACGCACCGAAACGCTGGTGGACGAACAGGACGGCGGGCTGGCCGACACCGCCCTGGACCCCAACCGCTCCACGCTCCGCCCGAAACTGTTCTGGTTCAACCTTGGCCTGACGGTCGCCGTGATGGTGATGCTCGTGGCCGATCTCGTCCCGCTGCCGTTCGTCTTTATGGTCGGGTCGGCCATCGCGCTGGTCGTGAACTTCCCCAACGTCAAGGAACAGGGCGCGCAGCTCGTGGCCCACTCCTCGTCCATCGTGGCCGTGGTGAGCATGGTGATGGCGGCCGCAGTCCTGACCGGTGTCCTGACCGGCACCGGAATGGTGGAGGCCATGTCCGCGTGGCTGGTCCAGATCATCCCGACCGAAATGGGACCGTTCCTGGCCGTCATCACCGGCGTCCTCAGCATCCCCATGACGTTCTTCATGAGCAACGACGCCTTCTACTTCGGCGTCCTGCCCGTGCTCAGCGAGACCGCCGCACACTACGGGATCAGCGCCGCGGAGATGGCGCGTGCCTCCATCACCGGCCAGCCCTTCCACCTGCAGAGCCCGCTGGTTCCGGCCATCCTGCTGCTGGTTTCGCTGGCCAAGGTGGACCTCGGCGACCACCACAAAAAGGTCCTGTGGCGCACCGCAGTGGTTTCCCTCGTCATGTTGGGTGCGGGAATGCTGACGGGAGCCATCGGGATCGGTTAGTCTGTAGCTGCCTGTGGCCGGTCCCCGTGACCGGGACCACGGCACCGAGGTGCCCGTCTGACGCCCGCTGGGGGTCGTCAGACGGGCACTGACGTTTCCCCACTAGACTGGTTCGGAAAACAATCCGAACTTGCAGGGGAGATCCATGGCTGCGATCAACCGTGACGATGTTGCGCACCTCGCGCAGCTCGCTCACATCGAGATGAGTGCTGAAGAGCTGGACAGGATGGCCGGCGAACTCGCCGTCATCGTTGATTCAGTGAAGTCCGTGAGTGAAGCCGCCGGTGATGACGTCCCGGCAACCTCCCACCCGATCCCGCTGACCAACGTGTTCCGCGAGGACGTTGTGGGCCACACTTTCACCGCGGAGCAGGCACTCTCGGGGGCTCCGGATTCCGATGAGAACCGCTTCAAGGTCCCGGCAATCCTGGATGAGGCATAACCATGACTGACACCAACGAACTCATCCGCCTGTCCGCCGCGCAGCTGGCCGGCATGCTGGCCGCGGGCGAGGTCACCTCCGTCGAGGTCACGCAGGCGTACCTGGACCGGATCGCAGCTGTCGACGGCGGCGAACGCGGCGTGAACGCGTTCCTGCACGTCAACACGGAGGAAGCGCTCGCCGTCGCCGCCGAGGTGGACGCCATCCGCGCCGCCGGCGGTGCCGCGGCCGAGGAACTCCACGTACTCGCCGGCGTGCCGATCGCGGTCAAGGACCTCATCGTCACCATCGGCCAGCCCACCACGGCAGGCTCCAAGATCCTCGAGGGCTGGCACAGCCCCTATGACGCCACGGTGGTCAAGCGCCTCCGTGCCGCCAAAATGCCCATCCTGGGCAAGACCAACCTGGACGAATTCGCCATGGGGTCCTCCACCGAGCACTCCGCCTACGGCCCCACCCGCAACCCATGGGACCTGGACCGGATCCCCGGGGGCTCCGGCGGCGGTTCGGCCGCGGCCGTTGCTGCTTTTGAGGCCCCGCTGGCGCTCGGCACGGACACCGGCGGGTCCATCCGCCAGCCCGGCGCCGTCACCGGCACCGTGGGAGTCAAGCCCACCTACGGCGGCGTTTCCCGCTACGGTGCCATCGCGATGGCTTCCTCGCTGGACCAGATCGGCCCGGTTTCCCGCACCGTCCTGGACTCGGCGCTGCTGCACCAGGTCATCGGCGGGCATGATCCCTTTGACTCCACGTCCCTGCCCGACCCCCTGGCAGACCTCGTCGCCGCTGCCCGCGTGGGCAACGTCGAAGGCATGCGGATCGGCATCATCAAGGAACTCCACGGCGAGGGCTACCAGGCCGGCGTCGAGAACCGCTTCAACGAATCCCTGGAACTGCTGAAGCAGGCCGGCGCGGAAATTGTTGAGGTGTCCTGCCCCAACTTCCAGTACGCCCTCGGCGCCTACTACCTGATCATGCCGTCCGAAGCCTCCTCCAACCTGGCAAAGTTCGACGGCGTCCGGTACGGCCTGCGCGTCCTGCCCAAGGACGGGCCCATGACCATCGAACGCGTTATGGGAGCCACGCGCGCCGCCGGCTTCGGCGACGAAGTCAAGCGCCGCATCATCCTGGGTACCTACGCGCTGAGCGCCGGCTACTACGACGCGTACTACGGGTCTGCCCAGAAGGTCCGCACCTTGGTGCAGCGTGACTTCGAGGCCGCGTTCGCGCAGGCCGACGTCCTGATCTCCCCCACGGCGCCCACCACGGCGTTCAAGCTTGGGGAGAAACTGAATGATCCGCTGGCGATGTACCTCAATGACGTCGCCACCATCCCCGCCAACCTGGCAGGCGTGCCCGGGCTGACCCTGCCCGGCGGCCTGGCAGACGAGGACGGCCTTCCCGTCGGCATCCAGCTGCTGGCTCCGGCCCGCGAGGATGCCCGGCTCTACCGGGTAGGCGCGGTCCTGGAATCCCTGCTTGAGGCACAGTGGGGCGGCCCGCTCCTGGATAAGGCCCCTGCGTTGGTCGAGACCCTTGTAGCAGCCAAGGAGGCAAAATAATGAGCACTGACGCAACCCTGAGCTTCGAAGAGGCCATGGAGAAGTACGATCCCGTCCTGGGTTTTGAGGTCCACGTGGAACTCAACACCAAGTCCAAGATGTTCTCCTCCGCGCCCAACGTCTTCGGCGATGAGCCGAACACCAACGTCAACGAGGTGGACCTGGGCATGCCCGGCGTGCTGCCGGTAGTGAACAGGGTCGCGATCGAGTCCTCGATCAAGATCGGCCTTGCCCTGAACTGCAAGATCGCTGAATCCTGCACGTTCGCCCGGAAGCAGTACTTCTATCCGGACACTCCTAAAAACTTCCAGACGTCACAGTACGAGGACCCCATCGCGTACGACGGCTACCTGGACATCGAACTCTCGGACGGGACCATCTTCCGCGTGGAGATCGAGCGCGCCCACATGGAAGAGGACGCCGGCAAGCTCACGCACATGGGCGGGGCCGCCGGCCGCATCCAGGGTGCCGACTTCTCGCTGGTGGACTACAACCGCTCCGGCGTTCCGCTGGTGGAGATTGTCACCAAGCCCATCGAGGGTGCGGGTTCCCGAGCCCCGGAGCTGGCCAAGGCCTACGTGGCCGCGGTCCGGGAGATCGTCAAGAACCTTGGTGTGTCGGACGCGAAGATGGAACGCGGCAACGTACGCTGCGACGCGAACGTTTCGCTGCGCCCGCACGGCCGCGAACGCTTCGGCATCCGCTCCGAAACGAAGAACGTCAACTCGCTGCGCGCCGTCGAACACGCCGTCCGCTACGAGATCCAGCGGCACGCAGCCGTTCTGGATGCCGGCAACCCGATCATCCAGGAAACCCGCCACTGGCACGAGGACACGCGCACCACCACCTCGGGCCGGCCCAAGTCGGACGCCGATGACTACCGCTACTTCCCGGAGCCCGACCTGGTTCCGATCGTCGCCTCCCGCGAATGGGTGGAGGAACTCCGCGCCACGCTGCCCGAGCCGCCGGCGGCCCGCCGCAAGCGGCTGCAGTCGGACTGGGGCTACTCGGACCTGGAATTCCGCGACGTCGTCAACGCCGGCGTTATGGATGAGATCGAGGAAACCATCGCTGCCGGCGCCACAGCCACCGTCGCCCGTAAGTGGTGGATGGGCGAGATCGTTGGCCGCGCCAAGAACGCCGACGTCGATCCCGGCCAGCTGGGCGTCCAGCCCGCCACTATCGTGGAGCTGAACCGGATGGTCGAGGACGGCAAGATCAACAACAAGATGGCCACCGAAGTACTGGACGGCGTGCTCGCCGGTGAAGGCACCCCGGCGGAGATCGTGGAGAAGCGCGGCCTCGCCGTAGTTTCCGACGACGGCCCCCTCCTGGAAGCCATCGATGCAGCCCTCGCCGCGCAGCCTGACGTCGCGGACAAGATTCGCGCCGGCAAACTCCAGGCGATCGGCGCGATCGTCGGCGGCGTTATGAAGGCCACCCGAGGCCAGGCCGACGCCGGCCGCGTCAAGGAGCTGATCCTCTCGAAGCTCGGCGTCGAGGGCTAAGCCACCTGATTTAACCCATCGGGGTCGCAGTAGATGTCGTTATGAGCGCTCATAACGACATCTACTGCGACCCAGTTTGGCGTTCAAGTACTCGCATCCGCGCGAAAAAGTACCCGTGTTCAGCGGGGCTTGCCGGTTCTACACTGAAGATCCAGGGCGCCGGAGCCCTGCCCGTGCTGTGGGAGGAATGGCCATGTCGGTCCAAGAATCTTTGAGAATCCGCAAGGCGCTGCTGGCCGGCGTGGTGGCGTTGGCGCTGACAGGCACAGGAGTCGCCATCGCCTGGTCCGCTACAGACACGCCGTCGCCGTCAGCCTCCGAACCGGGGAAATCGGACAAGGCTAAAGGCCAGGAGAAGCCGGCCAAGGCCCAGCGCCCGCAGCACCTGCACAGTGAAAGTGTGGTGAAGAAGGCGGACGGGACGTTCGAAACCGTGCTGACCCAGCAGGGCACCGTGGAGGCCGTCAGCGAAACCTCGCTCACCGTCAAGAGCGAGGACGGCTTCACCCAGACCTACGCCGTCAACGCAGAGACCAGGATCATCAAGTTCCCTGCCCCGGCCGCGGACGGTTCCCCGGCAACGGGCGACGACGGCAAACGGCTGAAGCGGTCAGAGGTCACCATCGCGGAAATCGCCACGGGTGAGGCCGTCAGGGTCTCCGGCGTGAAGAACGGTGACAACGCCACCGCCCGGCAGATCGTGGAGGGCGCCGGCACCGGTCCGGGCCTGGGCATCGGAAAAGGAATGGGCAAGGGGCACGGCCACGGGCTGGGCAAGGGCCTCGGCCACGCCAAGCGGCTTGCCACCAAGTAAGTAGCGCCAACTGTCGTTCTGAGCCCTGAAAACGACAGTTAGTGCTACTCAGTTGGGTTAGCCCTGCTCCACCAGCCCGGTCATGATCGCCTGCAGCGCCTCGCACACAATCATCACAGAGCGGCGTTTCAGGTTCTCCGGCCGGGCCAGGATGTCGATCCGCCGCCGGGTGCTGATGCCCTCCAGCGGCCGCAGCACAATGCCGGGGTTGAGCACGGGCCGCGCCGTATGCCGCGGCAGCAGGCCCACCACACCCCCCGCCGCCACCAGCGCGGCCACGGTGGAGTAGTCGTTGATCCGGTGGACGATGTTCAGTTCCTTGCTGGAGACGGCCGCGACGGCGGACAGGACGTCGGCGGGGGAGTATCCGGTGTGGCTGGTCACCCAAGGTTCGCCCACGACGTCGGCCGCGGTGAGAGTGCCCTGGCGGGCCAAGCGATGGTCAGCCGGCAACGCAACATCCAGCGGTTCGTGCGCCAGCGGAATCACCGCAACACGCTCCTCCGGCCAGCGCGGGCTGTGGTCCATCCGGTGCGCCAGCACCAGGTCGTACCGCGCCGTCAGCGCCGGGAAGTCCTGCTGCGCCACGTCCTCGTCGGAAAGCTGGATCCGCGGCTGGCCGGGCGCGTCCAGCATGCGCGCGAGCGGCGCGAACAGCGCCTGCCCCGCGCTGTGGAAACCGCTGATGGTCACGGTGCCCACCGGCGAGCCGTGATAGGCGCCGATGGCTGTCCGGGCGTCCGCCATGGCACTGACGACGGCGGCACCGGCGTCGGCGAGCACCTGCCCGGCCTCGGTCAACACCAGGTTGCGGCCCTCCTTCCGGGTCAGCGGAACCTCAACATTGCGCTGCAGGAGTGCCAGTTGCTGGGACACCGCGGAGGGCGTGACCATCAGCGTCTCCGCCACCGCCTTCACGCTGCCCAGGGCTCCGAGTTCGCGGAGGATTTCCAGCTGATGAATTTCCATCCGCCCAGTCTATGCATTAGAGAACACTTCATCGTCGATTGAGAGAATTCTGCTTGTGCTAATGCTTCGAAATGGCTCTAATGAAGGGAGACCACACCCGCTGGCCGCGGGCGCTGCCAACAGTCAGGAAGCCAATGAAGGCACTCTACAAGTCCGGTGCACACGCCGGGTTCGAGCTGGTTGACCGGCCCGAGCCCGAGGCCGGCCCCAACGACGTCAAGATCCGGGTCATAACCACCGGGATCTGCGGCACCGACCTGCACATCCAGTCCTGGGACGCCTGGGCCCAGAGCATGATCGAGGCACCCCTCATCGCCGGCCATGAGTTCTACGGTGAAGTGGTGGAAATCGGCGACGGCGTCCGCGACGTCAAAGTGGGGGACCGCGTATCCGGCGAAGGCCACGTGGTCTGCGGGATCTGCCGGAACTGCCGCGCAGGCCGCCGCCACATGTGCATCCACACCGTCAGCGTCGGTGTGCAGAGGGACGGCGCCTTCGCCGAGTACGTGGTCATCCCCGAGACCAACGTCTGGGTTCACCATGACCCCTCCATCACACCGGAACTCGGCGCGATTTTCGATCCGTTCGGCAACGCCGTGCACACCGCCCTCAGCTTCCCGCTGGTGGGCGAGGACGTGCTCATCACCGGGGCAGGACCCATCGGCCTGATGGCCATCGCCGTGGCCCGCCACGCCGGGGCGCGCAAGATCGCCATCACCGATGTCTCCCAGCCACGGCTCGAGCTTGCACGCCAGCTCGGCGTGGACCTCACCATCGACGTCTCCACCACGCGCGTCAAGGATGCCCAGCGTGAACTCGGCATGCGCGAGGGCTTCGACATCGGCATGGAAATGTCCGGCCACCCCACCGCGCTGCCTGAGATGATCAACAACATGAACCACGGCGGCCGCATTGCCATGCTCGGCCTGCCCAGCCAGGACATCACCATCGACTGGGGCAAAGTGGTCACGCACATGCTGACGCTGAAGGGCATCTACGGCCGCGAAATGTATGAGACGTGGTACGCCATGAGCGCCATGCTCTCCTCCAACCCCGTGCTGCACGCCGGCATCTCAGCGGTAGTGACGGACAAGCTGCCCGCCGCAGAATGGGAAAAAGGCTTCGCCACCGCCCGCGCCGGCGTCGGCGGAAAAGTTGTCCTCGACTGGACCGAACTCTAAGGAGCACCATGTACACCTCCATCAAGGACCAGCTGCAGGCTGAGCTGGACGACATCCGCACCGCCGGACTCTTCAAAACCGAACGCAGCATCAACTCCCCGCAGTCCAGCCACATCACGGCAGGGCAGATCGGCCAGCCCGGCGCCACCGTCCTGAACTTCTGCGCCAACAACTACCTGGGCCTTGCGGACCACCCGGACATCATCGCCGCGGCAAAACAGGCCATGGACTCGCGGGGCTTCGGCATGGCCAGCGTCCGCTTCATCTGCGGCACCCAGGACCTGCACCTGGAGCTGGAAGCCAGGGTTTCCAGGTTCCTCGGCACGGAGGACACCATCCTGTTCTCCAGCTGCTTTGATGCCAACGGCGGCGTCTTCGAATCCCTCTTCGGCCCTGAGGACGCCATCATCTCCGACGCCCTCAACCACGCCTCCATCATCGACGGCATCCGGCTCTGCAAGGCCCAGCGGTTCCGCTACGCGAACCAGGACATGGCGGAGCTCGAGGCCAGGCTCGTTGAGGCGAAGGATGCCCGGCGCAAGATCATTGTCACCGACGGTGTGTTCTCCATGGACGGCTACCTGGCACCGTTGGAAGCCATCTGCGACCTCGCCGAGATGCACGACGCCCTGGTGATGGTGGACGATTCCCACGCCGTCGGCTTTATGGGTGCCACCGGTGCAGGAACCCCGGAGCACGCAGGCGTGTCCCGGCGCGTGGACATCTACACCGGAACGTTCGGCAAGGCCCTGGGCGGCGCGTCCGGCGGCTACGTGTCCGGCCGCAGCGAAGTGGTGGCCATGCTCCGCCAGAAAGCGCGACCGTACCTGTTCTCCAACTCCCTGGCCCCCGCGATCGTCGCCGCGACCATCAAGGCGCTTGACCTGGTGGAGAACTCCGGTGACCTGCGGACCCGGCTGTTCGAGAATGCCCGGCTGTTCCGCCGCCGGATGACGGAGGAGGGCTTCGAACTCCTGGACGGCGAACACGCGATTGTTCCCGTGATGTTCGGGGATGCCGTGATGGCCGCCAAGGTGGCGGACCAGATGCTCCAGCACGGCGTCTTCGTCACCGCGTTCAGTTTCCCGGTGGTCCCGCGCGGCGCCGCCCGGATCCGCGTGCAGCTTTCAGCGTCGCACTCAGCGGACGACGTCGAAGCATGCGTGGCTGCCTTTGTCGCCAGCCGTGCGGCGGTAGCAGGCTAACCCAGCCGGGCTAAACCCCTGGCGGGTGCCCGGCGCGGCCGCAGGGCAACTCTGCAAGGATGGAGCCATGGCAGCACACTACGACGTTCTGATTGTGGGCGGCGGCATCGCCGGCCTGTCCCTGGCGTCCGCGCTCGCGGGCAGTTGCGGCGTGGCGCTGGTGGAAGCGGAGCAGGAGTTGGCGTACCACACGTCCTCCCGCTCCGCCCGCCAACTGATCCCGAGTTACGGCCCTGAGGTGGTCCAGGAGCTCACAGTCCGGACCCTGGAGCTGATGGCGGCCCGGGACGCGCAACTGCCGGAACCTGTCCTGACGCTGCGGAGTTTTATGCTCATCGGCACCGAGGAATCCGTCCGCGCCGAGGCCAGCGGCCACATGAATGCCATCACGCATGAACGGGCAATGGAGCTGTGCCCTGCGCTGGTCGCCGGGTCCTTCTCCGCCGCAGGCCTGGACACCGGTTCCTTCGGCTGCAACGCCCCGCTGCTGCTGGCCGACCACCGGCATCGGGCTGAGGCCGCCGGCGCCGACATCGTCACTGGGGCCCGCGTACATTCCGCCCAGCGGCTGGGCTCGGGCTGGGAGATCGGCGCCGGGCAGGAAGCTTTCGAAGCCGGGGTGCTGGTCAACGCGGCGGGCGCCTGGGCTGATGAAATCGCGGTGATCAGCGGGGTGGAGAAACTTGGGCTGCAGCCGTACCGGCGCACTGCGGCAGTTGTCGACGTCAAACGTCCCTTGCCCGAGCACAGCCCCATGGTGGCGGCAGCGGACAACTCGTTCTACTTCCGCCGCGAGGGGGAGCACGTGCTGATCTCGCCGTCGGAAACGGTGCCCAGCGGACCGGAGGACGCCCGGCCGCGGCCCGGCGATATCGAGCGGCTGATCGTGAGGCTCAACCAGCTGACCACGTTGGGAATCCGCGGAGTACGGAGCGCATGGACGGGGCTCCGGACCGAGGCAGCCGACGGCGTCCCGGTAGCCGGTTTCGACGCCGAAGCCCCAGGGTTCTACTGGCTTGCCGGTCAGGGCGGTTACGGTTTCCAGACCTCATCGGCCATGGCGGAGCTCGCCGCCGCGCAAATCCTGGCAGGACAGGGCGCCGGGCACAGCGCCGGGCACAGTTCCGGCGCGGCCCACCATCCGGCATCCCGGACAGCGGAGGCGCTGGCCGCCGCGCGCTGGTCCATCCGGCGCTGAACAATGGAACCTATGAGCACCCTGATCACCAATATCGCCGAGCTGATGACCCAGGACCTGGAACACCGCGTCCTTAGGAATGCCGCCGTGGTGATCGAGGGCGAACGGATCGCCTGGCTCGGTTCCGCCGCGGATGCGCCGGCGGCCGATGACGCCGTGGACGCCGGCGGCCGGGCCGTGCTGCCGGGCTGGGTGGATTCGCACACGCACCTGGTCTTCGCCGGCGACCGCACTGCGGAGTTCGAGGCGCGGATGGCAGGGGAGTCGTATTCGGCCGGCGGCATCGCCGTAACCATGGACGCCACCCGGCGGGCCTCCGATTTCGACCTCACCCGGCTGGCGATGGCGCGCGTGTCCGAGGCCGTATCGCAGGGCACCACCTACGTCGAAACCAAGACCGGGTACGGGCTGGACATTGAGCACGAGGCCCGGATCGCCCGGATCGCCTCCACCGTCGCAGACGAAGTCACCTACCTGGGCGCCCACCTGGTCCCCGCGGGCACCGATGCGGAGGCCTACACCGACCTCGTCTGCGGGCCCATGCTTGACGCCGTCCGGCCCTACGTCCGGTGGGCGGACGTGTTCTGCGAGGAAGGAGCCTTCAACGTCGAGCAGTCCCGCCGTGTGCTGGAGGCGTGCCGGGCCGCCGGGCTGGGGATCCGCGTCCACGGCAACCAGCTCGGCGAGGGTCCCGGCGTGCAGCTCGCGGTGGAACTCGGGGCAGCCAGCGTGGACCACGTGAACTACCTGTCGGCCCGTGATGTGGCGGCGCTGGCGGAAAGCTGGTCCGCCTGGAATCCGGACACAGGCACGGGGGACCGCGGCACCGTCGCAACCTGCCTCCCCGCGTGCGATCTTTCCACCCGGCAGCCGCTGGCCCCGGGGCGCGAACTGTTGGACGCCGGGGTGCAGGTGGCGCTGGCCTCCAACTGCAACCCGGGTACGTCCTACACCAGCTCCATGGCGTTCAACGTGGCTACGGCCGTCCTGCAGATGCGCCTGAGCGTCCACGAAGCGGTGCGTGCCGGAACCTATGGAGGCGCGCTGGCGCTGCACCGGGAGGCAGGGCACGACGCCGACGGCGTACGGGCGGTGGGTTCGCTCGCCGTCGGGCACCGGGCAGACCTGCACATGCTCAACGCCCCCTCCGCCACGCACCTCGCCTACCGCCCGGGCATGCCGCTGACGTACGGTGTGTGGCGGGCCGGTGCGCGGGCACGGTAGCCAGACTCCGATTTGTTGACGCAAAATGATTGTTACGAACTGTTATGATCAGATAACGTCATATTCTGGTGACTGTTTGACGCTGAGAGGCCCCCATGACCCGCACTGACCGCTTGACGGCCATCCTCGATATCCTCGCCAAAACCGGCCAGGTGGAGGTGGAAGAAATCGTGGGCACGCTGGGTGTATCGCCGGCCACGGCACGGCGTGATCTGGACAGCCTGGCCAAGCGACGGCTGCTGACCCGCACCCGGGGCGGAGCCACCACCGGCGCCCTGGCGTACGACCTCCCCGGCCGGTACAACCGTGACGACCACGCCGAAGCCAAGGAACAGATTGCCCAGGCGGCTTCGGCGCTCATTTCACCCGGCGCGGTGATCGGGCTTTGCGGCGGCACCACCAGCACGGCCCTCGCGCAGATCCTGGCAACGCGGGAGGACCTCAACGCTCCCGCCAACCAGCCCACCCTGACGGTGGTTACCAACGCCATCAATATCGCTGCGCAGTTGGCTGTCCGCCCCAACATCAAAGTCATGGTGACCGGCGGCATCCTGAACCCCCGCTCCTACGAACTGGTGGGCCCGTACACCGACATCATCATGCAAAAGGTGGTCATGGACATCGCCTTCATCGGCGTCAATGGCATCGACCCCGAGGTAGGCCCCACCAACACGGGGGAGGGTGAAGCGTCAGTGAATGCCCTGCTGGCCAGCCGGGCCCGGGTTTCCTATGTCCTGGCCGACTCCTCCAAAGTTGGCGTCAGAGCCTTCGCCACCATGGACGGCTACGCGTTCAACCGCCTGATCACCGACTCCGGTATCTCCGCGGAGGACAAGGCAGCGTTCGAAGCCAACGGCACCGAAGTGATCGTGGCTCCGCACTAAGTGACCAGCAACAACCCCTAAAAGATCATCGGCGGCGCATCCAGGACGGTCTCGTCCACCCGGCGGTCCACCCACTGGCTGAACGGAATATCGAGTTCGTACTTGCCCAGGTCGGTGCGCAGAAGGGTCCGCACCGCGGCATTGTCCGGGTTGTTGAGTGATTCGAAATACTCCACCGACCAGTGGAACCAGCGCATGCAGAACAGCCGCATGGTGAGCCCGTGGGTCACCAGCAAGGTGTTGGGGGCGTAGTCCGGCTTAGACCAGTGGCGATACAGCGTCTCCATGAACGACGAGATCCGGTCGTAGACGTCGGAGCCGGATTCGCCTTCCCTGAACCGGTAGAAGAAATGGCCGTAGGCGTTGCGGAGTTCCTTCTGGTCCTCGATGTCGCCGGTGATCTGGAAATTGGCCCAGTCCTGCTCACGGAGGCGCGGCTCTTCGATCACCCGCTCCGTGAGATTGCCGAGGTTGAGTGCCTCCAGGGTCTGGTGCGCCCGCAGGTACGGCGACACATAAACGCAGACCTGGCGGCCGTCCAGCTCGCGGCGGATCCGTTCGCCGGCCGCCGTGGCCTGCGCCAGGCCCAGGGGAGTCAACGGAATCCGGTAGTCCGGGACCCTGTTGTAGATGGACGTATCGACATTGGCCGCGGACTGGCCGTGCCGGATCATGAAGATTTTCCCTGGCGCGCTCATAAGCCCCAAGCATAGGTGCCGCCCCGAGGATGCTCTCTCACTTTTGGTGCGTTTTCGGCGGACGCTCTCTCACTTTGGTCAGCCCCGGCGAGCTGGCCACCCCCGAATCAGCGAAGAACCAGAAACTAAAGGCAAGATGGAACCATGTTGGTTCCCTCCCGCCGTCGGCTGCGGATTGAAGTCTGGATTGTGCTGGGTCTGTCCCTGGGGCAGTCCGCCGTCTACTCGGTGGTGCAGTTGCTGGACAAGATGACGCGTGCACCGCTGGCCGAAGGCACGTCCACGCTGAACCGGTCACAGAGCCCCCGCGAATACTTCGATCTCACCTACCAGCTGCTGGACATCATTTTCGCCCTCGTGCCCGTGCTGCTGGTCATCTACTTCCTTACGGACCAGCGGCAATCCGGCGCCGGAGTGAGCCCCCAAGGCTGGTCCGCCTTCCGGAAGCTGGGGTTCAACTTCGCCCGGCCGGGCCGTGACCTGCTGCAGGGCTTTGGCCTCGCGGCGCTGATCGGGATCCCGTCGCTGGGCCTCTACGCAGCGGGACGTGCCCTGGGGATCACCACCGCCATCATCCCCAGCGCGCTCGACTCATACTGGTGGACGGTTCCCGTCCTGATCCTGTCCGCGCTGCGGCACGCCATCGTGGAAGAAGTCATTGTGGTGGGTTACCTCCTGGACCGCTTCGGCAAGTTCGGCTGGAGCATGCCCCTGGCCATCTTCACTAGCTCGATGCTCCGCGGCAGCTACCACCTTTATCAAGGCTTCGGGCCGTTCATCGGCAACGCAGTGATGGGTGTGGTCTTCGCCTGGCTCTACACAAAGACCAAACGGGTGATGCCGCTGGTTATCGCACACGCGCTGCTGGACATCGTTGCCTTCGTTGGCTTCAGCCTCTTTGGCAGGGCTGTGGGCCTGGGCTAAGGGGGTTTGTCCGGCTCAGGTCCAGCTTAAAAGGATTCGGCCGCCATCGGTGGGTGGCATCATTGGCACCCGCTGATGGCGGCCGAAGCTATTGAACGTGCAATCAGATGGTGACTGCTCCGGTAGCGGTTTCGAAGGTTACTGACAGGATGCCCGGGGTTCCATGCGGAGCCACCCAGTCAACGGCCACATCCTCCAGCGGCTTCTCGACGGGCTCGCCCAGCCATTCCGTCACGCGTTCGGCGGAACCGGCTATGGTCAGGCAGCTCATCTTGACGTTGCTCTCATAGGCGTTGGACGGGTGCAAGGCGGGGTCACCCTCCCACTTGAGCATGTACGGGACCTGAGGGTCCGCGATCAGGCCCAGGATGCCGATCTGCTTCCAGACCAGCTCGCGGCCGTCCGGGAACTTGCGGTTGCCGTTGACGGCGGCACGGCCCAGGCGGTCTTCGAACGGAGCGAGGTCGTCCACCTCGACGCACCAGCCCATCCAGCCGCCGCCGGCTTCGGATCGGGCCCGGACAGCCTGCCCGAAGGGAGCCTTGTCCGATGCCGGGTGGTTCAGGACCTCCACGACTTCCAGGTATTTATGGCCCGCGAGGGGAATAATCATGTTCCGGGTTCCAAACCGGGGGTGCACGCCACCCTTCACGGCTTCAACGCCAAGGGCGGACGAGATACGTTCGGTGGTGGCAACGAGGCCATCTTGTTCACAGGCGTAAGAGACGTGATCCATGCGCATGCCATCATCTTGGCACTTTGTGATCCGGCTCTCAGCTAAGGGTAGCCTTACCGGAATCCTGATGCGTCAGGAGTGGACATTTCCGGGCGGCCAAGGGTGCGGCGGAGCCCAACAAAGACGCGGCAGGCCAGCCGCAGTAGGGCTCCCGCGAAGTCACAACCAGTCACACGCTTAGCAATAGACCGGGGCTGTTCGTACACTCGAAGCAGGTCATGAGTGCCAGCGACAGCCCCGGCTTGCTGGCCGGCAACCCTCTTTTGCGGCGGGGTGCCCCGGGTGAGGACCTGGCCTGCCGGTCAATTGACGGTGGGCAAGCGCGTAGAAAAGGTCCTTCCATGACGATTACGATTTCCCGTACCGCAGAACCCGGGAACGGTGTGGTCCGTTACGCCAGTATCGGCGGACTCGAGCTCGAAGCCGGCGGATACCTCCCGGAAGTCACCCTCGGCTATGAAACGTGGGGAACCCTCAACGCGGACGGCTCCAACGCCGTCCTGATTGAGCACGCCCTGACCGGAAGCACACACGTGACGCGCGGCGACAGCGACGAGCCCGGCTGGTGGGAACAGCTGGCCGGGCCGGGTGCGCCGGTGGACACGGACCGGTTCTTTGTGGTCTCCATCAACATCGTGGGCGGCTGCTACGGCTCCACTGGGCCGTCCTCGGATGCCCCGGACGGCAAGCCGTGGGGGTCCCGCTTTCCGTTGGTAACGCTGCGGGACACCACCGCGGCCGAGGCCAGGCTGGCTGACCAGCTGGGAATCCCGAGCTGGTACGCCGTGCTGGGCGGTTCCATGGGCGGCGCGCGGGCCCTGGAATGGGCGGTCACCTATCCGGAACGGGTTCAGCGGTGCGCCGTTATCTCGATCGGTGCCGCCAGCACCGCCGAACAGATCGCATTCGCCCAGGCGCAGACGCTCGCCATCCGCCAGGACAGCAATTTTAACAACGGCGACTACTACGGCGGTCCGCTGCCGGAGGACGGACTGGCCCTGGCACGGCGCATCGCGCACATCACCTACCGCTCCGCCGAGGAATTCCATGGCCGCTTCGGACGGTCGGCCCAGCACCCGGAGTCGCCGTTCCAGGCGGCAGCGCTGGGGGAGCGGGGCCGCTACCAGGTGGAAAGCTACCTGGACCACCAGGGCAAAAAGCTGGTGCGGCGCTTTGATGCCAACAGCTACATCGCCATCACCGACGCCCTGATGAGCCACGACGTCTGCCGCGGGCGGGGCTCGCTGAACGAGGCCTTGGGCCGGGCCACCGCCAGGTTCTTCGTGGCTGCCGTGGACAGCGACCGGCTGTACTTCCCGTCCCAGTCCCGTGAGCTGGCTGACGCCCTCCCGGGCGACGTGGACGTGCACGTTATTGAGGCCCCGATCGGCCACGACGGCTTCCTGACCGAGATCGGCCAGCTCGGCGTCCAACTCCGGAAGACCTTCCTCGTCTAAGCCCGAACGGACACTTGAGCCCCTGCTCTTAAACGCGAGAGGACACTCGAGGCCCCTGGAATCAGGGCCTCAAGTGTCCTCTCGCGCTGACTAAGCGATCAGCCGTTCATGATGTCGGAGCGGCGCTTCATGTAGTCCTCCATGGCCAGCTCGCCGTTGCTGTACTGCTGGTCGAGTTCGGCCAGCTTCCGGGCACGGTACCCTTGCGGGCCCGACGGCGGCAGGGGAATAGCGGGGGCGGCAGGCTGCTGCGGTGCTTCCGCGCGCTGCTCCGGCACCGGCTCGCCGTTGGGTTGCGGCTGGCCGGACGGCGGGAACTGCTGATCCGCAGAAGGAATCGGCTGCATGGGCGGCAACGGCTGGCTCGGCGGCAGGGGCTGCGGGCTCATGATCTGCCGGAAGCCGCCACTCATGTAATCCTGCTGCGTGTAGCCGTCACGGGGCTGCTTGTTCTGCGGCCCCGGGTACTGATCGCTGCCCGGGTACTGCCCGCCGCCTGGAAACTGCTCGGGGTAGCGGCCGGAAAAGCTCTGCTCCTGATTCCGTTTGTTCACGGATTTCCGGTACATCCGCATCGCCATCGGTATCACGAACGACAGAATGATGATCCAGAAAAACAAGCTGTTCACGGTGTAGCGCCTCTCATATGTGTCCTTCCAGCTTAACCCCGGAGCCCACACGCGCGGCCGGGATCCCCAGGAAGGCCCCGTACCGGTCCACGGCGTCCTGCACGGCATCTTCCGTGGCCCGGTCCGCGGCAGCGGACAGCCGGATATCCAGCTCACAGCGGCCGGAGAACATGGTGTGCCGCCAGCAGCCGGCCATCCGCCCGTCCAGCAGCACCACATGCATCGGATCCCCGGCGACCGGGAACGCCGGAGCGCTGCCGCCCAGATCGTGCCGAGTTGCTGAATAGCCCATCACGTATTCGTCGTAGCACTGGATCAGGTCGATCCGCGGTCCTGCCGCGGCCGTGGCGTTGCCGGCCTCCGAACCGCCCTCCGCGCCGGCGTCGAAATAATGCTCGACGCCGTCAATCACCAACGTTGCCAGCGTTTCGGGAGCAGCCGCCAGGGTCTGTTGGAGGCCGAGGCGCACGTCGGCCATGGTGAGCCCGGACCAATCGGCGCAGTCCTTGACGGTGGCCGGACCGCGGCTGGTGAAGTAGCGCCGGACGAGCTCGCTGAGCGCTTCGGCCCGGGTGGGAGGCCCGGGCGGGCCGGCAGGTACACGCTCGTCAAAAAGGGCGTAGGTCTGCTTCAGGGACCCGCCCCGGCTGCGCACTGGCGACCCGCTGGTCAGGATTCCGCTGATCTCGGCGTGCATGATCAGGTAGGCCAGCTGGAAGCCGGTGGCCGCGAACCCTTCGTCCTGCAGCCGCGAGGCCAGCTGTTCGCGGGTCAGGTGTGAGCCGCCCCGGACGGCTTCGGCCAGGACCTGTCCGCTCCGGTCAGCGGCGGCGGCATCAATCCCGGTCTGCCGGGACATGCCCGCGTTGCCCTGGTGAAGCCGCGGCGCGGACAAGGCCGTCAGCCAGCGAAGGTCCTCGCGGTGCACAAAATGCCAGGTGGGCCGCAGGATATGGGTGCGCAGGATGCGCCCGTCGGACACCGCCTCCTCCACCTCCGCGGCTGTGGCCACCGAAGTCGAGGTGGCAGCAACCCGGTGAGACGGGGCCCCAACGGCAGGTCCAAGACTGCCGGTCCTTTGCGCCAGGCTCCAGCGGGCGTAAGGAAACTCCTGCGCCTGGACAGCCAGCAAGTGCCGGACGGCGTCCTCCGGGGCGCCCAGGCCGGGCCCGCGCAGCCGTTGGGCGTGAAGCCGCCGCCGCACTACCTCATCCGGATTCATGCCCGTCCGGGGGAGCTGTCCCGGGGTCACGCCGGGCCGCCGGTCACGCCGGGCCGCCGGTCACGCCGGGCCGCCGCTAGCGCCGGGCGTCGGTGGTGCCCAGCGGCCCCTCGCCGGAACCCAACGGAACGCCCGGGCCGAACACGGGTCCCGGCGTCGGGCGTTTTGCGGTGATTCCGTCGCCGGAGGAGCGGTGGCGCAGCCGCCGCACCACCCACGGGACAAAGTACTCGCGGGCCCACACCAGGTCCTCGGAGCGGGCTGTCCGCCACGTGCGGGTGGGCAGGGGCTTGGGCCGGAGAGGCTCGAGCGTGTGGTCCACGTTGAGCGATTCCAGCACCATGGCGGCGATGGTGTGGTGTCCCAGCGGCGAAAAATGCAGGCGGTCTTCGTCCCACATCTGCGGATCGTTCAGCTGCTTGAGCGACCACATGTCGGCGATGATGGCGTCATGGCGGGCGGCCACTGTGCGGAGGTTCTCGTTGTAGATGGCCACCTTGCTGCGGATCCGTCCCAGGACCGAGGATCCGGTATCCGGACCGTTGAACAGCACCACCGTGGCGCCGCCCGTGGCCAGGATCTGGACCACTGAATCAAGTTTTTCGGCGAGGGCGTCGGGGTCGCCGCCCGGCCTGATGAGATCGTTGCCGCCGGCGGAAAGGGTTATCAGGTCCGGCTTAAGCGCCAGGCACGGAGCGAGCTGTTGGTCCACGATCTGCTGCAGCAGCCGGCCGCGGACGGCCAGGTTGGCATAGGCGAAGTCCGCCTGGCCCCTGCCCAGTTCCTCGGCCACGCGGTCCGCCCAGCCGCGGAAGCCGCCGGGGCTTGTGGGGTCCGGGTCGCCGATGCCCTCGGTGAACGAATCTCCCATCGCCACATAGCGGCTCCAGGGGTGGGCTTCCGTGGCCCTGGGCGGGCTCTGCATGGCTTTTGTGTCATTCACGGTCCTATCCTGCCTCCTTGCTCACAAGCTACGCCACCGTAGGTAGTTACCGCCGGGTAACTGTAAGAATGGAACCATGACTGACGCCCAAGTATTTCCCGCCCCCGTTGTTCTGTGGTCCCGGCCGGAGGACCAGCGCACCGGAAAGCCGCTGCTGGTGCTGCTCCACGGCTACGGCGCCAACGAACAGGACTTGCTTAGCCTGGCGGATATGCTTCCCGAAGACTTTGTAGTTGCTTCGCTCCGGGCGCCCCTGGCTACGGGCCCCGGGTTTATGTGGTTCCCCCTGACGGCCTCCATCGAATACACGCTCGACGCCGTCAAAGCTGGCGCCGGTTACGTGCAGGACTGGATTGACACCGTCAAGGCCGACCACCCGACGGTGACGCTGCTCGGCTTTTCCATGGGAATGGCGATGGCCACCACGCTGCTCCGGCAGCGCCCCGCTGACTACGCCGCCGTCGTCGGGCTTTCCGGTTTTGTGGTCAACGCGGACGGGGACCCCACGTTCAAGGATGGCGAACTGGACGGTACAGTGCCGCTCTTCTGGGGCCGCGACCAGCAGGACCCCGTGATCACGCCCGACAAGATCGAGTACACCATGGGCTGGGTGCGCGGGCACGTCAAGCTCACCAAGGTCCTATACACGGGCATGTGGCACGGCATCAACCAGCAGGAAATCGGGCACGTCTCCGAGTTCCTGACGCACGAGGTGCTGAACAAATAAACGTACGACGGCGGCCGGCGGCACAGTGCCGCCGGCCGCTTACGCTGTCCTCACCGACTGAGGCTGAGCCAGGCCTGTTAAATCAGGCTTCCGGTGCCACAACCTGCACGGTCTGCCCGTTGACGGTGACGGTGTCGCCGTGGTGCAGCTGGCGTCCGCGGCGGTCCTCGATCTCGCCGTTGACCTTGACGAGTCCATTTTTGATCAGCTCGGCGGCTTCCACGCCGTCCTCCACCAGGCTGGCGAGCTTCAGGAGCTGGCCAAGACGGATCATGCTGTCGCGGATGGGGATCTCTTGAATGTCCTGGTTGCTCATACAAGCAATAATGCCTGACGTAAGGTGAATCCAATGACCCACACCCCACGGATGCCGCGCTTCGCGGGGCTCCCGCTGGCCGTCGGCGCGGGACTGGCCATTCCCGTCCAGGGCCGGATCAACGGGGCCCTCGGCGTCCGGCTCAACGACGGCATCGCCTCGGCCGTGGTGGGTTTCAGCACCGACCTGGTGGTGATGATCCTGATCTCCCTGATCCTGCCCAGCGGCCGCGCCGGTCTGGCCAGGATCCTGCCGGCGGTCCGGACCCGGGCTTTCCCGCCCGTATACGTGCTGGCCGGCGGCATCGGCGCCCTATTTGTCTTCGCGCAGTCCTTCACCGTGGGCATCCTGGGCGTGGCACTGTTTACCGTCGCCGCCGTGACCGGGCAGACCCTGAGCGGGCTGCTGGTGGACCGGCTGGGCATCGGAGCTGGGAGTGCTGGTGACCGGGCTCGGCATGATCGCCGGACAGCTCCTTGGCTCCCTGGGGCTGGACCTCCTGGTGCCGGCCCCCGGGAGCGTCGTGGCCCCGGCCACCGTCCTGGGCACACTGCTGACGCTGGCCGCCATCATCCTGGCCACACTGCCGTGGCCGCGGGGCGCCTTCCGGAGGCAGCGGCCGGTAGGCTAGGACACGCAGTTCTCTGCATCTCGTTCCTTCGCCCGCCCCGCCCGCACCCAGCGGTGATGCACCCACGTGCAGCGGGGCCAGATACCCGCGGACCGCACCCAGCGGCCCTGTAGAAATTGGAGTCCACCATGGCAGCAAAATCCGTACTCGACCAGGTCATTTCCCTTTCCAAGCGAAGGGGCTTTGTGTTCCAGGCCGGTGAAATCTACGGAGGCTCGCGCTCTGCCTGGGACTACGGACCCCTCGGCGCCGAGCTGAAGGAAAACATCAAGCGCCAGTGGTGGCAGTCCATGGTCCGCGGCCGCGAGGACGTGGTGGGCCTGGATTCCTCCGTCATCCTGCCCCGCCAGGTATGGGAAGCCTCCGGCCACGTTGATGTCTTCTCGGACCCGCTCGTGGAGTGCCTCTCCTGCCACAAGCGCTACCGTGCCGACCACCTCGAGGAAGAGTACGAAGAAAAGAAGGGCCGCCCCGCCGAGAACGGCCTGAAGGACATTGCCTGCGTCAACTGCGGCACGCGCGGCGAATGGACCGAACCCCAGGAGTTCTCCGGCCTGCTCAAGACCTTCCTCGGCCCGGTGGCCAGCGACGAAGGCATGCACTACCTGCGCCCCGAAACGGCCCAGGGCATATTCGTGAACTTCAGCAACGTCCTGACCACCTCCCGCAAGAAGCCGCCCTTCGGCATCGGCCAGATCGGCAAGTCCTTCCGGAACGAGATCACACCGGGCAACTTCATCTTCCGCACCCGTGAGTTCGAGCAGATGGAAATGGAGTTCTTCGTCGAGCCCGGCACGGACGAAGAGTGGCACCAGTACTGGATGAAAGAGCGCATGTCCTGGTACACCGGCCTGGGCATCCGGGAAGAGAACCTGCGCTTCTTCGAGCACCCGCTGGACAAGCTCAGCCACTACTCCAAGGGCACCACGGACATCGAATACCGCTTCGGCTTCCAGGGCTCCGAATGGGGCGAGCTCGAAGGCATCGCCAACCGCACCGACTTCGACCTCTCCACGCACTCCAAGGCCTCCGGCCAGGACCTGAGCTACTTCAACCAGGCCACCAACGAGCGCTACACCCCGTACGTGATCGAGCCGGCCGCAGGCCTGACCCGTTCCTTCATGGCGTTCCTGGTGGACGCGTACACCGAGGACGAGGCACCCAACGCCAAGGGCGGCGTCGACGTCCGTACCGTCCTGCGCCTTGACCCGCGCCTGGCCCCCGTCAAGGCTGCGGTGCTGCCGTTGAGCCGCAACGAGGACCTCTCGCCGAAGGCCAAGGACCTGGGCGCGCAGCTGCGCAAGAACTGGAACATCGACTTCGACGACGCCGGCGCGATCGGCCGCCGCTACCGCCGCCAGGATGAGATCGGCACCCCGTTCTGCATCACCGTGGACTTCGACACCCTCGAGGACCAGGCCGTGACCATCCGTGAACGCGACTCCATGAGCCAGGAACGCGTCTCGCTGGACAAGGTGGAAGGCTACTTGGCCGCCCGCCTGATCGGCGCCTGAGCATGGCGATCGAATACCGCGAATGGCGTGAGGGCGATGACCTGACGCTGCTGGAAATCTGGGGCGGCCCGGAGACCGAGCAGGCCCGGCAGTTCCGCGGTGCCCTGACCGTCTCCTCAGCCGGCACGGACGGCACCCCCTGGCGGCGCTGCATCGTGGCCGAGGACGTCATTGACGGCGTCGGCATTCCGGTGGCGGCGGGCGTGGTTTACGAGGCCTCGCTGCACCCGGAGCGGCTGTGGACCTACATCGAGGTGGCGCGCGATCACCGCCGCGCCGGCATCGGTGCCACGCTCCTGACCATGCTGCGCCGCGAAGCCGAGCAGGCGCCGTCGGGCGTTACCCGGCTGCGCGCGAAAGTGCAGCCGGGCACTCCGGGGGCCGCGTTCGCCGAGGCGTTCGGGCTCGCGCCCATCCAGCGTTCCCGGCTGGTGGTGGTGGAGCCGGGCGCACTCAAGCTGCCCGTGTTCCCTGCGAAGAACGACGGCGGCGGGCTGGCCAACGACGAAAACGCCGGCTCCGACGTCGTGATGGACCTCGCCACCGGCTCGGTTGAGCTGACCGACGTCGTGGGGCGGTATTACACGTCGATCCACGGCTGGGATTCGCCGGGCGTGCTGTCGGTGGGGCAGGTGCAGAAGCTGTTCCTGGATGACCTCACCGGCGCCCACGGTGCGCTGGTGCTGCGCGCCGAGCCGGGATCCGCCTTTGGCGCCGGGGTTTCCCCCAGCAAGAAGGGCCGGATCCGTGCCTTTGCGGTGAGCTATGCGGAGGCAGCCCAGGACCCGACGGCGGATGCTTCGGCCCAGGGCGCAAAGGCCACGGATGTGTTTGTGGGCCACGAACCCGCGCTTGAGGCAGACGACGCCGCAGCCGCCGTCCGTGACCTGCTCTCGCTCCTCGCGTACCAGCACCCGGTCATGCTGGAACTGGACGATTCGATGACCGCGCTGCGCGCCGCCGTCGAGCCCTTGCTGGAATCCGGCAAGGCGCGCCAGGCCGGTGCCGAAACGCTGATCGTCTCGGACTGACCCCACCCGGGGGAGGTTACCGGCGTTTAGGCGGCCACGGGATGAAGCCGCTGGTTGCCTCGACGTATTCCCGGTAACCGGGCCGCCCGGACATCGCCTTTTCCGTCAAGGGCTTCCCGGTCTTCCCGGCCAGCGTCCACACCATCAGTGCCGGGGACAGGATGGTCAGGATGCCCGGCCAGGAGTCTGCGGCGATGAGGAACAGCCCCGTCCAGATAGCCGCGTCGCCGAAATAGTTGGGATGCCGGGTATACCGCCACAAACCGGTATCCAACACCGTGCCGCGGCGGGACGGATCCTTCTTGAACCGGGCCAGCTGCCAGTCGCCCACGGTCTCGAACACAAACCCCGTCACCCACAGCAGGACGCCGAGCACGGCCACCCACCCGACAGGCCCGGTGGCGAACATCCCCACCTGCAGCGTCAGGGTCACAAAAAACATAACCACGCCCTGCGGCAGGTAGACACGGCGGAGCGCGAACGCGTTCCTGGATCCGGGCGCCGGGTCCAGCAGGGCCTTGTAGCGCGGGTCTTCATGTCCGTCGCGCGCCCGCCAGCCAATATGGCCGCCCAGCCGCAACCCCCAGACCGCCGTCAGCAGAAGCAACAAGGCCCGGCGGGTGTCATCGCCCGATCCGGCCGACAGGAACCAGGACACCACGGCCACCGCAACGAAGCCGGGGCCCCACGCGACGTCCATCACCGAGTGCCGGCCCTGCCGGACGGCCACACCAAACGTCAGCGCCAGGACCGCCAGGACCGCCAGTGCTGTCCAGGGCAGCGACGCCGCGAACTCCGGCCACGGAAAAGGGCTCACAGGGCCACCTCGGCGGCGGACCCGGGCACCAGCTCAGTCAGCTTGCTCGAGGCCTGGTGTGTGAACCCGGTGCGCTCGGCGAAAGCCTTCATCACAAAACCGGTGGCCAACGTGTGCCACAGCCGGCCGCGGCGCACCATAAAATGCCCGGAACCGCGCAGCGAAACATACTGCATGCAGGCTGCTGTCCCGGTGGCTCGGCGCGCAAACGCCAAGGACTGGGACGGGCTGGTCATATGGTCTCCCGTGCCGTGGACAATCAGGACCTTTCGTCCGGCGAGCGGGGTGGCGGGTGTCTCCGGGCCGAGCCACGGGGCCAGCGCCACCACGGCGTCCACCTGCGGATCGTCCGCGGCACTCACTGCGGTGAGGCCGCCCATTGAGTGCCCCACCAGATACACGGGAACCCCAGGGTACTGCGCACTCATTTGCTGGAGGGCCCAGCGGGCATCCTGCAGTGCGGACCTGTCCGGCCCGTTCCAGCCACGCACGCTGTTCCGCAGGGACCACACCGCCAGCCCGTGGTCCTTCCCGGCACGGTGCAGGTGACGGGCGAACGTGACCATGCGCAGCGGGCTCAGGTGGCGGGCCTCCACGGGCTCAAAGCTGTGTGCCTTGCCCCCGTGCAGGACCAGTGCCACGCCCCGCGTTATCCCGGCGGCCGCCAGCACAGTGAGCGCCGCCTCCCGCCTCGCAGCAGGTTCGTTGGTATGGAATTCAGTCCTGCGGTCCGTCACGCGTGGTTCCTCCCGGTTCCTGCCATTTACCAACCTTAAGGCGCCGGACGTAGAGTTCAAGGTATGAGGTTCAACTGCTGATGGGCTCCGGTCACACCCACGTTTCAACAGATCATTCGGAGCCGACGGCCCAGGCGATTGCTGCCCGCCGGAAGGCAAACCGCATCCTGGCCGCGGTGCTGGTGCCGCTGACGCTTCTGACCCTGGCGGGCATGGCCATGCTGTGGCCGTCCGGGTCCAAGGACGGCATCTCCCTTGCCAGCCCCTATTCGGCGGCGCCCGGCGTCACGTTCGATACGGGCAAGATCCAGAGCGTCGTGGAAGAAAGCTGCATGCAGGGCTCCACCGCCCCTGGCCAATCCTCGGACACCAGCGGCCAGCCCGCCCCCGCCGGCTCCGACTGCATGTTTGCCTTTACTGAACCGGACCAGGGCGGCAGCCCCGTCAAAGTGGTGATCAGTCCGGATGTGGCGAAATCACACGGCGTAAAACCGGGTGACCAGATCAGGTACCTGAACCTTTCCAACGCCCAGGGCGCCTCGGCGTCGCAGGGGTCCCCGAGCTACATCTTTGTTGACTTCGTCCGGACCCTGCCCATCGTGATACTGGCGCTCCTCTATGCCCTGGTGGTCATCGCGGTGGCGCGCTGGCGTGGATTCCGGGCACTCCTGGGGCTGGTGGGCGCGTACTTCGTCCTTGCCGGCTTTATGCTGCCCGGCCTGGTGGAGGGAAAACCTCCCCTGCTGCTGGCGCTGGTGGGGTCAACGGTGATCATGATCGGGGTCCTGTATTTTGCCCACGGTTTCTCCGCGCGGACATCCACGGCACTGCTGGGCACCATGTTCGGCCTGGCCATCACGGCGCTGCTGGCAGCTTGGGCCACCGACGCCGCCAACCTGGCCGGGGTGGGCAGCCATGACGCCACCACCCTCATCAATACCTCGGCCAACATCTCCATTTCCGGGGTGATCCTGTGCGGCCTCATCATCTCCGGACTCGGTGTCCTGAACGATGTCACCATCACGCAGTCCTCCGCCGTTTGGGAACTCTACGAGTTGGCTCCCGGCACCAGCGCCCGCAAACTCTTCACCTCGGCCATGCGGATCGGCCGGGACCATATCGCCTCCACGGTGTACACCATCGCGTTCGCCTACGCCGGCGCAGCCTTGCCCATCCTGATCATCGTGATGCTGTACAACCGGCCGCTGGGGGACACCCTGACCAGCGCCGAGCTTTCCGAGGAAGTCATCCGCACCCTCGTCGGCTCCATAGGCCTGGTCCTCGCCATCCCCGTAACCACCCTGATCGCCGTGCTGGTGGTTAAGGCCACCGGCGTCAGGACGGCGGGTCAGCCCGCCATTGGCGTCCCGGACGAAGACCGCCGCCCCGATGGCACCTCGGGCGCTGCTTCCATCAACGCGGACGACGTCGGCGATACCGGTGCGCTCGCAGCGGCCGCCTTTGAGAGGCGGTCACGGCAGTCCACGGAAGATTCCGCCGATCCTGCCACCACCTGGAGGGGGCGCCGGGCAGACCGCGGCTGAACGGCAACTGAACGAAGCCATGGCGACCCAAATGGGCTCGGCGCGCCGATTTGCCCGCCTTTGCGACAATGGACAGGTGACTGTTACCGCAACGCCTCCCGCCCCCAAGCTGGAACTCCCGCCCCTGAAGCTGGGCCCCATCACGGTGGACACCCCCGTGATCCTGGCTCCCATGGCGGGCATCACCAACTCCGCTTTTCGTCGTTTGTGCCGTGAATACGGCGGCGGCCTGTACGTGGCGGAGATGGTCACTTCACGCGCCCTCGTTGAACGCACACCCGAATCCCTGCGCATCATCTCGCACGACGACGACGAAAAAGTCCGCTCCGTCCAGCTGTACGGCGTGGACCCCGTTACCGTGGGCCAGGCAGTGCGCATGCTTGTCGAAGAGGACCGCGCGGACCATATCGACCTGAACTTCGGCTGCCCCGTTCCCAAGGTGACCCGGCGCGGCGGCGGGTCCGCCCTGCCCTGGAAGACCGATCTCTTCACCTCGATTGTCCAGACCGCGGTCAAGGAAGCGTCCAAGGGCAATGTCCCGCTCACCATCAAGATGCGCAAGGGCATCGACGATGACCACCTGACGTACCTCGACGCCGGCCGGATCGCCCGCGATGCCGGGGTCGCCGCCGTCGCTCTCCACGGCCGCACCGCTGCGCAGTTCTACTCCGGCCAGGCCGACTGGACCGCAATCGCCCGCCTGCGCGAGGCGCTCCCGGACATCCCTGTCCTGGGCAACGGCGATATCTGGTCCGCGGAAGATGCTGTCCGGATGGTCCGCGAAACCGGCGTCGACGGCGTGGTGGTGGGCCGTGGCTGCCAGGGCCGCCCGTGGCTGTTCGGCGACCTGATGGCGGCCTTCGAGGGAAGCGATGTCCGCCACCAGCCGGACCTGGGCAAGGTGGCCGAGAGCGTCTACCGGCACGCTGAGCTGATGGTGGAAACCTTCGGTGATGAAGGCAAAGCGCTCCGGGAGATCCGCAAGCACATGGCCTGGTATTTCAAGGGCTATGTGGTGGGCAGTGAACTGCGGACCAAACTGGCCATGGTGACCAGCCTGGAGGTGCTGCGCGACACGCTGGACCAGCTGGACCTGGGCTCGCCGTACCCCGGCGTGGATGCCGAAGGCCCGCGCGGCCGCGCAGGCTCGCCCAAAAAGCCGGCCCTGCCCAAGGACTGGCTGGAATCCCGTGCCCTGAACGCCGCGCAGTCCCAGGACATCTCCGCCGCGGAGCTGGATGTTTCCGGTGGCTGAGACGCGCACCACGGCGCAGGCCCTGCCCGGCTACGAGGCCCACGATTCCGCCCGCTGGGTGGAGGAACCGCCCAAAAACAACTACCGCTCCGACTTTGAGCGGGACCGCGCCCGGGTGCTGCACTCTTCCGCCCTGCGCCGCCTCGGCGCGAAAACGCAGGTAGTTGCCCCGGACACCGACGACTTCGTCCGCACCCGGCTGACCCACAGCCTCGAGGTTGCCCAGGTGGGACGGGAACTGGGCCGCGCCCTGGGCTGCGACCCGGACGTGGTGGACACCGCCTGCCTGAGCCATGACCTGGGGCACCCGCCGTTCGGGCACAACGGCGAGTCCGCCCTGAACGAGGTGGCGCATGCCATCGGCGGCTTCGAAGGCAACGCCCAGACCCTCCGGCTCCTCACCCGGCTGGAGCCCAAGGTCCTGGCCACCGACGGGCGCCCGGCCGGCCTGAACCTCACGAGGGCCAGCCTGGATGCCGCGGCCAAATACCCTTGGTCCGCGCTGAACGCGCCGGTGATCCACGGCCAGCGCACCAGCAAGTTCGGCGCCTATGAGGACGATCTGCCCATCTTCAACTGGATCAGGGAGGGTGCGCCGGAACGCCGCTCGTGCCTGGAGGCGCAGGTTATGGACCTGGCCGACGACATTTCCTATTCCGTGCACGACGTCGAGGACGCGATCGTGGCCGGGCACTTCCAGCTGCGCTGGATGGACAACCCGGACCACCGGGCCCGTGTGGTGGGCTACGCCAAGCAGTGGTACCTCCCGCACAACGACCCCGCCGCGATCGACGCCGCCCTGGCCCGGTTGGAAGCCACCGACGTGTGGGTCCGCGAGGCCGACGGCAGCCGCAAGTCCATGGCCGCCCTGAAGAACATGACTAGCCAGCTGATCGGCCGGTTCTGCCAGAGCGCCCTGGAGGCCACCCGTGCCGTCTACGGCCCGGAAAACCTCACGCGGTACAGCGCCGAGCTGATGGTCCCGGACGAGACGGTCATGGAGATCGCGGTGATGAAGGGCCTGGCCACCACGTTTGTGATGACCACCGAACACCGCCAGCCCATCTACGAGCGCCAGCGCGAGGTGCTGCACGCGCTGGTCACCGCCCTGAACGCCACGGGGGACCGCCACCTGGAGCCGATGTTCGCGGCTGACTGGCGGGACGCGCCCGACGACGGCGCGCGGCTCAGGGTGGTCATCGATCAGGTGGCGTCGCTGACAGACGGCTCGGCGCTGGCAATGTACGAACGGCTTGTGGGGAGCCTTCCCTCGCTGTGGTGACAGACGCCATAGCGACGCGTTCGCTGTCGGACCCCGGGACTAGGATGGCTCTGTGGCTGGCCTGATCAAACGTGAAGACATAGACGAAGTACGCCAGCGCACGGACATCAAGGAAGTGGTTGACGGCTACGTCACGCTCAAGGGTGCCGGGCTGGGAACCTACAAGGGCCTGTGCCCCTTCCACGACGAGCGGTCGCCGTCGTTCACCGTGCGCCCCCAGGTGGGCAGGTACCACTGCTTCGGGTGCGGCGAAGACGGGGACGTCATCGCCTTTGTGCAGAAACAGGACCACACCTCTTTCCACGAGGCAGTGGAAAAGCTGGCGGCCCGCATCGGGTACGAACTGCGCTACGAAGACGGCGGCACCGGCCCCAACCGTGAGGAAGTGGGCAAGCGCCAGCGCCTCCTGGATGCCCACAAAATCGCCGATGAGTACTTCCGCGCCCAGCTGCTGACGCCCGGGGCCGCCGAAGGCCGGAACTTCCTGTTCGGCCGCGGCTTTGACCGCGCCGCCTCGGAGCAGTTCGGCGTGGGCTACGCGCCGCAGGGCTGGGATGCGCTGCTGAAGCACCTGCGCGGCCGTGGCTTCACGGACCAGGAGCTGAAGCTAACGGGCATGTTCTCCGAAGGCAACCGGGGCATCTATGACCGGTTCCGTGGCAGGCTCATCTGGCCCATCCGCGATATCGCCGGCGACACCATCGGCTTCGGCGCCCGCAAACTCTACGAGGACGACCAGGGGCCCAAATACCTCAACACTCCCGAAACCACGCTCTACAAGAAGTCCCAGGTGCTCTACGGGATCGACCTCGCCAAGCGCAGCATCGCCAAAGACCGCCAGCTCGTGGTGGTGGAGGGATACACCGACGTGATGGCCTGCCACCTGGCGGGAATTCCGACGGCGGTGGCCACCTGCGGCACGGCGTTCGGCACCGAGCACATTAAGATCGCCCGCCGCTTGCTATCCGACGACGGCACCGGGGGAGAGGTCATCTTCACCTTTGACGGTGACGCCGCCGGGCAGAAGGCGGCACTGCGTGCCTTCGAGGAAGACCAGCGCTTTACCGCCCAGACCTATGTTGCCGTGGAGCCCACCGGCGCCGACCCCTGCGACCTGCGCCAAAGCAGGGGCGACGCCGCCGTGCAGGACCTGATCGCCACGCGCCGGCCGCTGTTCGAGTTTGCCATCAAGGCCACGCTCAGGCGCCACAACCTGGACACCGTGGAGGGCCGGGTGGCCGCGCTGCGGGAATCGGCTCCGGTGGTGGCGCAGATCCGCGACGCAGCCATCAGGCCCGAGTATGCCCGGGAACTGGCCGGCTGGCTCGGCATCTCGGTTGAAGACGTCAGCCGGGCTGTGGGCGTCGCCATGAAGCGTGCCGCCCCGGGCGGGCCGGCTGCACCGGGAACGCCCGCCGGTGCCCCGGGCCAGATGGCGTCCGCCGCGGCGGGTTCCGCCCAGGCGGGCGGACCCGGCGTGGCTGCCGGGCCGACGTCGGGCGCCGTCCCTTCCTACCAGCGGCCCGACCCCCGGGACCCCGTGGCCTCCATGGAGCGGCAGGCGCTGGAAGTGGCGCTGCAGGAGTCCGCCCTTCTGGGCGGCGGCATCTGGGAGCGCTTCGCGGCCGCACGGTTCGTAACGCCGGCGTTCCAGGCCGTGCACGACGCCATGCGCGCCTCGGGTCCCGGACTTATCGGTGAGCCCCTGCGCTGGGTGGAACAAGTGATGCACGAAGTCCCGGAACCCCTCCGGCCGCTGGTGTCCGAGCTTGCTGTGGTGCCGCTTCCCGCGAGCACCGCTGAAGCCGTCCAGAAGTACTGCAAGGACATTCTGTCCCGGCTGTTCGAGCTCCAGATCACGCGGGTCAAGGCGGACAAGATGGGCCAGCTGCAACGGCTGGATCCGGCAGCGAACCCGGAGGATTTCCAGCGGCTCAACAGGGAACTGATGATGCTCGAAATGGAGCGCCGGGCACTGCGCTCGGACGCCTGAAACGCGCCGATTTCACTCCTGATTTCGCTTCCAGCGGGTGTCTTTGCTAGGCTGGTACCCGCTTCATTCCTCCTTAGCTCAATTGGCAGAGCATTCGACTGTTAATCGAAGGGTTGCTGGTTCAAGTCCAGCAGGAGGAGCGCACAATCCCCGTTCCGGATCTCCGGAACGGGGATTTTTTTATACCCGGGGAGGGTATTTCGTGGTGTACCGCCGCCGATTTCCCATTCCTGGGAAAGCTTTGCTAAGGTCGTACCTGCTTCATTCCTCCTTAGCTCAATTGGCAGAGCATTCGACTGTTAATCGAAGGGTTGCTGGTTCAAGTCCAGCAGGAGGAGCAAACAAACAAAAGATCCCCGGCCTCTGTGAGGGCGGGGATCTTTTGCATTCACACAAAGTCCATTTCCACCTGCAGGAAGCGCTCAGCCTCGGCAATGGCCGCGCGGAAGGCGTCCTGCTCGGTGGGGTACTTGCGGGGCTCGCGCGGATGCCATTCATGGGGTGCTGAATACACGCGGACGAAGCCGGAGGCCGGTGGTGCGTAGAAGATCCCGAAGCGCTGCACGGGCCACTCAGGCGAGGTCTCCGGGGCCACCAGGAGGGCGGCGTTGAAGGCGGCGTTGAACCACTGCGCGATGGGCCGCCGCCGGTCGTCCGTGAAGAGTCCGGCGGCATAGAGGGCCGCGGACTGCTGGCCGGTTTGGGCGCACAGCCGGTCCCACCACATGGGCAATATGCCTGAGTCGCAACGTTGCCATGTGGCCGGGGGCGGCGAGTGGAACTGCCAGCGGGGCACGGATTCATTTTATCGTGGGAAAGCTCCCGGGCGGCAGGGGTGGGCCCTCCCCGGTGGACCGGGATTTGGCGCCACGTCCCAACAGCTAGGGACGGTTCCAGGGGCCCGGGTTGACCCGGTACAGCAGGGCAGCACCTGCCAGCGCGCCGAGGATAATGCCGATGGCGCCACTGCCGAACACGCGCCCAAGGAAGTAACCGGCGACGGCGCCCAGCACCGCCCCGAGGAACAGTCCCCGGGGGTTGCGGTGCGGTTTGCGTTTTGTGGGTTTCATCATTGGGTCGACGGGGTTCAGTGGATCGAGGGCACGCTGCGGGGCCTGACGACCAGCCAGAGGCCCGCTATCGCCACCAGTATGCAAGCGGCCTGAACGGCGCCCATGGGGGTGGAGCTGGTGATGCCCAGCCACCCCGCCACCGGTGAAACCAGGCCGGCCATCAGGAAGGTCGCGGCACCCAGGAGGGACGCGGCCGTCCCGGCCTGTGCGCCGTGGCTGCTCAGGGCCAGCACCTGCACGCAGGGGAATGTAAAGCCTGCGCCCATGATGTAGAACCAGAGCGGAACCATCACACCCCAGAGCCCCAGGCCGGCCTGGTCAAAGACCACGATCAGCAGGGCCATAAGGAACATCCAGGCTGTGGAACAAGCAAGGATCCATTGCGGCGGGACAGTACGGATGAGCCTGGAGCTGGTCTGGACGCCGGCCACAATGCCCAGGGAATTGATGCCGAACAGCAGGCCGTATTCCTGCGGCGAGAACCCGAAAATGTCCTGGAACAGGAACGGCGACGCGGACAGGTAGGTGAAGAGGCCAGCGAAGTTCATGCCGCCCACCACCAACAGGCCCACGAAGATCCGGTCCGTAAAAAGAACTTTGTAGCGCTGGCCGGCGGTCATTCCGGTCAGGCCGCGTTTCTCCGGTGGCAGTGTTTCGCGGACCAAAACGAGCGCGGCGATGATCACCAGGGTGCCGTAGCCGGCCAGGAACACGAAGATTCCCGGCCAGGGCATCACCAGGAGCAGCTGCGATCCGATCACCGGGGCCAGGATCGGTGCCAGCCCGTTCACCAGGGCCATGCGCGAGAACATCCGGACCATGGCATAGCCGGAGAACAGGTCCCGCACCATTGCCATCGCCACCACGCCGCCGCCCGCAGCACCCACGCCCATGAGGACGCGGAAGAGGCCCAGCGTGGAGATATCGGTGGACAGGGCTGCTCCCACGGAGGAGGCAATGTGCAGGGCCGTGGCCAGGATCAGCGGGAGCCGCCGGCCGAACTTGTCGCTGAAGGGGCCCACCACCAGCTGGCCGAGGGCAAAGCCGACGGTGGTGCCGGCCAGTGTCAGCTGAACCTGGGCCTCGGTGACCCCGAGGCTCGCTTCCAGTGCCGGGAACGCAGGCAGGTACAGGTCGATCGTGAACGGACCCAACGCGGTGAGGGCGCCGAGGAGGAGGATGTACAACAGTTTCCGGCGGCGGGTCAGCGAATCGCCCGGATTCGAGGGAGTGGTCACGGAGATCAATCCTAGGCCCCGGAAGTTCCATCTTTCCGGGGTTGCAGGCGCGCCGTGCGGCCAACCCGGAAGTTTGCGCTGAACCTGAATGATAGTTTTGGGGGCGGGACCGTGCTGCCGCGGGCTCCCACAGCACACGGATGCCGAACCAACCAGGCAGCAGACTACGCAACAAGTTAGGCGGGAACCGATGAGCGGACGTCACACCGGGCGCACCAGCCAGGGATTGCGGATCACCGCGCTGCCCAGGACGCTGAAACTTCTTTTCCGTCTGGCCCCTCGCCAACTCAACGATGAAATCGCCTTCGCCAAGATCGAGCTGAAGCGCAAGGGCATCCAGGTAGGTGTCGCCGCAGCCTTCTTCGCCGTTGCGCTTATTTTTGTGGCTTTCCTGGTGGTTGGCCTGATCGTGGCCGCCATTATGGGCCTGGCCACCATCATGCCGGCGTGGCTCGCCGCGCTGCTCGTCTGCGCCCTGTTCCTGGTCATCGCCCTCATTGGCGGCCTGATCGGCGTTCGCAAATTCAAGCAGGCCATGCCCCTGGTCCCGGCCGAGACCATCCGCGGCATCAAACACGATCTCGGCATCGCCAAGGAAGGCTCGGACTTCAACGCCGCGCTGCTCGATCCGGCCAGCCCGGAGGCCAAGGCCGCCAAGGCTGCCAAGGACGAGGCTGCCGCGAAGGCCAAGGCCGAGAAGGAAGCCAAGGCCGAGGCGCACAAAAAAGAGTTCCCGCAGGCCTCCGAACCCGAGCTTCACCGCCGCCTGGAGCAGCGCCGGCGCCACCTGGCCCAGATCCGCGACGAACTGGATACCGAGCTCGACATCAAGCCGCAGGCCATGTTCCTGCTGGGCGCTGCCAAGGAAAAACTGGGGGAGGGCAAGGCTGCCGTCGAACATGGCGCTGCCAAGGCCAGCCAAAAGTTCGCTGACTTCTCCGGATCCCCGGACGGCGCCGGCGTCCGCTGGAAGCCACTTGCCGCACTTGCAGCCTCCGCAACTATCTTTGTGGTGCTCCTGCGCCGGCTGCTGCGGAACCCCTAACAACACAACACGTCACACTGGGCTCTGAAGTCACACTGGGCTCTGAAGTCACACTGGGCTCTAAGGAAGGGGGACGGATTGAGGTTCATCGGCGCTGGTGCGCGGCCCGGCCGCCCCCAGGTTGACCACGACCGCGTCTTCACCATCCCCAACGCCCTGACAGTGCTGCGCTTTATGGGCGTACCACTTTTTGTCTGGCTCGTGCTGGCCCAGAAGGACTATGGGACCGCCGTTGTGGTCCTGGTGGTCATGGCGGGAACCGACTGGATTGATGGCTACGTGGCCCGCCGCTTCGACCAGGCGTCCAAGCTCGGCCGCGTCATGGATCCGCTGGCTGACCGGCTTGCCCTGATCGCGGTGGCGGTCACCCTGGTGATTGCCGGCGTCGTCCATTGGCTGTACCTGGCCGCACTCCTGGTGCCTGACGCCGTGCTCCTGGTGCTGACGCTCTCCTACTTCCGGGGCCACCCGGACCTGCCAGTGAGCCGTGTGGGCAAAGTCCGCACCGGACTCCTGCTCCTGGGCACACCCCTGCTGGTCCTGTCGCGATTGGACACCCCTTTCGCCGGGCCGCTGTATGTTGCGGCCTGGATCGTGCTGGGACTTGGGCTCGCCGGCCACTGGATTGCCGCGTACAACTATTTCTGGGCCATCCTGCGGAAGGGCCGTATGCAGTCCCATCACGACGGCGGCACCGCCTGATGGTATGGGTGGCGGTTCTGCTGGCGGTGCTTGGGGCATTCTGCCTTGCCTTTGGTGCGCAGAAGCAGGGGAGCGCCGTCAAAGCCGACACCGGCGGGCTGGCGCTGAGTTCAAACGGCTTCCTCCGCCTGCTCCGCAATCCGCGGTGGGTGCTGGGACTTCTCCTGCTGTGCCTCGGGATGGGAATGAACGCGGTGGCCCTGGTCTCCGCGCCGCTGACGGTGGTGCAGCCGATCGGCGCCATTGCGCTGGTCATTACCACCGTGGTGAACGCCCGCGACCAGGACATCACCATCAACCGGGCCACCATGGTGTCCATCGCGGCCTGCGTGACAGGTTCCGCACTTTTTGTCCTGCTCGCCGTCAACGTGACGCAGGAGAACCACCATGTGAGCCAGGAGGACGAGCTCACCATCGTGCTGCTGCTGGCACTGGCCGTCGGCGTGTTCGGCACCCTGGCGGTCATGTTCCGGCACCGGATGAGCGCGTTTGTCTACATCCTCGGCGCCGGCGTCCTGTTCGGCTTTGTCGCGGTGCTGACGCGCATCATCGGCAAGCACCTGCTGGACCCCAACGGGCTGGCCCTGCTCAATGTCCAGTGGTATTCGGTGGTGGCCATCGCGGCGGCCGGCGGCCTGGGTTCCTGGTTTGTGCAGAGCGCCTACTCGGGCGGCCCGCCGGACCTTGTCATCGCCGGGCTGACGGTCATCGACCCGATCGTGGGCATCGCCATCGGCATCGTGATCCTGGGCGAGCTGCGCCCGGACGTCCACGCCGTGATGGCGATTGCCATGGCTACGGCTGCTTCGCTTGCTATCGTGGGGGTGATCGCCCTTTCCAGGCACCATCCCGAGGTCACCAAGCGCAGGAAAGATGCGCGGAAGGCGGCGGGCAGGGCGTCCCACTAGCTTGTTACCCAACTCGCGCACCTTCATGACCAGCCGATTCCAAGAGGCCCCGCGCTACCGTGCCGGCGGCCAACCGGTGCGGCCAGCGACAGCTGCCCGTGCCGTGACCTTCAGGAGCTCTTCACGTGACAACGCCCTCTGACCAGCCTCCCCTGACCATCCTGATCGCCGCGGATACGTATCCGCCCCACATCAACGGGGCCGCACAGTTCAGCTACCGCCTGGCCAACGGCATGAGCGGACGCGGCCACAACGTGCATGTGCTGGCTTGCCGGGCGGACGACGGCGCGAGCTTCACCGAGTTCCGCTCCGAGGCCACCGTGCACCGGCTCCGTTCCCACGGGGTCTTCACGCACGAGTACTTCCGCATCTGCTTCCCCTGGGAAATCAAGAAGGAGATCGGCCTCCTTTTCGATCGGATCAAGCCCGATGTGGTGCACATCCAGAGCCACTACATGATCGGCGAGCACGTCCTCTACGAAGCGGCGAAGCGGGGCATCAGGATCGTGGCGACCAACCACTTCATGCCGGAGAACCTGAACCCGTTCCTGCCGTTCCCGCAGTGGTTCAAGGACATCATCGGCAAGATCTCCTGGAAGGACATGGGCAAGGTCATGGGGCAGGCTGACGTCGTCACCACGCCCACACCATTGGCGGCCAAGGCCATGCACCAGCACGCTTTCCTGCACAAGGTGCTCCCACTCTCCAACGGCATTGACTCCGCAGCCTATGAGCTGCAGCCCGGCGAAGTGATCGAACCGCACGCCCATCCAACAGTGGTGTTTGTGGGGCGCCTGGCCGAGGAAAAGCACGTGGACGTGCTCATCAATGCCGTGTCCAAGACCCCCGCGGAGCTCAACGTCCACCTGGAAATTGTGGGCGGCGGCGAAGTCCACGCCGCTCTTGAAGCGCAGGCGGAACGGCTCGGACTGGGGGAGCGGGTGAAATTCCTGGGACTGGCCAGCGATGAGGACCTCCGGGAGGCCTACATCAAGGCGGACCTGTTCTGCATGCCGGGGACCGCGGAGCTTCAGTCACTGGTGACCCTTGAGGCCATGTCTGCCTCCACGCCCGTCCTGTTGGCGGATGCCATGGCACTGCCGCACCTGGTGCGCGACGGCGAGAACGGCTATCTGTTCACACCCAACGACAGCGACGACCTCGCAGCCAAGATCACGCGGATCCTCCAGCTGCCGGCCGAGGAACGGGCGGCAATGGGCCAGGCCAGCCGGCGGATGGTGGAACCGCACAGCATCGAGGGCACGCTACAGACCTTCGAGGACCTCTACCGGGGTGCAAGCTACGACGACAAAGCCCTCTGACAGCGGTCTCGCAGTGGCCCGCTCAAGCCTGCCCGGACCCCGGCGCCCGGACTGTGTGGTCCTGATGCCCGCCACTGTTTGCTAGAGTGTTTTTGCCCTGCTGAAGCTGAAGTCCTCCGCGGACCACGCCGGCAAGGGCAGGGGGGCTATAGCTCAGCTGGTTAGAGCGCGGGACTCATAATCCTAAGGTCCTCGGTTCAAGTCCGAGTAGCCCTACCCAAGCACGACACCGCAGGAACCAAACCATCGTGGAACCGCGGCTGACGAGAGATCGTCGGCCGCGGTTTCTTTCGTTTTCCCGCAATCTGCGGTATGTTACTGACCAGTAACTTACCGAGCCGCTGAGTCCCGGCCTGTCCTGCCATGGCTGGCCTGTCCGCGCTGCTGATCTTTGCGAGGGAACCAAATGTCCAAAGCCTCTGTTGACATCAACAACCTTCCGTACGCCGACGGCGACTTCTTCGCCTTCGAGCAGCTTCTCACCGCCAAGGAGCAGGACCGGCTCGCCGAGATCCGGGGCTTCCTCGCCCGCGAAGTCCGGCCGATTGCCGTGGACTGCTGGAACCGCGGCGAGTTCCCCATGGAGCTCATTCCCAAGCTGGCCGAAATCGACCTGGTGAGCCCTGTGCGGCGCCAGGGCTACTCCAACCTGTTTGCCGGCCTGGTCCATGCCGAGGCCACGCGCGCCGATACCTCCATCGCCACCTTCATGGGCGTGCACGACGGGCTGTTTACCGGCTCCATCGAAGCCCTGGCTTCCCAGGAACAGCAGGACGCCTGGCTCCCGGATATCTATTCGCTGAAGAAGATCGGCGCGTTCGGCCTCACGGAGCCTCTGGGAGGTTCCGACGTAGCCGGCGGCACGCGCACCACAGCACAGCGGAACGGCGACACGTGGATCCTCAATGGCGCCAAGCGCTGGATCGGCAACGCTACTTTCTCGGATTGGGTGGTCGTCTACGCCCGGGACCTCGCCGACAACCAGGTCAAGGGATTCCTTGTGGATACGGCGCTGCCCGGCTTCAGCGCCACCAAGATTGAAAACAAGATCTCCCTTCGGACCGTACAGAACGCGGACATCGTCCTGGAGAACGTGGTGGTTCCGGACTTCTTCAAGCTGGCGGGCGCCAACAGCTTCCGCGACACCAACAAGGTCTTGAAGGTCACGCGGCTGTCCGTCGGCTGGCAGGCAGTCGGACAGCAGCTGGCAGCCTTCGACGTGGCCCGCCGCTACGCCGTGGAACGCCACCAGTTCGGCCGCCCGCTGGCATCATTCCAGCTCGTCCAAAGCCAGCTGGTACAGATCCTCGGGAACGCAGTCAGCTCCATGGGCATGATGGTCCGGCTTTCCCAGCTGGAGGATGCCGGCCAGGCCAAGGACGAACAGTCCGCCCTTGCCAAGGCATTCACCACCGCCGGGATGCGCGAGAGCGTGGCGATCGGCCGTAGCCTCCTGGGCGGCAACGGCATCGTGACCGACTTCGAGATGGCCAAGATATTTGCCGACGCTGAAGCCATCTACTCCTATGAGGGAACCCACGAGATCAACACCCTCGTGACCGGCCGCGCCATCACCGGGATCTCGGCGATCGTCTAGAGCCGTCAGCCGTCAGCCGTCAGCCGTCAGCCGTCAGCGCTCGGCGGTCAGCCAGTGTCCAGCCCCAGGGGCAGCAGGATGGACGGGCGGAGGTCGGTGACGAATTCGAGCGGATTGACGTAGGCGTCCCCCCGCCTCACGCCCCAGTGGACGCAGGCAAGAGCGCCGCAGTGCCCGGGTTGCAGCGTTCCGATGATCTCGCCCTTCGCCACCACGGCCCCGGCCGTGAGCGGGCTTCCGACTGGCTCAAAACTGCTGCGGAGGCCGCCCCCGTGATCGATGGTAATCACGGGGCGGTCCACCACTACTCCCACGAAACTGACGGTGCCGGACTCCGGCGAGGTGACCGGGACGCCGGCGTGCGTCGCCTCAAGGTCCACGCCACGGTGCCCGCTCATCCATGGCTTGTCCGGCGGGTCAAAGGCGCGCAGCACCGCGGGCCTGGGGGAGAGCGGCCACTCCCAGGAGGCGCGCGGCGCTGGAGCCGCCGCGGCCGGTAGTAGCAGCACAGCGGCGAGGGCAAGTATTGCTTTCATAAACCCAGCTTTGCGTGCCGGATCCCGCAGCGGGAGTGCGCACTTCGGCCATGTGGAAAACGCCCGTCGAAGGCCTTCGGGTTGTCCTTCGGCTATTGGCTCCTGTTGTACACTTGGTGGAGCAGTTTGCTGTGCCCTCAACGCTTGCGTCGGCACGCCTCATTCAGGAATGCGGGGGAGCAGCAACTGACTACGCGTATCCAGCCCTCCAAATCTGAAGCCCCGGCTTTGTATGAGGAGGATTGTGTCTCTTGCGGTCAGGGCCTCGCGGTCCTGATGAGAGTCGCAATGGATGCCAGGAGCACGGCCCGCCTTGGGCCACGCTAATTAACCGTCAACTATTGGCAGGGTAAGAGGGCCTGAAAGGCTCTCTCATGAATGACCTGCCGGAAGGAGCGCCGGCATGCCCGTCGTAACTATGCGCCAGCTGCTTGACAGCGGCGTCCACTTTGGACACCAGACCCGTCGTTGGAACCCGAAGATGAAGCGATTCATCTTCACGGAGCGCAACGGCATCTACATCATTGACCTTCAGCAGTCGCTGTCCTACATCGACCGCGCCTACGAGTTCGTAAAGGCCACCGTTGCACACGGCGGCACCGTACTCTTCGTCGGCACCAAGAAGCAGGCCCAGGAATCCATCGCTGAGCAGGCTACCCGTGTTGGACAGCCTTACGTGAACCAGCGCTGGCTCGGCGGTATGCTGACCAACTTCCAGACCGTTTCCAAGCGCATCCAGCGCATGAAGGAACTGGAAGAGATCGACTTCGACGACGTCGCCGGTTCCGCGTACACCAAGAAGGAACTGCTGCTCCTTCGCCGTGAACTCACCAAGCTGGAAACCAACCTCGGCGGTATCCGCAACCTGACCAAGGCACCTTCCGTGCTCTGGATCGTGGACACCAAGAAGGAACACCTGGCCGTTGACGAAGCCAAGAAGCTGAACATCCCGGTTGTGGCCATCCTAGACACCAACTGCGATCCTGACGAAGTCGACTTCCCGATCCCGGGCAACGACGACGCCATCCGCTCCGTGAACCTGCTGACCCGCGTTGTCGCCGACGCCGTTGCTGAGGGCCTCATCGCCCGCCACAACCGCGCCACGGGCACCACGGAAGCTCCGGAAGAGCCGCTGGCTGAGTGGGAGCGCGAACTCCTCGAAGGCAGCAAGACTGAAGAAGCACCTGCCGCTGAGGCTGCTCCGGCTGCTGAAGAAGCTGCCGCTCCGGCAGCCGAAGAAGCTGCTCCGGTTGCCGAGGAAGCTCCGGCTGCTGCCGAGGCTCCCGCCGCCGACGCTGACAAGTAACACTAGTAAATCCGGATTCTCCGGCGCTGCCTGCAGCGCCGGAGCACCTGACAGGATGGCGGCTCACCCGGTGAGCCGCTGTCCTGTCGGTCCGTACACCACATACATTTTCTAGACAGAGGGGTTCACATGGCGAACTACACTGCCGCTGATATCAAGGCTCTGCGCGAGCGCACCGGCGCCGGCATGATGGATGTCAAGAAGGCTCTTGACGAAGCCAACGGTGACGCCGAAAAGGCCATCGAGATCATCCGCATCAAGGGCCTCAAGGGCGCTACCAAGCGCGAAGGCCGCTCCACCGCCGAAGGCCTGGTGGCCGCAAAGGTCAGCAACGGCGTCGGCGTGATGATCGAGGTCAACTGCGAGACCGACTTCGTCGCCAAGGCTGACAAGTTCATCCAGCTGGCCGATAAGGTCCTGGCCGTGGCTGTGGAGTCCGGCGCTGCCGACCTCGACACCCTCCTGGCCATCGAAGTTGACGGCAAGCCGCTGTCCGAGGTTGTCGTCGAAGAAGGCGCAATCCTCGGCGAAAAGGTTGTTGTCCGCAAGCTGTCCCGCATTGAGGGCGGCACTGTTGACGCATACCTGCACAAGACGTCCAAGGATCTCCCGGCCCAGGTCGGCGTCCTGTTCGCTGTTGAGGGTGAAGGCGAAGCCGCTGCCACCGCCGCACACGATATTGCAGTGCACATCGCAGCGATGTCCCCGAACTACCTGACCCGCGAAGACGTTCCGTCCGACCTTGTCGAGTCCGAGCGTCGCATTGCCGAAGAGACCGCCAAGGCTGAAGGCAAGCCCGAGGCCGCAATGTCCAAGATTGTGGAAGGCCGCGTTACGGGCTTCTACAAGGGTGAGGTCCTGGTTGACCAGGCTTTCGCCAAGGACGCCAAGAAGTCTGTGGCGCAGGTCCTCGAAGAGGCCGGCGTCAAGGGCACGTCCTTCGCACGCTTCCGCGTCGGCTCCTAGTCGAATCCGCAAAGGGGTGGCCACTTCGGTGGCCGCCCCTTTTGCATGCACCGGCGAAACGTCCGATGAGACCTTTGGCCACCCGGCACGATAACCTTTTTCAGAGTTCACCAACGGGAAGGCACCCATGGAAGCCGTCAATTCTTCAAGCCAGCCAGAGAAAAGCAGGCGCCGCGTCCTCCTGAAGTTGTCGGGCGAGGTCTTCGGCGGCGGCAAGCTGGGCGTTGATCCCGACACTGTGCGCGACGTCGCCAAGCAGATCGCCGCAGCGGTCCCCGAAGTGGAAGTTGCCATCGTCGTCGGCGGCGGCAACTTCTTCCGCGGCGCGGAACTGTCCCAGGGCGGCATGGACCGCTCGCGCGCCGACTACATGGGCATGCTCGGCACCGTCATGAACTGCCTGGCACTGCAGGACTTCCTGGAGCAGGCCGGCGTTGAAACCCGCGTCCAGAGCGCCATCACCATGGGGCAAGTCGCCGAGGCGTACATTCCCCGCCGGGCCATCCGCCACATGGAAAAGGGCCGAGTGGTCATCTTCGGCGCCGGAGCCGGCCTGCCGTACTTCTCCACGGACACAGTGGCCGCCCAGCGCGCCCTGGAGGTCCACGCGGACGTCGTTCTGATGGCCAAGAGCGGCGTGGACGCCGTCTACACCGCGGATCCCAAGAAGGACCCCACTGCCGAGAAGCTGGACACGCTGAGCTACGACGACGCCCTGCGCCGCGACATCAGGGTCATGGACCAGACCGCGATGACCATGTGCAAGGACAACAACCTGTCCATGGTGGTTTTCGGGATGGAAGGCGAAGGGAACGTCACCCGCGCCATCTTGGGCGAAAAGCTCGGTACCCTGGTGACCCCGTAGCTGCAGCTAGGATGATCTGAGCACGGTTCCATGCCCGCAACCGGGCAACAATGGAACCAGGAACCATGAACCAAGATTGTGCAGGGAACCGGTACCCGGACTGCACTGATTTCTGAGGAGAGACAGTGATCGAAGAAACCTTGCTCGAAGCCGAAGAGAAGATGGACAAGGCGGTAGAGGTAGCCAAGGAAGACTTCGCCTCGATCCGCACCGGACGGGCAAATCCGGGCCTTTACAACAAGGTCCTGGTGGACTACTACGGTTCGCCCACCCCGCTGCAGCAGCTTGCCTCCTTCGCCATTCCGGACGCGCGCACCATCCTCATCACGCCGTTCGATAAGACCGCACTGCGCGACATCGAGCGGGCCCTGAGTGATTCCGAGGTGGGCGCCAACCCCTCCAACGACGGCAACGTCATCAGGATCACCATCCCGGACCTGACCCAGGAACGCCGCAAGGAATACGTCAAGATCGTCAAGACCAAGGGCGAGGACGCGAAGATCTCCATCCGCAACATCCGGCGCAAGGCCAAGGAAACGCTGGACAAGCTCGTCAAAGACGGCGAAGCCGGCGAGGACGAAGGCAGCCGCGCCGAAAAGGAACTGGATGGCCTGACCAAATCGCACGTGGACGGCATCGACGAGCTGCTCAAGCGCAAGGAAGCAGAGCTGCTCGAAGTCTGATGAGCCAGGCAGAGCAGGCGCCCACCCAAAGGGCGCGCACCAGGGGGAAACAGTTGCGGAGCAATCCGACGCCCAAGGCCGGCCGGAATCTTCCGGCAGCCATTGTGGTGGGCCTGGCCATGCTGATCGGCGTGCTGGGCGGCCTGGTTTTCCTCCCGCTCGGATTCGTGGCTGTCACCACAGGGTTCGCGGTCTTCGGAGTCTGGGAGATCTTCCGTGCCCTGGAGGCGAACGGGACCAGGATGCCCATCGTCCCGGTCATGGTGGGTACAGTCGCCATGCCGTTCGCCGCCTATCTCGGCGGACTTGAGAGCCTGCTTTTCGCCATGCTCCTGAGCTGCGTGGCAGTCCTCCTCTGGCGTTCAGTGGAGAACCCTGCCGGATCAGCGAACAGCATCTTTGCCGGCGTGTTCACGCTGGGCTGGGTCCCGTTCTTCATCAGTTTCGCCACGTTGCCGCTGCACGCCGTCGGCGTCGCCACCCCGGTGGGTCTCTGGCCTGGCGGAACCGTGCCGCCCGGGGCCTGGCAGGTGGCCGTGATGCTGCTGCTGGTCGTCTCGAACGACACGTTCGGCTACCTCGTGGGCGCATCGCTGGGCAAACACCCCATGGCCCCGAAGATCAGCCCCAAGAAATCATGGGAAGGCTTCGCCGGCTCCATTGCCGGGGCCGTGCTGATCGGCATCCTTGCCAGCATTCTCCTGCTGGGCAAACCCTGGTGGGTCGGTGTGGTCCTCGCCGTGGGCGTCGTTGCAGCATCCACCGCAGGAGACCTGGCCGAGTCGATGGTCAAACGTGAACTCGGGATCAAGGACATGAGCAGCATCCTGCCCGGACATGGGGGCGTCATGGACCGCCTGGACTCCATCGTCTTCGCCTGTCCCGTGGCCTTTGTGCTGTTCGCACTGGTTGCGGGCGTCTGACGCGACCCTCTCGGACTATCTTCGCCGGACCGCCGGCAGCGCCAATAGACTGGTGCGTAACCTGACCCAGCTGAAGCAACAAAGGAACAACAGTGGCATTGGACTTTCAACGGAAAATCCCCGCGTCGTTTGAGCGCGTGCGGGGCAACGAATTCGGGTACAACGCCAAACAGGTGGACCAGTTCCTCCAGCGGGCCAGGGTGGCACTCGAGACGCCGAAGGCCGCCATCCACGCCGTCACCAGCGCCGATGTCCGGAGCGTCTCCTTTGACCCGGTCAAGGGAGGCTACGCTGCCGCCGTCGTCGACGCAGCGCTGGACCGGCTCGAAGACGCCTTCGCCCGCCGCGAACGGGACGAACTGATCGCCGCCAAGGGCGAGGATGCCTGGCTGCGGGAGATCGGCAGCCTCTCCGGGATCCTCCGGGGCCGCCTCCACCGGCCTGACGGCGAGCGCTTCCGGCGCCCGTCAAAAAAGAAGGCCCGCAGTTACAACACCCTGGACGTGGACAATCTTTGCTACGACCTGATCGGCTACCTCGAAGAGGACAAGCCGCTCAGCGTGGACAATGTCCGCAGGGTGGTCTTCCGTCCCGCCGTGGGCAAGGACGGTTACGAAGAGACCCAGGTTGATGCCTTCCTGGACCGCGCGGTTGAACTCATGGCGGCCATCGACTGACTGCCCGTTAGCTGATCACGGGACTCACCGTTCGGTCACCAACGGCCGTTCGGGAGTGTGCAGCCGGGTCATGACGCGGCTCATGGTCCGCGGAATCCGGTGTTTTGTGCCCCGGGAGACAATCACCGTCACGGCGAAGGCGGCGGGAACCGTCCACGCCGCCGGCTGGGCCAGCCAGAAGGGCGTGCCGGCAGCGCCCAGGACCGTTCCCCACACCATGGCGCCGCCGCAGAGGACGCCGCCGGTCACCATTCCGGCAATGGCGCCGGCATCGGTGAGTCCCCGCCACCAGATGCCCAGCAGAAGCACCGGGCACACAGTGGAGGCGGTAAACGCGAACACCAGGCCCACGCTGCCCGCCAGAGCCAGGGAATCAGTCATCACGGCAAATCCCAGCGGAACCACAGCGGAGACGACGGCGGCGACCCGGAATCCACGCACGCTGCCGCCCAGGACGTCCTGGCTGATCACGCCCGCCAGCGAGACCACCAGGCCCGAGGTGGTGGACAGGAACGCGGCGAAGGCCCCGGCCACCACCAACGCTGAGAGCAGGTCGCCCGCGGTTCCACCGATCAGCTGCCCCGGCAGGAGGAGAACCACCGCGTCGGCCTGCCCTGACCGGGCAAGTTCGGGCGCGAACATCCGCCCCACCAGCCCGTAGGCGGTGGGAAACAGGTAAAAAACGGAGAGCAGCCCGAGCACGATCAGCGTGGTCCGCCGTGCCGAGTGTCCGTCCGGATTCGTGTAGAAGCGGACCAGGACATGGGGGAGTCCCAGCGTGCCGAACAGCAGCGCCACCAGCAGCGAGATGTTCTGGTACGGCCCGGCGGGGGCCAGCCCGGTGGGATTCACGACGGCGGGGGCCACGGCGGCGCTCCCGTCACCGGCGAGCGTGAACACGATGAAGAGGACGGGCACGGCAAGGGCGGTGAGCTTCAGCCAGAACTGGAACGCCTGCACAAACGTAATGGAGCGCATGCCTCCGGCCACAACTGTCAGGCACACCACAACCACCACGGCCACGGAGCCTACCCAGGCCGGCAGCCCGGTGGTGATCCGGATGGTCAAGGCCGCGCCGTGGAGCTGAGGCACTATGTACAGCCAGCCCACCACAACCACCACCACGCTGGTCACACGGCGGACCGCGCGCGAATCCAGCCTCGCCTCGGTGAAGTCCGGGATCGTGTACGCGCCGGAGCGGCGCAGCGGTGCGGCCACAAACAGCAGCAGCATCAGGTAGCCGGCGGTGTAGCCCACGGGAAACCACAGCGCGTCGGTACCGGACAGCAGGATCAGTCCGGCCACGCCCAGGAAACTCGCCGCCGAGAGGTACTCCCCGCCGATGGCCGAGGCGTTCCACCATGGCTTGACGGTCCGGGAAGCCACGTAGAAATCGCCCGTGGTCCGGGAAATCCGCAGGCCGTAAAACCCGATAGCGGCCGTTGCCAGCGAAACCAACACGAGAGCGATCACACCCACTGCGGGATTCATGAGGTGGTCACTCGTCCCCGGCCAGGTCCCGGTAGCGGGCCTCGTTCCGTGCGGCGGTCCGGATATACAGCCAGGCGCTGAGGCCGATGACGGGATAAATGCCTGCACCGAGCAGGATCCAGTCGAACGGGATCCCCGCGATCCGGGTCTCGGCGAGGCCCGGTAGGGCTGCCAGCAGCAACGGGAACGCGCACAGGACCAGCATAAAGCCGATGGCCACCACCACGGCCAGCCGCAGCTGGGAACGGATCAGGGAGCGGACGAAGACCTGCCCCACCTCGGATTCCTCCGCCGCCTCGCGGGACTCCCGGGCCGGCCGGGGTGCCGAGCGCGGAGCGGTGACGCGGACCCGGGTCATGCCTGCGGCCGGATGCGGGTGGCTTCCAGTTTTTCCCTGACCGTGGGAAGGTGGCGGCGGCTGATGGGCAGGCCGGCACCGGCCACCGAGACGCTGGGTTTGTCCGCCGTCAGCTTCATGGACTGCACATGCTTCAGCGCCACGAGGTAGGACCGGTGCGTCCGGATAAACCCGGCCTCGGCCCACTGCTGCTCCAGGTCTGCCAGCGGAACCCGGATGAGATAGCTGGCATCCGCGGTGTGCAGCCGGGCGTAGTCGCCCTGCGCCTGGACGTACGTGACGTCGTCGCGCCTGATCATCCTGGTGGTGCCGCCCTGGTCAACGGTGATCATCTCGGGGGCGGGGCCGCCGCCGTCGCGCAGTAGCTCGCTGATCCGTCCCACCGTCCGGGACAGCCGCTCGGCCCGGACGGGCTTAAGGAGGTAGTCCACGGCGGCAAGCTCGAACGCCTCCAGGGCGCAGTCCTCGTCCGCGGTGACAAACACCACCACCGGCGGCTTGCTGCTGCGCGCGATGGCGCGGGCAACATCAAGGCCGGACACGGCGGGCATGTGAATATCCAGGAAGACGGCGTCAACCGTTGCGGTGTTCAGGGCCCGCAACGCTTCTGTGCCCGAAATGGCCCGGTGGATGACCCCGATCCGGTCATCCTTGCCCAGGAGATAGGCCAGCTCCTCCACGGCGGGTAACTCGTCGTCGGCGACGAGGACATTAATCATGGTCCTACATTAGCCGCCTTGGAAACCAGGCGTTCAGGCGTCGTGGCCGGGCTGGGACTTGGGCACGCGCATGGTGATCAGCGTTCCCTCGCCCGGGGCTGTCTCGATCACCAGGCCGTGCTGGTCCCCGTAAACCTGTCGGAGCCGGGCGTCCACGTTGCGCAGCCCCACGTGGTCGCCGTCGTGGTGCCCTGCCAGCATCGACTGGAGCTCGGCAGGGTCCATCCCCACGCCGTCGTCCTCTATGGTCACTTCCGCATAGGCGCCCGAATCATTGGCCGTGATGGTGATGTGGCCCGCCCCTTCCTTGGCCTCCAGGCCGTGCCTGACGGCGTTCTCCACCAGCGGCTGCAGGCTCAGGAACGGGATGACGGTGCTCAGGACTTCAGGCGCGATCCGCAGGCTGACCTGGACGCGGTCACCGAAACGGGCGCGCTCCAGCAGCAGGTACCGGTCGATGCAGCGCAGTTCCTCCGCCAGCGTGGTGAAGTCACCGTGGCGCCGGAACGAGTACCTCGTAAAATCAGCGAACTCCACCACCAGCTCGCGCGCCCGCTCCGGATCCGTGTTGATGAACGACGCGATGGCGTTCAGCGAGTTGTAGATGAAGTGCGGACTGATCTGGGCACGCAGCGCCCGCACTTCGGCTTCCATCAGCAGCGTCCGGGACGCGTCCAGCTCGGCGAGCTCCACCTGGACGGCCACCCAGTCAGCCACCTCGCTGGTGGCACGGACCAGGCCTGCGCCCGCCGACGGGGCAAACGCCGCCACGACGCCCACCACCCGTGACCCGGCCCGGACCGGAGCGATGACGGCGGCGAGGTTTCCGGAGGCATGGCCCGTCCCCAGGTCCCGCGCCTGGAGCACCGCCGTCCGCCCGCCGATCAGGACGTCCGCAGCCAGTTCCATCAACCGGGGCTTCAGTTCCTCGGCGGCACCGTCCCAGGCCAGCACGCCGGCCGTATCGGTGATGGCCAGCGCATCACAGCCCAGCAAGTTCCTGAGCTGCCGGCTCGCCTTGGCGGCGCCCGCCGGATTGAGGCCCGTACGCAGATGCTGCCCGGCACTCGATGCAGCGTGGAGGGTGTTGTACGTGGCGCGTTCGGCGTCGGTGCCAAGCTCACGGAAGGATCGGAGCAGCTTGATGCCAACACCGACGACGACGGCGATCGCCAAGATGATCACCGCAACGGCGGCTGCAGTCAGGAGGGGGGAGTCCGGCATGGTGCCCAGCGTAGCGGCGGGTGCCGTTAGTCGCAGCATCGTAGCCGTTGAGCGACCGTTCCGGCCATGGCTCTGGAATGTACACCCGCCATACCGCAGAGTGATTGCAGTCACATTGTCCGCATCCTGCCCGCAGGCTGGCCCGTGTGAACCAAGCAAGTCTCAATGAGGAGGAACGATGGGTAACGATGCCCACACTCCGGACGCAGCGGCGTCCGTGGACTTCGAACAGGTCCAGTCGACAGAGCGGTTCCAGGAACTGCGCAAACGTCACCGCAGCTTTGTGTTCCCCATGGCCGTGGCATTCCTGCTGTGGTACTTCGCGTATGTCCTGCTGGCTGACTACGCCGTCGAGTTTATGTCCACCAAAGTGTGGGGCAACATCAACGTCGGCCTGATCCTGGGCCTGCTCCAGTTCGTCTCCACGTTCGCCATCACCGGCTGGTACGTCAGCTACTCCAACCGGAAGCTGGACCCCATCGCGGCCGAGATCCGCAACGAAATCGAAGGCCATGAGTTTGATAAGGACGGCAACGCCGTGAGTGGAGTGACCAAATGATCGGAATTGCCACGGCCGTAGACGTTGCGGACCTTAAGGAAACGACGCTGCTCAACATGGGCATCTTCGGCCTGTTTGTCGCTGTCACCATGGTGATTGTGTTGCGCGCCAGCCGGAACAACAAAACAGCGGCCGACTACTACGCTGCGGGGCGGTCGTTCACCGGTTCCCAGAACGGAACGGCCATTGCCGGCGACTACCTGTCCGCTGCCTCGTTCCTGGGCATCACCGGCGCCATTGCCATCAACGGCTACGACGGCTTTATGTACTCCATCGGCTTCCTGGTGGCTTGGCTGGTTGCCCTGCTGCTGGTGGCGGAACTCCTGCGCAACACCGGTAAGTTCACCATGGCGGATGTCCTTTCCTTCCGGCTCAAGCAGCGCCCGGTCCGCATCGCGGCCGCCATCTCCACGCTGGTCGTCTGCTTCTTCTACCTCCTGGCCCAGATGGCCGGAGCAGGTAGCCTGGTTTCCCTGCTGCTGGGCATCAGCGACTGGGGCGGACAGGCCTTGGTAATCATCGTCGTCGGCGCCCTGATGATCATGTACGTCCTGATCGGCGGGATGAAGGGCACCACCTGGGTCCAGATCATTAAGGCGGTCCTGCTGATCGCCGGCGCTGCCGTGATGACCCTCTGGGTCCTCGCCATCTACGGCTTCAACCTTTCCAGCCTCCTCGGTGCGGCTGTTGAAACCGCCGGCAACCCGGCTGTCCTGAACCCGGGCCTGCAGTACGGCAAGTCTGACACCTCCAAGCTCGACTTCATGTCCCTGGGCCTGGCATTGGTTCTGGGCACGGCCGCCCTGCCGCACGTGCTCATGCGCTTCTACACCGTCCCCACGGCCAAGGAAGCCCGCAAGTCCGTGGTGTGGTCCATCTGGCTGATCGGTCTCTTCTACCTGTTCACCCTGGTGCTCGGTTACGGTGCCGCAGCCCTCGTGGGTGCCGACACCATCAAGTCCGCACCGGGCGGGGTCAACTCGGCTGCACCGCTGCTTGCCTTCTTCCTGGGCGGGCCGCTGCTGCTGGGCTTCATCTCCGCGGTCGCCTTCGCCACCATCCTCGCCGTGGTGGCCGGGCTGACCATCACCGCCGCAGCGTCGTTTGCCCACGACATCTACGCCAGCGTCATCTCCAAGGGAAAGGCCGACGCCGACACCGAGGTTAAGGTGGCGCGGCGCACCGTGGTGGTCATCGGCGTGATGGCCATCCTGGGCGGTATCTTCGCCAACGGCCAGAACGTGGCCTTCCTCGTGGCGCTCGCCTTCGCAGTCGCGGCGTCGGCGAACCTCCCGACCATCATCTACTCGCTGTTCTGGCGCCGGTTCACCACCCAGGGTGCGGTCTGGAGCATGTACGGCGGCCTGGGCTCGGCCATTGTCCTGATTGCCTTCTCGCCGGTGGTTTCCGGCCTGAAGACCTCCATGATCCCGGGGGCCAACTTCGCCTTCTTCCCCTTGAGCAACCCCGGCATTGTGTCCATCCCGCTGGCGTTCCTGCTCGGCTGGCTGGGTACGGTGCTGGACAAGAAGCGCGAGGACGCGGCCAAGCAGGCCGAGATGGAAGTACGCTCCCTGACCGGTGTGGGTGCGGAGAAAGCCGTGGACCACTGATTGATGACTGAGTACCGAACAAGCCGACAGTCCGGAGCAAACTGGGACTTCGGAACCGGCTGACAGTCAGAGAGCCCCTATGCCGCAAAGGCACAGGGGCTCTCTGACGTTCCAGCTGCAGGCGAGCCGCAGGCGACGCTCAGCTGGGGGCGACGTTCAAAAAGGCGGTGGCGTCAGCGCAAAAAGGCGGTGGCGTCAGCGCTGATGGTGGCCCGCCGGCATGGCCGGACCGCCGTGCTGACCATGCGGCACCGCAAACTGGCCCGCTGTGGAAGCGGCGAGTCCCGGCGTCGCGATTCCGGCCACCAGCACGGCACCGGCGAAAGCGGTGAGCAGCAGGATTCCCGGGCGGGCAGCGGCGGGCGCCATGCCGTCGTCGTCCATTCCCCGGAGCCGGCGCCCCTTCAGCCAGGCGCCCGACGCGACAATCATGAGCGTCAGCAGGAGCGCCGCGAGGTGGCTGAGGTGAAGGCTGGACGTGTCGCTGCTGAAGGCAAGGGCCGCCATGTGCGCCCCGGATGCCGTCAGCAGGAACGCCACGGTCCGCCCGGACCCGACAATCCGTCCGCGGTGCAAGGCCAGGACCGTCCAGAGGATCAGGGCCGCTCCCCAGCCGCCGGAGACGACCGCCAGGGCTGGCTGCCAGACGGAGCCGGACACTTTCGGCAACGCGAGGAGGCTTGAGGAAACGGCGAGGTTCACTGAGCCGGCCCCGAATCCTGCGAAGCCGCCGAAGAGCCGGACGGCCGGGACGGCCCATCCCTCTCCTGGCTCGGCAGCCATGGCCGGCTAGGCCCGGACGGCTGTTGCGGACTTGTCCATGGACAGACCCACGCCCAGCAGCAGGACTGCGCTGGCCAAGTGGAGGACGTTGTCGGCGCCGTTGAGCGCGATGATGTTCAGTGGCGAGGTCAGCAGGAACAGCCCAAGCACACCGACCAGGAGATAGACGGCACCCACGCCGGTGTTGACCGTACGGGCCATGGCCGTGCTTTTCAGGCCCGCGTACAGAAGTGCGCCGCCGATCGCGAGGTGGATGACATTGTGCAGCGGATTCACTTCAAAAATGATGAGGTTGGCGCCCTCCGTGGCGAAGAAGCCGATGCCGGACGTCACCACGAAACCCAGGAGGCCGACAAGAAGATAAACGGCACCGAAGACGGTGGCGACAAGGCGGTTCGGAGAAGTGTGCATGGCCCGAATCCTTCCGGTAAGGCGGGGACGTTCTGTCCCGGCCAGACTGCGGGATCCCGGATGGGATCCTCGTAGAAGCAATTCGGACCATGTCCCCGTGCGGATGGGGTGCGGGCTTGCGTTGTGTGGCGCTAGGCCTGGGGCTTGAGCTTGATGTTGATCATTTTCAGCTCGTCGGTGCCTTCGAAGCGGTAGATGAGGTCGATCTTCTTGTCGCCGTCGCAGGTGATGAGGCCGGCGATGTCGGCCGCCTTGGTGCCGTTCTCGGTGCTGGCCTTGACTTCGTTATAGGCAGTCTTGCAGGTGCTGTCCATCTCCAGGGTCTTGATACCGGCGATGAAGTCCTCCTTGGTCAGCTGCTCATGGAGGGCGGGGTCAAGATAGTCGTCGTAGGCCTTGGAACTGTCGCCGGCAATCACCAGTTTGCTGAAGCTGTCAGCCAGGCCCCGGGCATGGTTGGTGGCTCCGTTGACAATGTTGACCAGGATGAGGACACCGACGACCGCCAGCAGCAGGACACCGCCCACAACGCCGAGGATGGTCCACAGCTTCCCGCGGCTTTGTGCCGGGGGCTCTTGTCCGGGCAGGCCGAACGGCCCCTCGGACGAGTATTGTCCGGGTGCACCGTGCTGTGGCGGGTTGCCAGGCAGCGGTGGCGCGCCATGCTCCCCGGGGTTGCCGGGCTGCCCCGTTGGTTGCGCGGGCCAGGCCGCCGGCTGGACCGGCTGGTACGGTCCCTGAGGATTGCTCACGATGGAGCCTTTCCGGCAACGCACTGGCACTGCCTTATTGTTGGGACCCGCTGAACGGCACCCATGGATTCACCTTGGAACAGCCTATAACCCAGCCCGCCGGGGCTGGGTATCGGGGCGGTAATAAGGGCTGCTGGCCCTAAGCGTCTCCGGATCCCCGCTCGAGCAGCGGCTGGATGCGGAACGGGATGAGTTCGCTCATGGCCAGTGCGGTGTCCGTCCTGTCCACTCCATCGCACGCCAGGATTTTCCCGTTGATCCGGAAGAGGTCCTCGGCGTCCAGGGCCACTACCCGGAGCAGGAGGTCAGCAGAGCCAGTGAGGCCGTAGCCTTCCAGGATTTCCGGAATGCCGGCGAGGTCATGGGCCAGCTGTCCCAGTTTCTGCTGCTGGACGTGGACGGAAATGAACGCCATGAGCGGATAGCCCAGGGATGCCGGGTTGATACGCCGTTCGAACGACAGGAAGACGTGTTTTTTCTCCAGCTGGGCCATGCGCGCCTGCACGGTGTTCCGGGACAGCCCCAGCTTCTGGGCCAACGCCACCACGGTCCGCCGGGGGTCGCGGGCAAGGGCCGAGAGCAGCCGTGTGTCTGTGCCATCCAAAGCTTGCATAATGCGCAACGTTAGCACGGTGAGAGCAGTGCAAACAGGGCATAATGCCCAGTATCCGCCGCGGTGGTTGTACCCATTGAGCATTGTGAGTAGGGTCACAATTATCCGGGGCAACGGCGCCCGGGCGGCCGGCGGCGGGCGGGACCACAAGTCCCCAGGCTCCGGTCAAACGACGTGAGAAGGTTGCGTGCCATCGTGTCTACAGACAGGAACCTGATCCAGCTGGTTACCCCGGCAGGGGAGCGGATCAGCCACCCGGAGTTCGATCCCTGGGTGAAGGACATCGGGGATGAGCAGTTGTGTTCCCTCTACGAGGACCTGACGGTCATCCGGCGGATCGATGTTGAGGCCACCGCCCTCCAGCGTCAGGGCGAGCTCGGACTTTGGCCCCCGTTGCTGGGGCAGGAGGCGGCGCAAGTCGGTTCCGGCAGGGCCCTGCGCGAGGACGACTTTGTCTTCTCCAGCTACCGGGAAAACGGTGTGGCGTACTGCCGCGGCGTGGACCTGACGGACATTACGCGGGTGTGGCGTGGCACGGCCTCCTCCGGGTGGGACCCGTACTCCGTGAATATGGCCACCCCGCAGATCATTATCGGCGCGCAGACCCTGCATGCCACCGGTTACGCCATGGGCATCCAGAACGACGGCGCGGACTCGGTGGCGGTGACATACTTCGGCGACGGTGCCACCAGCGAAGGCGACGTCAACGAGGCCATGGTCTTTGCCGCCAGCTTCCAGGCACCCGTGGTCTTCTTCTGCTCGAACAACCACTGGGCAATTTCGGAGCCCGTGCGGTTGCAGTCCCACATTCAGATCGCGGACCGGGCCGCCGGATTCGGCATTCCGAGCCTCCGGGTGGACGGCAATGATGTGCTGGCCGTGATGGCAGCCACGCGCGTGGCATTGGACCGTGCCCGGCACGGTGGCGGACCCACCTTCATCGAAGCGGTCACCTACCGCATGGGACCGCACACCACCGCCGACGATCCCACCCGCTACCGTGACGCCAATGAACTGGAGGACTGGGCTGCGAAGGACCCCATCCTGCGGGTCAAGGCCCTGCTGGAACGCAAAGGACTCCTCACGGATGAGGTCCAACAGCACGTTCACAACAAGGCAGAGTCAGTCGCCCGCGAACTCCGTTCAGGCTGCATCGGCATGCCGGATCCGGAGCCGATGGACATCTTCAAGCACGTGTACAGCGAGCCCAACTCGTGGCTGGACCGGCAGCAGGACCACTACGCCCGTTACCTGGCTTCCTTCGGCGATCCCGCGGGAGCCACCTCAGAAGAAGGTGCACGCTGATGACCCAGATGACCTTTGCCCGCGCCATCAATTCCGGCCTGCGCAAATCCCTTGAAAACGATCCAAAAGTCATCCTCATGGGCGAGGACATCGGTACCCTCGGCGGTGTTTTCCGGGTGACCGACGGCCTCCAGAAGGATTTCGGCACCCACCGTGTGGTGGACACCCCGCTGGCCGAGTCGGCCATCATGGGCACCGCCGTCGGCCTCGCCTACCGCGGTTACCGCCCGGTGGTGGAGATCCAGTTCGACGGCTTTATCTACCCTGCCTTCGACCAGATCGTGAGCCAGGTGGCAAAGCTGCACTACCGCACCCAGGGGGCCGTGAAGATGCCCATCACCATCCGCGTCCCGTTCGGAGGCGGCATCGGCTCACCCGAGCACCACTCCGAGTCGCCCGAGGCGTACTTCACTCATACGTCGGGGCTCCGCGTGGTCAGCGTCTCCAACCCGCAGGATGCCCACACCGTGATCCAGCAGGCCATCCTGTCCGATGACCCGGTGCTGTACTTCGAACCCAAGCGCCGCTACCACGACAAGGGTGAAGTGGATGAGGGCATCGATCCGCGCACCGCGCTGCCCATGGACTCCGCCCGCGTTGTCACCGAGGGCACGGATGTGACGCTCGTGGCCTACGGGCCGTTGGTGAAGACGGCCAAGGACGCAGCAACCGCGGCCGCCGACGAAGGCATCTCCATCGAGGTCATTGACCTGCGCTCGCTGGCACCCGTGGACTACGCCACCGTTGAAGCATCCGTCCGGAAAACAGGCAGGCTGGTGGTCACCCATGAAGCCGGCCAGTCCGGTGGCCTGGGCGCCGAAGTTGCGGCCAGCATTACCGAGCGGTGCTTCTATCACCTCGAAACCGCCCCCGTCCGTATCACCGGGTTCGATATTCCCTACCCGTACTCCAAGCTCGAAATGCACCATCTGCCCGGCCTGGACCGGATCCTCGACGGCGTGGACCGCGCCCTCGGACGCCCGAACTCCCTCAGCGGGTTGGAAGGATGAGCGCCACCATGATCAAGGAATTCAGGCTCCCGGACCTCGGCGAAGGCCTCACGGAATCAGAAATCCTCAGCTGGAAGGTGGCAGTGGGGGACACGGTGACGCTGAACCAGGTCATCGCCGAGGTGGAAACCGCAAAGGCCGTAGTGGAGCTGCCGTCACCTTTCGCGGGCGTGATCACTGCGCTCCATGAAGAGCCGGGAACAATCGTGGAGGTGGGCAAGCCGATCGTCTCCTTCGAAGTAGCGGACGACGGCGGCGCCTCACCTTCAGGGGCTGCGCCCGCCGGGGCGGCCACTGCTGCAGCGGGGACCGCGAAACGCGAGCCGAACCTGGTTGGGTACGGCGCCGTTGTCGAAAGCTCAGGCCGTCCCGCCCGCCGGGCCCGCACCTTCACAACCCCGGCGGTTGAGCCTGTTCGCGGCCCGGTGGTTGAGCCTGTCGAAACCGAGCTCGTCGAAACCGAGCCTGTCAGACCCGAAAACCCTGTGCTTGAGCCTGTCGAAACCGACACCGCGGAGCGTCCACGTTCCACGCCGCCGGTCCGGAAACTGGCCAAGGACCTCGGCGTCGAGCTGGCCGCGGTCGCGGGCACCGGAGCCGGCGGCCTGATCACGCGGGAGGATGTCCAGAATTTTGTTGGCGGCGGCGAATTGTCGGCACCGGTACGCCATCTTTCCGCCGTATCCGATTCGGTTTTCCCCGCGGGACTGGCGCCACAGGGTGGGCGGGAAGTCAGGACCCCTATCAAGGGTGTCCGCAAGTTCACGGCCGCCGCGATGGTGGCAAGTGCGTTCACGGCTCCCCACGCGACGGAATTCCTCACGGTGGATGTCACGCCCACCATGGACCTGCTGGCCAAGCTGAAGACGAGCCGGGCCTTTTCCGGCTACAAGCTCACGCCGCTGACGCTGGTGGCGAAGGCTGTGCTGATCGCGCTGCGGCGGAACCCGTCGCTGAACTCGCGGTGGGAGGAAGTCAGCCAGGAGATCGTGCAGTTCAACTACGTGAACCTGGGCATCGCCGCCGCAACTCCGCGCGGGCTCACCGTGCCGAACATCAAGGACGCGGATACCCTGTCGCTGCTGGAACTCTCCGCAGCCCTGACCGGGCTGACCGAGACGGCACGGGCCGGCAAGACCGCGCCGGCAGACCTGTCCGGCGGTACGATCTCCATCACGAATATCGGGGTCTTCGGCATCGACGCGGGCACTCCCATCCTGAACCCCGGCGAGGCTGCCATCCTGGCCATGGGGGCCGTGCGGAAAATGCCGTGGGAATTCCAGGATGAGGTGGCCCTGCGCCAGGTCATGACGCTGAGCCTGTCCTTTGACCATCGCCTGGTGGACGGGGAGCAGGGTTCGAGGTTCCTCGCCGACGTTGGCGCCATCCTGGCCGAACCCGGCATGGTGCTCACGATGGTCTAACTCACGAGTTTTTTGTCCAGATAATCCGGGTTTGGGGCGTTTGAACCGCTTTATCTGGGCAAAAACTCCCGGGTCTGGGCCTGCGCAACGTCCTGCGTCATGTCGTGATTCGTAAGTGCGGTCTTGGCCCGCATTAGCGGTGCTGCCCAGCACCGCTAATGCGGGCCAAGGCCGCTCCTGTGGCTGGGAGCCTCTGAGGGCCCGCTCTTGAAATCGTGTCCCGGTCAGGAGGCCGGGGGAACGTTCACCGTGAGTGCCGCCAGCGCCATGCTTTCGAGCAGCGGCCGGGCCGTTTTGGGCGCGATTTTCCGTCCGTGGTTCCGCACCGAGTGCGGCGTGGAGTTGATCAGGCCGAACGTAGCGTGGGCCCGCATCCGCAGTTCGACGGCGTCGGTGCCCGGATGCAGCAGCGCCAGGACCTCCACCCAAATCTCCACGTAGTTCCGCTGCAGTGTCCGGACCTCGGACTGGTCCTTCTGACTGAGGTTGCTGAAATCCCGGTCCTGCACCCGGATCACGTCGGGCTTGCCAAGGGCAAACTCCACTTGGAACCCCACCAGCCGGCGGAGCGCTGCGAGAGGGTCCGTAGTCTCGGCAATGACGCGCCGGCCGCCGTCGAGCAGCTCGCGGCTGACGGTAAGCAGCAGGTCTCCCAACACCGCCTGCTTGCCCTGGAAGTGGCGATAGACGGCCGGGCCGCTGACACCCGCTGCCGCGCCCAGGTCTTCCAGTGATACGCGGTTGAATCCGTGCAGGGCGAAGAGCCCCGCGGCGGCGGCAAGCAGCGCCTGGCGGCGGTTCTCCTTCGCCTGGCTGCGGGGCGTTCCGGGAGCTGCGTGGGCTGCCGCGGCCGCGGGTGTTCCCGGAGCTGCCGGCGTCGCGGAAGCGGCCTGGGCTGCCGAAACGGGTCGTGTTGCCGAGTTCGGATGCTCAGACTGGGCCGGTGCGGACGGCTTGACCGGTCGGGTGGTGGGCACGCTTTTCCTCCTAGGAACAGCAGATTCTAGCAATGTCCTGTTGTGTTGGACATCACAGTTAATAAAGACTAACCTGAATTCCAGTTATAAAGCATTAACCGAGCTCGCTTTTCCGGCTCTCGCCGGAGCCTTGGTGGCTTTCAATAGATGACGAACGGATGCAGTCGATGGAGACTCTCGCCAGCCGGCTTGATGCCGCAAGTGAAGCGTTTGCTGCAAACAACGCTGCCCAGCTCGCGCTGGCCGCCGAGCTCCGGACCAGGCTGGCTGAGGCCGCGTTGGGCGGGCCGGAGAAGTCGCGGGAGCGCCATGTGGGGCGCGGGAAGCTGCTGCCCCGGGAGCGCATTGACCGGCTGCTGGATGATGGCAGCCCGTTCCTGGAGATCGCGCCGCTGGCAGCCAACGGCATGTACAACAACGACTCGCCGGGAGCCGGGGTTATTGCCGGCATCGGCCTGGTCCACGGCCGCCAGATGCTCGTGATCTCCAACGACGCCACCGTCAAGGGCGGCACCTACTACCCGATGACCGTGAAGAAGCACCTCCGCGCCCAGGAGATAGCGCTGGAGAACCGGCTGCCGTGCATCTATCTGGTGGATTCGGGCGGGGCGTTCCTCCCGAAGCAGGACGAAGTTTTTCCCGACAAGGAGCATTTCGGCCGGATCTTCTTCAACCAGGCCAGGATGTCCGCGGCAAAGATCCCGCAGATCGCCTCCGTGATGGGCTCCTGCACCGCCGGCGGCGCTTACGTTCCGGCCATGAGCGATGAGACGGTGATCGTGCGGAACCAGGGCACTATCTTCCTGGGCGGTCCGCCGCTGGTGAAGGCTGCCATCGGGGAGATCGTCACGGCGGAGGAACTGGGCGGCGGTGACGTGCACTCGAAAATCTCCGGCGTCACCGACCACCTGGCGGAGAACGATGAGCATGCCCTGCAGATCGTCCGGGACATCGTCTCCACCCTGCCGAGGCCGGCTGCCCCTGCCTGGGATGTGGACACCGTCGTCGAGCCCCTCGCGGATCCGGCGGAGTTGTACGGCGCCCTCCCGACGGACGTCAACGCGCAATACGACGTCCACGAGGTCATTGCCCGGCTGGTGGACGGCAGCAGGTTCCACGAGTTCAAGAAGGAGTACGGCACCACCCTGGTCACGGGTTTTGCCAGGCTGCACGGGCACCCGGTGGGGATCGTGGCCAACAACGGCGTGCTCTTCAGCGAGTCCTCGCTCAAGGGCGCGCACTTCATCGAACTCTGCGACCAGCGCGGCATTCCGCTTATTTTCCTGCAGAACATTTCCGGGTTCATGGTGGGCAGGGATTCCGAGCAGGGTGGCATTGCCAAAAACGGCGCCAAGATGGTCACCGCCGTCGCCACTGCCCGGGTGCCCAAGCTGACCGTCGTCATCGGCGGGTCCTTCGGCGCCGGCAACTACTCCATGTGCGGGCGGGCGTATTCGCCGCGCTTCCTGTGGATGTGGCCGGCAAGCCGCATCTCGGTGATGGGAGGGAACCAAGCCTCCGGCGTTCTCGCAACCGTCAAGCGTGACCAGTACGAGGCCCGTGGCGAGGAATGGTCCGCCGAGGACGAGGAAGCCTTCAAGGCCCCGATCAAACAGCAATACGAGGACCAGGGCAGCCCGTACTATTCCACCGCCCGCCTCTGGGACGACGGCGTGATCGACCCCGCGGATACTCGCACCGTCCTGGGACTGGCACTCGACGTCGTCTCCCGCACCCCCCTGCCGGAGACCTCCTTCGGCCTTTTCCGGATGTGAGCCAGCCATGACCGTTTCCATGCCCGCCGTTCCTTCCGCAATCCGGCAGAAGCCGCTGTTCAGCACCGTGCTCGTCGCCAACCGCGGGGAGATCGCCTGCCGCGTCATCCGCACACTGCGTGCCTTGGGCATCCGCTCCGTAGCCGTCTACAGCGACGCCGACGCCGGGGCCCGCCACGTTCGCGAGGCTGACACCGCCGTGCGGATTGGCCCTGCCGCCGCGGGAGAAAGCTACCTGAAGATGGAGGCGATCCTCCAGGCCTGCCGCGACACCGGCGCCGAGGCAGTCCACCCCGGCTACGGCTTCCTCAGCGAGAACGTCGATTTTGCCCGCGCCCTCGAAACCGCCGGCATCACCTTCATCGGCCCCGGCGTTGAGTCCCTGAACGTCATGGGCGACAAGATCCGGTCCAAGAACCACGTGGCCGGCTACGGAGTCCCCGTAGTGCCGGGCATCGCCGAACCGGGCATGACTGACGCGCAACTCATGGAGGCCGCGCCCGCCGTCGGGTTCCCGCTGCTCATCAAACCGTCAGCGGGCGGCGGCGGCAAGGGCATGCACATCGTGGAGCGCCACGAGGACCTCGAAGCCACGCTGGCCACCGCCCGCCGCGTCGCCGCGAGCGCCTTCGGCGATGACACCCTTTTCCTTGAACGGCTGGTCCGCACGCCGCGGCACATCGAGGTCCAGGTCCTGGCGGACAACCACGGCAACGTGATCCATCTGGGGGAGCGGGAGTGCTCGCTGCAGCGCCGCCACCAAAAGGTGATTGAGGAAGCGCCGTCGCCGCTGCTGGAGTCGTTGCACGACGGCGGGGCCACCCGGGCCCGGATCGGCGAGGCCGCCTGCCAGGCGGCCCGCAGCGTCCACTACAGCGGCGCGGGAACTGTGGAGTTCCTGGTCTCCGACGAGGCCCCTGACGAGTTCTTCTTTATGGAGATGAATACCCGTCTCCAGGTGGAGCACCCGGTGACCGAAATGGTCACCGGCGTGGACCTGGTCGAATGGCAGGTCCGCATCGCTGCCGGTGAGGAACTCACCTTCCGCCAGGCCGACGTCGAACTCAACGGGCACGCCGCCGAAGCCCGCGTCTACGCGGAAATCCCGGAGCGGAACTTCATGCCGTCCACCGGGACCGTGCTCCTGCTGGACGAAATGCCCGATCACGGAGCCGGCATGATCCGGGTGGATTCAGCCCTGCTCGAGGGGCTCGAGATCTCCTCCAGCTACGATCCCATGATCTCCAAAGTCATCGCGTGGGGCCCGGACCGCACCGTTGCCCTGGATACCCTGGACGCGGCACTCGCCGGCTACACAGCCCTTGGCATCGATACGAATGTTGAGTACCTGAGGCTGCTGATCAACGACGACGATGTCCGCGCCGGGCATCTCGACACCGGCCTGATCGAGCGCAAGATGCCCGACTTCGCCTTCCGGCGGATTGACGACGCCGAACTGGTCGCGGCCGCCTTGTACGCCGTTGTGAGCGGGGACCAGGACATCACGGGGACGCCCCCCGGTCCCTGGCAGGCCAGCAACGGCTGGCGGATCGGCGCGCCGGCGCCCCTGCGGATCAGCCTGGGAACGCCCGACGGCGGCATCGCAACAGTGAGAGTCACAGGCCGCGTGGCCGCCGGCCCGGTCCAGGTCTGTGTCGGTGACGGGCCATGGCGGACGGCCTCGCTGCGGTTGCCGGGCCGCGGGAGCCTGGTCCTTACCCTGGACGGCGAAACCACGGACTACTCGCTGGCGCCGGCGGACGCGGGCCCTGTCAACCTCACCCCGGACAACCTGCCCTCAGGAGTTCCCGCGGAACTGTTCCTCGGCAACGGAGGCTGGTCCTGCCGGCTGGAGCCGCTGACGCGGGAGTCTCGGCTTGTCCGGGTTCTCGCCGCCGTCGAGCGCGAGGAAGGCACCGCGGACCCGGAGGTGCGCTCGCCCATGCCCGGCACGGTGGTATCCGTTGCGGTCAGCAACGGCGACACCGTGGAAGCCGGCCAGGTCCTTCTCTCCGTGGAAGCCATGAAGATGGAACACCAGCTCGTGGCAGAGGTGGCCGGCACGGTCCACATCAGCATCAAGGCCGGTCAGCCGGTCAAAGCAGACCAGGTGCTGGCCACCATCCACCCTTCAACCACCGATTCAGACGCAGATTCACTTCAGGATTCCAACAAGGATTCCAACAAGGACTCCAACAACACAGGCAAGGGAGCCTAGCCATGGCAGATTTTGAGCTCAGCGAGGAATACCAGGACCTCAGCGACACCGTCCGGGATTTCGCGGACAACGTGGTGGCGCCGGTCTCGGCCAAGCACGATGAGGAGCACAGCTTCCCGTACGAGGTGGTGTCCCAGATGGCGGACATGGGCCTGTTCGGGCTGCCGTTCCCGGAAGCGCACGGTGGGATGGGCGGGGACTACTTCGCTTTGGCACTCGCCCTCGAACAGCTTGGCCGGGTGGACCAGTCCGTGGCCATCACGCTGGAAGCAGGCGTCTCCCTCGGCGCAATGCCGGTGTACCGGTTCGGTACCGAGGCCCAGAAAGAGGAGTGGCTCCCGCTGCTGGCCTCGGGCAAGGCACTCGCCGGCTTCGGACTCACGGAGCCGGAAGCAGGCTCTGACGCCGGCGGGACCAAAACCCACGCCCATCGTGAGAACGGCGACTGGGTGATCAACGGCAACAAGGAATTCATCACCAACTCCGGGACCGACATCACGCGCCTGGTCACGGTCACCGCGGTGACGGGTCAGAAGGAACGCAAGGATGGCAGCCTCAAGAAGCAGATTTCCACCATCCTGGTGCCCACCAATACTGCGGGTTTCAGGGCGGAGAAGGCCTACAACAAAGTGGGCTGGAACGCCTCGGACACGCACCCGCTGACGCTCAAGGACGTCCGGGTGCCGGAAGCGAACCTGCTCGGTGCGGAGGGGCGGGGTTACGCGAATTTCCTTTCCATCCTGGACGAGGGCCGGATCGCCATCGCGGCTTTGGCGACGGGGGCGGCGCAGGGCTGTGTTGACCTGTCGGTGAAGTACGCCAAGGAACGCAGCGCGTTTGGTCATCACATCGGCAAGTACCAGGCCATCTCGTTCAAGATCGCCCGCATGCAGGCCCGGGCCCATACGGCCCGCCTGGCGTACTACGACGCCGCGTCGAGGATGCTGGCGGGGAAGCCGTTCAAGACGCAGGCGGCCATCGCTAAGATGGTCGCAGGCGAGGCGGCCATGGACAACGCGCGGGATGCCACCCAGGTATTCGGCGGCTATGGCTTCATCAACGAATTCACCGTGGCACGGCACTACCGCGACTCCAAGATCCTTGAAGTCGGTGAGGGCACCACGGAAGTCCAGCTGATGCTCATCGCCCGCGAACTCGGACTGTAACAAGCCCGCTGGTCGGGAATGCCACGCGGTGGTCGAGCCTGTCGAGACCCTTGAAAGGACCAACGATGATCAACAAGGTTGTTGCCAGCGCCGAGGAAGCCATTGCGGACATTCCCGACGGCGCGTCGCTCGCGGTGGGAGGGTTCGGCCTCTGCGGAATCCCGGTGGCCTTGATCGATGCCCTGCACCGGCACGGCACGAAGGACCTCGAAACCGTCAGCAACAACTGCGGCGTGGACGACTGGGGGCTGGGCGTCCTGCTCCGTGACGGCAGGATTCGGCGGACTGTCAGTTCCTACGTCGGCGAGAACAAGGAGTTCGCGCGCCAGTACCTGTCCGGTGAGCTTGAGGTGGTCCTCACCCCGCAGGGGACGCTGGCGGAAAAGCTCCGGGCCGGCGGCGCCGGGATCCCCGCTTTCTACACCAAGGCCGGGGTCGGCACCCAGGTGTCCGACGGCGGCCTGCCGCAGAAGTACGACGCCGACGGAGGCATCGCGATTGCCTCCGCCGCCAAGGAAGTCCGGACGTTCAACGGTGTGGACTACGTCCTGGAGGAATCCCTGACGCCCGACTTCGGGCTGGTCCACGCCTGGAAGGGTGACCGCCACGGCAACCTGGTTTTCCACGCCACCGCCATGAACTTCAACCCGCTCTGCGCCATGGCGGGAAAAATCACCATCGCCGAGGTGGAGGAGCTGGTGGAACCGGGGGAGCTGGACCCCGAACACGTCCACACTCCCGGCATCTTTGTCCAGCGGGTGGTGGTTGTGCCCGCCGGTGAGAAGCGGATCGAGAAGCGGACCGTCTCCCTTGCCCAGGCTGCCGGAACCGAAAGCGCCACCGAACAGGCAGGAGCGTAGCCATGGAGTCCAACAGCACGCAGGGAGCACCTCCCCGCCCCGAAGCCGTACGGCCCGAATACCGGCGTGCCACCGTCGGCCATCCGGAAGGCACCAATCCGGAGGGCAAAGGGTGGACGCGCAACGAACTGGCCGCCCGGGTGGCCCGGGAGCTCAGCAACGGACAGTACGTCAACCTCGGCATCGGCATGCCCACGCTCATTCCCAACTACATCCCGGCAGGCGTCGAGGTGGTGCTCCACTCGGAGAACGGGATCCTGGGCGTGGGACCATACCCCAGCGAGGACGCGGTGGATCCGGACCTCATCAACGCCGGCAAGGAAACCGTCACGGTCAACAAGGGGGCCGCGTTCTTCGACTCCGCCTCGTCGTTCGGCATGATCCGCGGCGGGCACGTTGACGTGGCCGTGCTCGGCGCCATGGAAGTGGCGCAGAACGGCGACCTGGCCAACTGGATGATCCCGGGCAAGATGGTCAAAGGCATGGGCGGGGCCATGGACCTGGTCTTCGGCGCCAAGAAGGTGATCGTGATGATGGAACACGTGGACCGCAACGGCAACCCCAAAATCGTGGAGCACTGCTCTCTGCCGCTGACCGGCAAGGCCTGCGTGGACCGGATCATCACCGACCTCGCCGTGATCGACGTCGTCACCGAAGGCGGGCGGTCCCGGTTGGTTCTCCGCGAACTGGCCCCCAACGTCTCCGTGGAGGACGTGGCCGCGGCCACCGGCGCCGAGCTGTTCGAAGAGGACCAGGAGCTCACCGTATGAGCGGGGCTTCGGCGGGCTCAACCCCCGACGGTCCGGGCGCAACCACCGCCGCCCCCCGCGTCATCGAGCAGCGCGGCCTGTACTTTGATGAGCTCGAAGAAGGCGTTGTCTACGCGCACCGGCCCGGCCGCACCGTGACCGAGGCGGACAACGTCCTGTTCACCACGCTCACCATGAACACCCAGGCCCTGCACCTGGATGCCGCCTGGAGCGCAGGGCAGCCGTTCGGCCAGCGGCTGGTCAACTCCATGTTCACGTTGTCCACCCTGGTGGGGCAGTCCGTCTCCCAGCTCACCCAGGGCACCATCATCGCCCAGCTGGGCCTGACCGACGTCTCTTTCCCGCACCCGCTGTACCACGGGGACACGCTCTACACGGAGACGGTGATCACCGGCAAACGGCTCTCGGGATCGCGACCCGGCCAGGGGATTGTGACCATGCAGCACACCGGGCGGAACCAGGACGGCACCGTGGTGGCGCTGGCCACTCGGAGCTGCCTGATGTGGAACCGGGACGCCCATGTGGCGCAGTCTTCTGGACAATACGTGCAGCCTGCGGGAGCTGAAAAGGGGAGCGTGCCGGGCCCCAAAAGAGGACAATGACCGTATGACATTTGTGATGGGTCCCGCCCTACTCTTCTGCCCTGCCGACCGCCCGGAGCGCTTCCCCAAGGCCGCCCAACGCGCCGACGCTGTCATCGTGGACCTCGAGGACGCCGTGGCACCCGCGGACAAACAGCGGGCGCGCGGCGCCATCCTGGCCCAGCTGGGCGCTGCCGGGGAGGGGCCCGAACTTGACCCCAGCCGCACCATCATCAGGATCAACCCGGCGGGCACCGACGAGTTCGAGAAGGACCTGCACTGCCTGGCCCACACCCCGTACCGCACGGTGATGCTGGCCAAGGCTGAGAGTGCGGCCCAGCTCGAAGCCCTGGCGGACTACCACGTCATCGCCCTGTGCGAGACCGCAGTCGGGGTCCTGAACGCGCCCGCCATCGCGGCGGCCCCCAACGTGGTGGCACTGATGTGGGGCGCCGAGGACCTCCTGGCTTCCCTTAGCGGTACGTCCAGCAGAGCGGACGACGGCGGCTACCGCGCCGTGGCGCTGCATGCCCGGTCCGCGGTGCTGCTCGCCGCCCGGGCTTTCGGGAAAGAAGCCGTGGACGCCGTGTACGTCAACATCCCGGACCTTGACGGGCTGGCTCTGGAGGCCGCTGATGCCGCAGCGTCAGGATTCGGCTCCAAAGCCTGCATCCATCCCACGCAGGCGGCCGTTGTACGGGGCGCCTACGCCCCGTCCGAGGCCGACGTCGCCGCCGCCACAGAACTGCTGCAGGTCGCGGCTGTTGCCGGATCCGGCGTGTTCCAGCACGGCGGCAAAATGATCGACGGCCCCATCCTCAAGCACGCCGAAGCCACCATCCGCCGGGCAGGCATCCACTCCTAGGGCTGCGGGCACCGAATCACCGCCGCCGCCTCCGGGAACCGCCGAGCGAAAGCGGCGGGATGGCCTCATAGAGCGGCATCCGGACCCAGCGCTCGCCCGTCTCCCGGAACTCAGCCCTGGTGGCGAAACGGTACAGGTAGCTGTTGACACGCACCCAGCGCGGCGGATCGCCGTCGAACGGGTCGGCGCGGAGCAGCCGCAGCGTCCGCTGGTCCGCCTCCAGCAGTTTCGTGAGGAACGCGTAAAACCACTCCTCGTGGACGGTGCGCAACGGCAGGAACCACATCAGCCAGTCCAGCCGCAGGTGGTAGGGCGCCCACTGGCGGGGCAGCCGGCGGAGATCTCCGGGTTTGCCCTTAAACCCATATTCGCGCCAGTCTGCTGAGTCCTCAGGTTCTTCGTCGAGGGTGCCTTCCACGACGATCTCGACGCGGTGCTTGGTCACGGTGCCAAACGCGCCATACGTGTTGACCAGCTGCCAGCGGTTGAAGCTGGCATTCATCAGCTGCCCCTTGGAGAGCAGGTTGCGCACGGGCCAGTAGCTGAGGACTACCAGCAGCATTGTGGCCACAAGGGTGACGGCAAGCCAGTACGGGGGACTGCCGCGGCTGCCTTCCTCAGGATCCCCGTCCAGCGGCAGGAACGGCAATACGGCGCGGGCCACGGGGTCGCTGACCGCGGCGAAGGCCAGCACAATGGCCATCCAGTTCAGCCACGCGAAGTTGCCGCTGGCCACCAGCCACAGCTGGGTGAAGATGATGATTCCGGCGGCGGCGCTTGCCACGGGTTGCGGTGCGAAGAGGAAGAACGGCACCACGAGCTGGGCGAAATGGTTCCCCAGGACCTCCAGCCGGTGGAAGGGTTTGGGCAGGAGATGAGCCTGGCGGCTCAGTGGCCCCGGCATCGGCTGCGTTTCATGGTGATAGTAGAGGGCGGTCAGATCACGCCACTCCAGGCCGCCGTGGATCTTGATCATCCCGGCGCCGAACTCCAGCCGGAACACGAGCCAGGCCAATAGGATCAGGATGGTGCGCGGCGGCTCCGTCTGGTCCGAGCCAAGGAAGGCCACCGTGAACCCGGCCTCCAGCAGCAGCATTTCCCAGCCGAAGCCATAAAACGTCTGCCCCACGTTGACGATCGACATGTAAAGCAGCCACAGGGCCAGAAATACGATCAGCGGAACCCACGGCGGCCCAAGCTGGGGGATGCCGGCCACCAGGAGGGCGGAAATTGCCAGTCCGGTGAGGCAGGCACCACGCAGCAGCCGGTCCGAATAGCGCCAACGGAACAGCGTGGGCCGCCGGCGCGCGCTGAACCCTTCCAGATAGTCCGGAACCGGCAACAGGCCACGTTCGCCCAGCAGCGCAGGGAACTGGTTCAGGGAGGACAGGAACGCAACAAAGAACAGTGCCGCCACACCCCGCTGCAGCACTTGCCGGGCGAATCCGTACTCCGGCGCATCGAACCAGGTAACCCAGTCCACGCAATCCACGTTACGCCCGGCGTCGCTGTCCGCCCACTAGGATCGGATGGTGTTTGCATTGGTGCTCATTGCCGTTGTTGCAGGGGCGCTGGCCCAGCGGCTGGCCGGCCTCGGATTCGGCCTTCTCGTCTCTCCCGTCCTGGTGGTGCTGCTCGGCCCCTTCGACGGCGTCATGATCATCAACCTGTGCGGCGCGGCCTCATCCCTCCTGATCCTCTCCCGGGTCTGGCGGCATGTGGAGTGGAAGCGCTACTTCGGACTGGCGCTCGCGGCCCTCGCAGGGGTATTGCCGGGTGCCTGGTTGGCCAGCAACGTGGCCGAAGCGCCGCTGGAGATCTGCATCGGCATCCTCCTCATCATCGCCCTGCTGGCTTCGCAGCGGCTGACCCGCAGCTCCTGGCGCGCCAGTGGCCCCGTTCCCATGGTCTCCCTCGGCTTCACCAGCGGACTGATGAACGCGGCAGCGGGCGTCGGCGGGCCGGCCATCACCGCGTACGCCATTGCCACCCGGTGGGAGCAGAAGAGTTTCGGCGCCACCCTCCAGCCCTATTTCGTGACCACCGGACTGTCTTCCCTGGTGATCAAGTACGTACTATCCGGTGGACATGTTCCCGGACTGGACGGCTGGCAATGGCTCAGCATCCTGGCCGCCATGGTGGCGGGAATCATCGCGGGCGATCTGCTGTCCGGCAAGGTCAAACCGGCTGCCGTGCGGCGGATCGTTGTGGCCATCGCCTACATCGGAGCCGTGTCCACGCTGGCCAAGGGTTTCATCGAGCTGGCGGCGGGCTGACCGGACCGCGGGCCAGGTGCGGGCCGGGGTGCGGGATACTTAACCAATGCAGCCTCGCAGAATCGTCATCCTCGGATCCACCGGTTCCATCGGCACCCAGGCGATTGACGTCGTCGACGGCGCCCCGCACCTTTTTGAGGTAGTGGCGCTCAGCGCCGGCGGAGGGAACCTGCAGCTCCTGGCCCGCCAGGCCGTCCACACCGGTGCCGCCGCTGTGGGCATCGCCGCGGGGGATCCGCGCAAGCTGCGGGACCTGATCTCCGAGGCTGCCCGCCTCGCCGGGCGGCAGGACTACCGCCCCGAAATCATCGCCGGCCCGGACGCCTCGGCCCGCATCGCCGCGGTAGAAGCGGACGTAGTGCTCAACGGCATTACCGGCTCCATCGGGCTCGCCCCGACCCTCGCCGCCCTGAAATCAGGTGCAACGCTGGCGCTGGCCAACAAGGAATCGCTGATCGTCGGCGGAGCGCTCGTCAAGGCCGCCGCCCGCGAGGGGCAGATCGTGCCGGTGGATTCCGAGCACTCAGCGATAGCGCAGTGCCTGCGCTCCGGCTCCGCGGTCGAGGTTGAGAAGCTCATCCTGACGGCCTCCGGAGGGCCTTTCCGCGGCCGGACAAGGGAACAGCTCCACGACGTGACGCCGAAAGAGGCCCTGGCGCACCCCACGTGGGACATGGGGCTGATGGTCACCACTAACTCGGCCACGCTCGTCAACAAGGGCCTTGAGCTCATCGAGGCCCATCTGCTGTTCGACGTGCCGCTGGACCGGATCGACGTTGTGGTCCACCCGCAGTCGGTGGTCCACTCCATGGTCCAGTTCATTGACGGGTCCGTCATCGCCCAGGCGTCCCCGCCGGACATGCGCCTCCCCATTGCCTTAGGGCTGGGCTGGCCGGACAGGGTCCCCAAAGCGGCCTCCCCGTGTGACTGGACCAAAGCCACCAGCTGGACGTTCGAACCGCTGGACACCGTCGCTTTCCCGGCCGTGGACTTGGCCAAGGACGCCGCCAAGCAGGGGAGTACTTTTCCCGCCGTCTTTAACGCGGCAAACGAGGAAGCGGTCATGGCGTTCCACTCGGGACGCATCCGCTTCACCGAAATCGTGGACACCATCGATGCTGTCCTCAGCGAACATTCAGGATCCTCCGGGCTGACGCTGGAGTCGGTACTGGATGCTGAAGACTGGGCACGCACGCGTGCCCACGAACGTTTAGCAGTCAGCAGTCTCTAGGAAGCAGCAGATCCACGCATGAGCCCCGTCCTCCTCTTTATCCTCGGCGTCGTCTTTGTGGCGATCGGCATTGCCGTGTCCATTGCGCTGCACGAAGTGGGGCACCTGGTGCCCGCCAAGCTGTTCAAGGTGCGTGTCACCAAGTACATGATCGGCTTCGGCCCCACCCTGTGGTCCAAGCGGAAGGGTGAAACTGAATACGGCGTGAAAGCGATCCCGCTGGGTGGCTACGTGTCCATGATCGGCATGTATCCGCCCAACAAGGACGACGGCACCGTCCGCCCTTCCAGCACCGGCATGTTCCAGACACTGGCCACGGAAGCCCGGTCCATGGCACACGAGGAAGTGGGACCGGAGGACGCAAACCGCGTGTTCTACCGGCTGCCGGTGTGGAAGAAAATCATCGTGATGCTGGGCGGGCCGGCCATGAACCTGCTGATCGGCGTGATCCTGACCGCCGTCCTGCTGATGGGCTTCGGCATGGCCACGGCCACCACCACCATCGCCGACGTCTCCAAGTGCCAGGTGGCGGCCGGCGAGACCGTTGATCCCGATTCCCCGGACTGCCAGCTGACCCCCGCGGCCGCTGCCGGGCTCCTGCCCAACGACGTGGTCACCTCCTTTGACGGGAAAGCTGTCACCGGCTGGGACGAGCTGACCGAATGGATCCGGACCTCCGCGGGCAGGGAAGTCAGCATCACTGTTGAGCGCGACGGCGCGCCCGTCACCACCGCGGTGACGCCGGTGCTCTCCGCCCGCCCCGTCGTCGGCGTGGACGGACGCCAGGCAAAGGACGACGCCGGCACCCTCCTGTACCAGGACGTCGGCTTCCTGGGCATCGGCGCGCAGACCGAACTGGTTCCCCAGCCGGCGTCGTCCGTCCTGCCCATGGCGGGCGAAAACATCAAGCAAGTGGCCGGCGTCGTCTTCAATCTGCCCGCCCGGGTGGTGGGCGTTGCCAAGGCGGCCTTCAGCGAGGAAGAGCGCGACCCCAACGGCCCCATCAGCGTGGTGGGCGTGGGGCGCGTGGCCGGTGAAGTGGCGGCCATGGAGGAAGTGCCGCTGCAGTCCAGGATTGGGGCACTGGTAGGGCTGCTCGCCGGCTTGAACTTTGCGCTTGCGGTCTTCAACCTGATCCCGCTGCTTCCGCTCGACGGCGGCCATGTGGCCGGAGCGCTGTACGAGGGGGCGCGGCGGCGGGTGGCCAAGCTGTTCGGCAAACCGGATCCGGGCGCTTTCGACATCGCCAAACTGCTTCCCGTGACTTACGTGGTGGCCACGTTGCTGATGGGCATGAGTTTGTTGCTGATTTATGCCGACATCGTGAAGCCGGTGAACCTGTTCGGCTGACTCCTGCGGACGTCTGGCTGGACGGATGTCCCGGATCTACCATGAAACATGGGCACGTTCGCCGTCCAATCAAAGAGCATTAGCCGCTGGATCCGGGCCGGGTTGTGGGCGCTGCCTGTCTCGTGGCTTGTCACCGCCTGGTCCACGCTGGACCCGCATCCGGACCAGGCGAAGGACCCGGAGGCGTGGGCCCGTTTTGTCAGCTCCGATGCGTACCAGATCAGCCATCTTTTCGGCAGTACCGCAGGCACCATCCTGGCCCTGTTCGGTTTCTTTGCTTTGGGCTGTTCCATGGCCAACAGCAGGACGGGGAGCCTGGCAATCGCCTCAATGGTCACAGCTGTTGCCGGCACGGCTTTGCTGCTTGTTCCGGCGGTGATTTCCACGTTTTGCTGGGCCTGCTGCTCGTATTCGTTGGCACGGTGCTGCTGGGGATCGCGGTATGGCGTTCCGACGTGCTGCCGCGCCGGGCTGGGGCCGTACTGATGGCAGGCGCCGGTGGGTGGATCGCCTGGAGCGGATCCCGGCAGGCCACGACAGCACCTGATCGGATCGGGTGATTCTCGAAAATCAGTCTTTATTGGCTGATATTTAATAATCAGCTATTTTTGATTGATTATGAGTGATCACCTGCGTACGGTTAGGGCATGTACGTACTGACCATCGACCAGCGAGGCAGCACTGCCGACGTCGACCGTGTTCCCGATCTGATCGCCGCACTGCGCAGCCTCACACCGGCGACCTTCGAACGGTCCGTGGGTGATGAACTCCAGGGTGTGGTGGAACATGCCGAGGACGTAGTGGAGATCGCCTTGTACGCACTCCGGAGCGGGCGCTGGTACGTCGGGATCGGGATCGGGGCCGTACAGCTCACCCCGGGCGGAAGCCCCCGGGAAGGTTCCGGGAGCGGCTTTGTGGCAGCGCGAAAGGCCGTGGAACTCGCCAAGGGCTCGGCTGGTCAGGTGCCATTGTCGGTGGTGTCCGGCAGTATTGGCCGTGGACGGGAGATGCCTCCCCACGCCAAGGAGGGAGCCATGACCAGTGCAAATGCCCAGGCGGTGCTTCGCCTGATCGGACGGGTGGTGCAGCAACGCACACCAGCCCAGTGGCGGGTGGTGGACCGGTTGCGCGCGCTCCAGGGCGGCGAGGGAAAGCATGGCAGCCAGAAACACGTGGCCCAGGAACTGGGAATCACGGAGCAGTCGGTGAGCCGTGCTGTGCTTAGGTCCGGCTGGCTTGAGGAATGGGCGGCCAGGCCTGCCGCGGCCATGCTCCTGGACCACGCCCATTCCCAGATTGAAGGAGAACGGTGAACGCACTCTGGATCGCAGTTGCGCTGTTGGTGGCCGGATTCGCAGGATGGCCGGTGACCGCACTGGTGTTCCGGCTCGCCAGGACCATTGACGACAAAGCGGACGCGGCCACCAAGTCGGACCAGGACGCATCGGCCCAGGACCCTTCAGCCGACGTCACGGTAGACACCGTTTCGGAAGCCCCGCGGGCCGGTACGGGGCAAACCGTCGACGGCGAGCTGACCACGGGTGGCGGCCAGCCGCCGTCGGACGTTCCTCAGGTGGCGCCGGCGCTGCCGGCCCAGCGGATCCTGCGGGGTGGGGCAATCATCGGAGTCCTGGAACGGTTGGGCGTCTGCGTGGCCATCCTGACCGGACAGCCGGTGGCCATTGCCTACATCGTGGCTATCAAGGGCCTGGGCAGGTTCGCCGAATTGAAAGAGACCCCCGTGGCTGCGGAGCGGTTCATCATCGGAACGCTCACGTCCATGCTGTGGGCTGCGGGAACGGCGGCAGTGATCAAGGTAGTGTTCCTGCAGTGAGTCTTGCTGACTGCCCGGATCGGCGACAGCCCACCCCTGGGGATAGGGTGTCTTTATGACTGTTTTTGCCGTTGAGTATGTGTACGCCGCCGATTCCTCCGCCGTCCGTGATGATCACCGCCCCGCGCACCGCGCCTGGCTGGCGGGTCTGGCGGACGAGGGCCAGCTGCTGACCAGCGGACCCTACGGTGACGGGGCGGGCGCCCTGCTGATCTTCAAGGTCCAGGACGAAACCCACGTGAACGATCTCCTCAAGCAGGACCCGTTCGCCGTCGCCGGCACCATTGCCGGGATCCGGACAACCGAGTGGACTCCCGTGATCGGCCTCCTGGCCGCGCACGCATCCTGATTCCCGGACCCTTTTTTACTACCGAAACACCTACCCAAGGAGTCCACGTGACCTCGGTCAGCCTGGGAATGCCGTCAGCACCGCCGCCCGTTCTCGCCCCCCGCCGCAAGACGCGGCAGATCAAGGTGGGTTCCGTCGGGGTCGGTTCGGACTCGCCCATCAGTGTGCAGTCCATGACCACCACGCCCACCACGGACATCAACGCCACCCTGCAGCAGATCGCGGAACTCACCGCATCCGGTTGCGACATCGTGCGCGTCGCCTGCCCGTCGGCCGATGATGCAGAGGCTCTGCCAATCATCGCTCGCAAGTCCCAGATCCCTGTCATTGCCGACATCCACTTCCAGCCGAAGTACGTCTTCGCGGCGATTGAGGCCGGCTGCGCGGCAGTGCGGGTGAACCCGGGCAATATCCGCAAGTTCGATGACCAGGTCAAGGAAATCGCCCGCGCGGCGAAGGACCACGGGACCTCCATCCGGATCGGCATCAACGCCGGATCGCTGGAGCCCGGCATCCTGAAGAAGTATGGCAAGGCCACCCCCGAGGCCCTCGTGGAATCCGCCGTCTGGGAAGCGTCGCTGTTCGAAGAGCACGGTTTCAACGACTTCAAGATCTCGGTCAAGCACAACGACCCGGTCATTATGGTTGCTGCCTACGAGATGCTGGCCGAGCAGGGCGACTGGCCCCTGCACCTGGGCGTCACCGAAGCCGGGCCCGCCTTCCAGGGCACCATCAAGTCCGCCACAGCCTTCGGGGCGCTCCTGGCCAAGGGCATCGGCGACACCATCAGGGTTTCCCTGTCGGCGCCTCCGGTGGAGGAAATCAAGGTGGGCAACCAGATCCTCCAGTCCCTGAACCTGCGTCCGCGCAAACTGGAAATCGTCTCCTGCCCGTCATGCGGCCGCGCCCAGGTGGACGTGTACACCCTTGCCGAACAGGTCACCGCAGGGCTGGAAGGCATGGAAATTCCGCTCCGCGTGGCAGTGATGGGCTGTGTTGTCAACGGACCGGGCGAAGCCCGCGAAGCCGATCTTGGTGTGGCGTCCGGCAATGGCAAGGGGCAGATCTTTGTGAAGGGCCAAGTCATTAAGACTGTGCCTGAGAGCGAGATTGTTGAGACACTGATCGAAGAGGCCATGCGCATAGCTGAAGAGATGGGGGAGGCCGATGGCGAAGATGCTGTCAAGGGTAGCCCCGTGGTTAGCGTCTCATAAAGAGGACGCCGCGCCGGCGGGAATATCCGTCCGGACCCTCGCCGGCGCGGACACCGCTGCCCTGCGGCGCCTAGCGTCGCAGGATCCGGTGGCCAATGTCTTTATCCTGGCGCACCTCCGGGCGGCGGGCTCTGCCGCGCCCACTGCTGGTGGTGCTGGCGTCCTGGGAGTTTTCGACGACGGCATCCTGGTCGGCGCGTGCTGGGCAGGGGCAAACCTGGTCCCGGTCCAGCTTGACCCCGAATTTGCCGGGCTTGTCGCTGCCGCAGCAAGCAATTCCGGCCGCCGATTCGCCTCCGCCTTTGGCCCCGCAGATGCTGTCCTTGCCCTCCATGCTGAGCTGGCTGAACTAGGGCATGCGGCCCACGAGGTGCGGGATGAACAGCCGCTGATGACGCTGTGCGGGCCGCCGTCGGTGGAGGCGAACGCGGATCTGGGGCTTGGCCGGCTGGCCGATTTTGACCGGATCCTTCCCGCCTGCGCCGCCATGTTCGAAGAGGAAGTGGGCTACTCGCCGTTCCTGGGAGGCAAGGAGTTCTACAGCCGCCGCGTGGAAGGCCTCATCCGGCAAGGCCATTCATTGGCACACGTCAACGACTCCGGCGACGTTGTGTTCAAGGCCGAGCTGGGAGCTGTGACAGCCGACGTCACGCAGATCCAGGGTGTATGGATGAACCCCGGCTACCGCGGACAGGGTCTGAGCGCCGGCTACATGGCTGCCGTGGTGGAGAAGGCGCGCACGCTTGCCCCCGTCACCAGCCTGTACGTCAACGGTTTCAACCTCCGGGCGCGGTCCACTTACGAGCGCGTGGGCTTCCGCCAGGTTGGCACCTTCGCTACGGTTCTGTTCTAGCCGCCAGGTCGCTGGCCTCAGCGTCGCCGCCTTTCAGGCCACCCGCCGCCGGTTCACCCGTCACCCTTCAGGTCACCCGTCAGGTAATGCTGGACGTTCGGAGCCACGAGCCGCACAAGGTCGTCGGGCGAGGCAGACGCGAGTGGCTCCAGCCGCACCACATACCGGACCAGCATCACCCCAACCATCTGCGTGGCCACAAGGTTTCCGCGCATGGCCACTTCTTCGGGCGGGCCGGGGACTCCTGCCATGATCCGGCCGAGGATGGTCCGCTGCACCAGTTCCCGCAGCAGCAACGTCTTGGCCTTGGAGCCGATGGTTCCCCTGAGGAAGGCCACCAGGCTGTGCTGGGCCGGGCTCTCCCACAAGCGCAGCACGGCCCGCACGATCGCCTCTGCCCGGTCCTCTGGCGAGTAGCCGTCAACGCCCGCCAGGACTTTCTCCGGGTCGGCCGGTAGTGCCACACTCAGCGCGAAAAGCTCGTCCTTGCCCTTGAAGAAATGGTGGACCATGGCGGGGTCCACGCCGGTTTCCCGGGCGATCTGGCGCAGGCTGGTCCCTTCGAAACCGTGTTCGGCGAAAAGCCGCCGGGCTGTGTCCAGGATCTGTTCCCTCGACTCGGTGGCCCCGCCGCGCCGGCCCCGCCGGCCCGTACCCGCCGCGCTGCCTGCGGAACCCGGGGCGTCCGCCGGATCATGCTGTCCGTTCACGCTGTCCGCCGCCGCAGGGTCAGGGACGCGAGCACCAGGACCGCCAGGACAATGGCCACGATGACTCCGGCATCCATCCACAGCTGGTCTGTGGGCTCGGTGTTGGCGGCGATCTCCTGGAGGGCATCCACCGAAAAAGTCAGTGGAAGGACATTCGATACAGCCTCGAGGGCCTCGTTCATCCTTTCGCGGGCCACAAAGAGGCCACAGAGCAGGATCTGCGGGACTACCACCACCGGCATGAACTGCACGGCCTGGAATTCCGTCCGGGCGAAGGCCGAACAGAGCAGCCCCAGCGCGACGCCAAGAACCGCATTGATCACGGCAATCATGACCACCAGTCCAGGGCTGCCTTGGATGTCGAGCCCGAAGATCCAGTAGGCCACGGCGGTAGCCACCAGCGACTGCAGGGCGGCCATGATGGAAAATGCCAGCCCGTAGCCGAACAGCAGGTCCGCCTTGTGGATGGGAGTGGTCAGCAGCCGTTCCAGGGTCCCCGAGGTGCGTTCCCGCAGCATCGTGATGGACGTAACCAGGAACATAACCACAAACGGGAAGATCGCCAGCATCATCAGGCCAACCCGGTCAAAAGTCCTGGGCACCCCCGGCGGCAGCGTTTCATTCTCATAGAGAAAGTACACGGCGGTGAGCAGCAGCGCTGGGACCACCAGGATTAGCGCGATGCTGCGGTGGTCGTGCCGGAGCTGGTCGAGGACGCGCCGGGTGGTGGCCAACAGCATCAACAGGTTCATGACCGTACCGTCCTTTCGGGGGAACCACTGGGCACTTCGGCGGTGTCCTGGATGATGTGCAGGAAAGCCTTCTCCAGATCGGCACTGTGCCCGCGCCGGCTCAATTCCGCCGGCGTCAGCTGCGCCAGGAGCTTTCCCTCCCGCAGCAGGAGGAGTGATCCGCAATGGCTGGCTTCCTCCATCACATGGCTGGAAACCAGCAGGGTGGTCCCGGACTCGGCCATGGACCGGAAACGGTCCCACAGGTCAGCCCGGAGCACCGGATCAAGGCCCACGGTTGGCTCATCCAGGACCAGCAGGCTGGGGCGAGCCACCAGGGCACAGGCCAACGACACCCGGCTCAGCTGTCCGCCGGAGAGGTCGCCGGTTTTCTGCCTGGCCTGCGGTTCAAGCCCGACGGCGGCGATCGCCTCTGCGGCCTCGGCGCGGCCCTTGCGGTGCATGGCGCCGAAGTAGCGGACATTGGCTTCGACCGTGAGGTCCGGATACACGCTGGGGGACTGGGTCACGTAACCCACCCGGTGTCGCAGGTCAGGGTGCCCGGCGGGCAGCCCCAGCACTTGGACCGAGCCGGACGTGAGCGCCTGGACGCCCATGATGGCCCGCATGAGCGTAGTCTTGCCGCTGCCGGACGGGCCCAGCAGCCCGGTGATCTCGCCTGCCTGGATGGCAAAGTCCAAGCCGCGCAGGACGGGAACCTTTCCCCGTGTGACGTGCAGGGCGGTGGCGGCCACAGCGATGCTGGCTTCCGTGACGGCCGGGGCGGTAGCTTCTGAATGGGACATTAATGCCTCCGAATGCTGGGAGTCCGCCTTTGAATTCATCAGGTGATGAATTGAAACTAGACCTGCAAAAGGCGGCCGTCAATTACTTCGAATGGAAAAACCCTTGTGGATGTGTCGGCTATCACATATGTTCGATCTAGCTGCGCTGGAGTGGGTGGGCGGTCTCACCAGTCCTCACCAGTACCTAGGCGTCAACGGCCATGGAGCCACGTCCGCATGCAATGACCAGCCGTTTACGGCCAGGGGCTTTGCATGCCGGGCGTGGCTCTATTGCGTCCCGCCCCCGCGGTCTCTGGGCCGGCTCAGGTTCCGCCGCCTGGCGTGCCGTGGATAGCCGGTAGATTAGTACCCAGAAGAATTGCCCGGCTCTGCTTTCCAGCAGCTACTCCCCAGAAACGGATAACCACCCGTGGTCACAAGAATGTCCAAGCTTTTCCTGCGCACGTTGCGTGAAGATCCCGTCGACGCTGAGGTCGCCAGCCACCGGCTCCTGGTCCGGGCCGGCTACATCCGCCGCGCGGCGCCCGGCATCTACACCTGGCTTCCGCTGGGGCTGAGTGTGCTGCGCAAGGTCGAGGCCGTCGTCCGCGAGGAAATGGACGCCATCGGTGCCCAGGAAGTCCACTTCCCGGCGCTGCTGCCGCGAGAGCCCTACGAGGTCACCAACCGCTGGACCGAATACGGCGAAGGTCTGTTCCGGCTCCAGGACCGTAAGGGTGCCGACTACCTGCTGGCCCCCACGCACGAAGAAATGTTCACCCTTCTGGTCAAGGACCTGTACTCGTCCTACAAGGACCTGCCCCTGAGCCTGTATCAGATCCAGAACAAATATCGCGACGAAGCACGCCCCCGCGCGGGCCTGCTGCGCGGCCGCGAGTTCATCATGAAGGATTCCTACTCCTTCGACGTGGACGACGCAGGCCTGGACGCCAGCTACGCCGCCCACCGTGGCGCCTACCTGAAGATCTTTGCGCGCCTGGGCCTGGAAGTCATTCCCGTTGCGGCCACCGCCGGCGCCATGGGTGGGTCCAAGAGCGAAGAGTTCCTGCACCCCACCGAGATCGGCGAAGACACTTTCGTGCGCTCCGCCGGCGGCTATGCAGCCAACGTTGAGGCCGTCACCACCGTTGTTCCGGCCGACATCGACTTCAGCAACGCCCCTGCCGCCGAGGTCCTCGATACCCCGAACACGCCCACCATCGATACGCTGGTTGCCGCGTCCAACGAACTGGCTCCCCGGAGCGAGGCCGACGGCGGCGCGTGGACGGGCGCCGACACCCTCAAGAACGTGGTTCTTGCCGTCACCCTGCCCACTGGTGAGCGCCAGCTTGTGGTCATCGGCCTGCCGGGTGACCGCGGCGTTGACTTGAAGCGCGTGGAAGCCAACATCGGTTCCTTCCTGCCCATCGGCGGCGAGATCACGCTCGAAGCAGCCAACGACGACGACCTCAAGAAGCAGCCCCTCATAGTCAAGGGCTACCTTGGACCCGGCCTGACGCTGGACCAACCCCTACTGGGCAGCGAAAGCTCAACCAAGCTTCTCTACCTGGTGGATCCCCGCGTTGTCAGCGGCACTGCCTGGATCACCGGGGCCAACGAAGCAGGAAAGCACGTGTACGGCCTGGTTGCCGGCCGCGACTTCACCTGGGACGGCGTCATCGAGTGCACCGACGTCCGCGAGGGTGACCCGGCCCCGGACGGCTCCGGTCCGCTGGAGACGGCCCGCGGCATCGAAATGGGCCACATCTTCCAGCTGGGCCGCAAATACGCTGAGGCCCTCGAGCTGAAGGTCCTGGACCAGAACGGCAAGCAGGTGGTGGTTACCATGGGCTCCTACGGTGTTGGTGTCACCCGTGCCGTCGCCGCACTGGCCGAATCCAACCACGATGACAAGGGTCTGGTCTGGCCCCGCGCCGTTGCCCCCGCCGATGTCCATGTAGTGGCTGTCGGCCGCGGCGAGGAAATCTTTGCCACCGCCGAGCAGCTGGCCCTGGAACTCGAGGCCGCCGGCCTGGACGTCATCTACGATGACCGGCCGAAGGTCTCCCCGGGCGTAAAGTTCGGCGACGCGGAACTCGTCGGCGTCCCCACCATCCTGGCCGTCGGCCGCGGCCTGGTGGACGGCGTTGTCGAGATCAAGGACCGCCGCAGCGGCGAAGCGGAGAACGTGGCCGTGGACAAGGCCGTTGACTATGTGGTCACCGCCGTCCGCAGCTGACCTGCGGCGGTGATTTCCGGGTTCGAGTCGATCCAGCTCACCACAATCATCCTGATTGTGGTGGCTGGATTTGCTGCCGGCTGGGTGGACGCCGTGGTGGGTGGCGGCGGTCTGCTCCAGCTGCCGGCGATGCTGCTGGTACCCGGGATTACGCCGGTCCAGGCCTTGGCCACCAACAAGATGGGGTCAATTTTCGGCACCGCCACGAGTGCGGTGACGTACTACGGGCGGGTGAAACCGGACCTTCGGACAGCCGTGCCCATGGCGGTGATCGCCCTTGCCGGCAGCTTCGCCGGGGCGGTGCTCGCCGCCACGCTGCCGGCGAGTGTCTTCAAGCCGATCATCGTGGTGGCGCTGGTCGTCGTGGCGCTTTTTACGGCGCTGAAGCCCAACGTCGGTGACCTCACCGTGCTGCGGCACGATGGCCGCACGCACTACGTGGTGGCATGCATGATCGGGGCCGTGATTGGCTTCTATGACGGCCTGATTGGTCCGGGCACCGGCTCCTTCCTCATCATCGCGCTCGTCTCGGCGATGGGCTATGCCTTCCTGGAGGCAAGCGCCAAAGCCAAGATCGTGAACATGGCCACCAACGCCGGCGCCCTGCTGTTCTTCCTGCCCCATGGGTCAATCCTCTGGGGTGTCGGGCTGCTGCTGGGCCTGGCCAACATGGCCGGCGGCTACCTGGGCGCGCGGACTGCCGTGAAGCAGGGAAGCCGCTTCATCCGCGTTGTATTCCTGCTGGTGGTGGGCGCCCTGATCATCAAACTCGGCGTCGACGTCTGGCAGGAAAACCTAGCCTGATAGGGTAGCCGAAACCCTCGCAGCCGGTATCGCCCGCAGCCCCCGGCCGGGCGTACCATGCAGGTATGTCCGCAGGCGGGGAACCCTATTCGGAAGCATTGTCAGTCGCGGCCCCTCGCGCCGCCGAGTGGCTGGCGAGCCTGCCGGACAGGCACGTCGGGCCCGCCCAAAGCGCCCACGATCTCGAGGCTGACTTCGGCGGGCCCCTTCCCGAACAGGGCATGCCCGCCGCAGCTGTGGTTGAGTACCTGGCGGACAAGGCCGAACCGGGACTGATGGCGATGCCCTCGGGGCGCTTTTTCGGTTGGGTGATCGGCGGGACGTTGCCTGCCGCCCTGGCTGCCGACTGGCTGGTCAGCGCCTGGGACCAGAACTCGGGCCTGCGTTACACCACCCCAGCGATAGCCGCCATCGAGGAGGGGGCCGGCCACTGGCTGCTGGACCTTCTCGGCCTACCGGCGGAATCCGACGTCGGCTTCACTACGGGTGCCACCATGGCCAACTTCACCGGGCTGGCTGCTGCCCGGTGGCGGTTGCTGGCCGATGCCGGCTGGGACCTCGACGGCGATGGCCTGGCAGGCGCCCCGCGGATCCGGTGCTTTGTGGGCCAGGAGCGCCACGAGACCATTGACCTGGGCCTGCGGTACCTCGGCCTCGGCCGGCCCGTCGCGGTCCCCGCAGATGGCCAAGGCAGGCTGCTGGCGGTGGAGCTGGACCGCCTGCTGTCGGAAGGGTCCGGGCCCGCGCTGGTCTGCCTCCAGGTCGGCAACCTCCACTCCGGAGCCTTCGACCCCTTCGACGCCGCCATCGAGGTTGCCCGGCGGCATGGCGCCTGGGTGCACGTGGACGGCGCGTTCGGGCTGTGGGCCGCGGCCGTGCCGGAATTCGTGGACCTCACCCACGGCATGGAGCTGGCCGATTCGTGGGGGACCGACGCCCACAAGACGCTCAACGTCCCGTATGACTGCGGTATTGCCATCGTCAGGGATTCAGCAGCGCTACGCAGCGCCATGGGACTGCAGCACACCAGCTACCTGATCCACGATGTCGAGGGCCCAGGCGACCCGTTTGAAAAAGCGCCGGAGCTCTCGCGCCGCGCCCGCGGCGTACCGGTGTGGGCGGCGCTGAGATCACTGGGCCGGGACGGCGTGGCCAGCCAGGTCCGCGAGTTAGTGCTGCGCGCCTCGCAACTGGCAGAGCAGCTGTCAGCACTGGACGGCGTCGAGGTACTCAACACGGTGGACTACACGCAGGTTTCGCTCGCCTTCGGGGACGATGCCACCACGCGCGCCGTGACAGCCCGCGTGATCGAGGACGGCAAGGTCTGGATGTCCGGTTCACACTGGCGGGGCAGGGATGTCCTGCGCGTCTCGGTCAGTAACTGGAGCACTGACGCGGACGACGTCGGCACTGCAGTCGAGGCGGTCAGCTCCGCTTTGGCGGCTGTCCGGGCAGCGGGCTGACCGCCGGCGAGGCCCCATCCGACCACCGGGGAGGCACTGTCCCGCACGGAAGACATCCGTCCTGCCCGGGAGGGCACCCGCCGCTCAGCTGTCGCCCTGCCCCGGCTCAGGCAGGGCGTGCGCCGAGGGGAGACCATCGAGGGTCCGCCCGGCAAGGGTGCTGGCCACCCAGAGTGACCGGGCCAGATCTCCCTGGTGGCGCGGCAAGGACGCGTAGCAGAGGGCGTTCTCCACTTCGCGTGCCACGGCCCACTGGCGCGCAGCTTCGGCGTCGAGGCCGGCCGCGGCGCTGAAGTCCTGGCACCGCCGCCTCAACCCTCCGGCCGGATCGCTCCGGGGCAGGTCGCCGAGACGGTTCCACAGCAGCGGTGCCACCGCGAACTCCGGTTCGCCGATCATGGGCTGCGGGTCGATGGCGACGAAGGCCTCCCCGGGCAGCCCTCCGCTGATGGTGTGGGGCCGGGCCAGGATGTTCAGGAAATGCAGGTCCGTATGGACCAGGACATCGCGGCCCGAGCGGCGGCCAACGGCGCCGCGGGTCTGGCAGACTTCCAGGGCCGCCTCCAGTAGCCAGCGCGGGAACGGGCGGCCCTGCTGTTCCCAGTCGGCGGGCAGGTCGTCGCTCCATTGTTCGGCCCGCCCGGCGATGTGATCGAACTCCTGCCACTGCGGCCGGCCGTCCGGCACCAGGCCCAACTGCCGCATGGTGCCGCCCCACGCCACCGCCGCTTGATCCAGCGGAAGGGTCTGGAGCGAGGAGTCCGGATTCAGCCGCTCCAGCAGCATGGCGCACGTTCCGGCGTCGGATTCCAACAGCCGGACGGCGCCGGAGCCGCCCCAGAGTGCCAGCGCATGGCGTTCCATCCGTGCCTCATCGTGGGGAAACGCTATCTTGAGCGCCGCCGGTGTCCCGTCCGTCCGGCGGACTGGAACCACCACGCCGCCGTGGCCATGCCACGGGAGGGCGCCGGCTTCCAGGTCAACAGCCAGTTCCCAATGCTCCAGCCGCCCCTGCACCAGTCCCGGGAGGGAGGAAAGCCAGGCCCGTCCCGCGCTGCTGTGGCTGAAACGCCCGCTGAGGGCTGGCGGGATCGGCACGCCAATCTGGACACTCACAGGACGCCGCTTGCGCTAAGCAGGTTGCCGATGGAGAACGTGGCAGCCAAGGCCAAAGCCCCGCCCGCCACCACTCTGGCGGCGGCCCGCAGCTTCGAACCGCCGCCGATCCAGGCGCCCAGCGCCCCGGTGGCAGCGAGTGCCGCCAGCACGGCCGCGAACGTCAGGGGGACCCGGATGTTCTCCGGCGGCAGCAGGATGGCGGCCATCGGCAGGATGGCGCCGGTGACGAACGCAATCGCCGAAGCAAAGGCTGCATTCCAGGGGCTCACAATGTCTGTTTCGTCGATGTTCAGTTCGGCGGAGAGGTGCGCGCCCAGGGCATCGTGGGCCGTCAGCTCCCGCGCTACTTTCCTTGCTGTGTCCAGGCTCAGCCCCTTGCCCTGGTAGATCGCCGCGAGTTCCTCCAGCTCTTCCTCCGGCTGTTCCTGCAGTTCCAGGCGCTCCTTTTCGATCAGGGCCCGCTGGCTGTCCTTCTGGCTGCTGACGGACACGTATTCGCCCAAGGCCATGGATACAGCTCCACCCACCAGGCCGGCCGTGCCGGCGACGAGGATCGGTCCGGACTGCGTGGTGACACCGGCGACGCCCACCACGATTGCGGCGACCGAGACGATGCCGTCATTGGCACCCAGCACGCCGGCTCGCAGCCAGTTCAGGCGCTGGGCGACGTCGTTTTGGTGGGGCTCATTCTCATGAAGGGCGGGGGCGCCGGCACTGTCCATGCCTCCAGCAAAGCATTAGTGCCTGCGCCTGGCCAGTGTGCCGTGCCTTGGCTACGAATTGCCGGGAGTGCTGGTTGTGGAAGTCCCCGGAGTTGATACAGGCTCCGGCAGTGGCGGCAGGAGTGCTTCGTCCAGGACCATGCCGGGGACCGGGCCTGGCGACGCACGCCAATGGACGGTCCGCCGGGCCGCCGACTGAAGTGCTGAGAGTGCCCATACGCGTTCGCGCCCCTCGCTGAGCGCCACCACGTCGCCGAGTACCGGAAGTGTCCCCGCCTCCAGGGTTCCCAGCCCCGCTGCAGGGTCGGCCAGGAACGCCGGGCTCAGGACATAGCCGGGCTGCCTCGGGGGTACCGTGGCGCAGCGGGACCTGCCCATGGCCTCCGCTTCGCCCCGGAGGACGCCGTGCTGGGCCAGGAAGGTCGACGCCGGAGCAGCGGACCCGGAGTTAAGCCTGGTCAGCGCGGCCTGGTACGCGTAGACCAGTTCCAGCTCGCCCTGCACGGCCGAGGCCAAGGCTGAGCCGAGGTCCGCGCCAGTGCTGGCGGCGGGGTCGGCTGCTTCGCCGGCACAGCCGGCGGCTACTGATGCCGAAACAGGCAGGGTGGGCGCCGGCGATGCGGGGGAGGAGGGGCCAGACCCCGGGAGTGCAGCCAACGCAATCCCGGTCGCCGAGGCCAGGTCCTCTGCAGCCAGAAGCTGGGCAGTTCCGGTGCCGGCGAGAAGGCGGGCCATGCCGCCGTCGGCCGTTTCGGCATCGTGGAGCCGCTGTGCCCCGCTTGCCTGGAGGGCAGCGGCGAAGTCCGCGGTGGTGGACGGCCGCGTGACGGTGGCCAGCGCCGTGGACGGGGCAGGGACGGGGGCAGTAGCCGCACGGTCCAGGGCAGGATCGCCGGCCGCATCAGCCGGCAGCATCAACGCGCGGGCCTGGACAGTCAGCAAAGTCACAATCCGGGCAAGGGCGGCCGCTTGTGGGGCCGGCGCAGTGGCGCCGGCAGTGCCTTCGAGGTCCAGGCCAGCGGCCCTGAGGTTCAGGGAATCCGCGAACGCGGATGCCCTTGCTTGCTCGGAAAACGGCGGCGCCGCAGGCGGGGACGGTTCGCGGGGGATGAGCACCAATCCGAGGCTCACCACCAGAAGGGCGGCCAGCGCAAAAACGGCGTACTGGAAATAACGCCTGCGGCCGCCGGATTCCTGCGTGTCGTCTTTCACAACAGACCATGTTCTCACGCCTGATGCGAATCTTCGTGCACCACTGTGGCCGGAAAATCGTTAGGCTAGTAGTCACAACATCATCTATTGGAAGGCGGCCGGCATCGTGAGTAATGCAGAAGCCACGACTTCATCAGACGCTACCGGAACGGGTACCGCTGTTGCTGCGCCCGCCAACAATCCCGAAGCCGTCAGGCTCCGGGCGCTGTTGGAACCGGCGGTCCAGGCCAACCGCCTGTACCTCGAGGACGTAACCATCCTGGCCGGTTCACACCGCGTGGTCCACGTGGTGGTTGACCTGCCGCAGGAGGAAACCGGCGGCGTAAACCTCGATGTCATCGCTGACATCTCCAGGGTCCTCTCCGACGTCCTGGACAATGATCCCGCAGACGACGGGCGCCCCTACGACCTCGAGGTTTCCTCCCCGGGCGTCGCGCGTCCCCTCACCGAAGTCCGGCACTGGCACCGCGCCCGGGGCCGGCTGGTCAAGGTCAACGTCATCCAGGGCGAAAACGTCACCGGCAGGGTCCAGTCCGTGGACGATTCCGGCGTCACCATCATCCCGGAGATCGCCGTCAAGAAGGGCATGAAGCCCAAGCAGGGCGAGCCCCAGATTCTTCCTTTCGACAGGATCCGTAACGGAAAAGTCGAGATCGAATTCAGCCACCTCGAAGAAGCTGGTCTGGAACCTGAGCACAATGGACCTTCTGAGGAGGCCTGATGGATATTGACATGAGCGCGCTGAGACTACTGGAGCGTGAGCGCGAAATTCCGCTGGACCTCCTGATCCCCACCATCGAGCAGGCGCTCCTGGTGGCGTACCATAAATCGCCCGGCGCCTTCGAGAAGGCCCGGGCCGAGCTGGACCGCAAGAGCGGCCACGTAACCATCTGGGCAGTGGAGATCGACGACGACGGCGCCCCCATCGGCGAGTTCGAGGACACGCCTGCCGGCTTCGGCCGTATCGCGGCGAGCACCGCACGCCAGATCATCCTGCAGCGCCTGCGCGACGTCGAGGACGACGCCATACTGGGTGAGTTCAAGGGCCGCGAGGGTGAACTTGTGGCCGGCCTGATCCAGCAGGGCAACAACCCGCACATGATCCAGGTCAACCTGGGTTCGGTGGAGGCCCTGCTGCCGCCGCCCGAACAGGTGCCGGGGGAGAAGTACATCCACGGCAACCGGCTCCGCGCCATCGTTATCGATGTCCACCGCGGCACCAAGGGCCCGTCCGTCACCCTGTCCCGTTCACACCCGGGCCTCGTCCGGAAGCTCTTCGAACTGGAGGTCCCGGAGATCGCGGACCGCTCTGTGGAGATCGTGGCACTGGCCCGCGAGGCCGGCCACCGTACCAAGATCGCGGTCAAGGCCCACACCCAGGGCATCAACGCCAAGGGCGCCTGCATCGGCGAAATGGGTTCCCGCGTCCGCGCCGTTATGACGGAACTGAACGACGAAAAAATCGACATCGTCGACTTCAGCGAGGATCCGGCAACGTTTATTGCCAGTGCACTCTCCCCTTCGCGTGTGAATTCGGTCACTATCGTGGACGAGGCCACCCGCTCCGCGCGTGTGGTGGTCCCGGACTACCAGCTCTCGCTGGCCATCGGCAAAGAGGGCCAGAACGCCCGGCTGGCGGCCAAGCTGACGGGCTGGCGAATCGATATTGTCTCGGACGCTGCCCCGGCGCGCGAAAGCTAATCCGGTTCCGGGGCTTCGGCCGGCGGCGGATACCTCCGGCCGAAGCCCCGGTTTCGGGCAGAACTGCCCGGAGGGGCTAGAATAGACATGACCGCGCCTAACGGCCGGTATTCGTGTGCCCTGAGAATTCCCGTTCCGCCGATGCGGTTGGGGCCTCAGGGCCGGCAGTTATGAACGTCAGGAAGATACTCACCGTGGCAGAAGTGCTTCACACCGAGGATCAACCGCAGCGTACCTGCATCGGATGCCGGAAGCAGGCACCGCGGTCTGAGTTACTCCGGCTCGTCGCCGAAGGCAGCGGTTCCACCGCAGTGCTGGTAGACGAACGACGCCGGATGGCTGGCAGGGGTGCATGGCTGCACCCCAGCGAAGCGTGCCTGGCCCTGGCGGTCAAGCGGCGAGCATTCGGAAGGGCCCTCAACGGCGCAACCGGGTCCACCGCCGTCGAACGCCGGATCATGGCAGGCAAGCAGGACGCCGGCCCGTTGCAGGTACCCCTGGTAGCTGCAGCAAAAACCGTCCAACCTGAAAGCGGGTCAGAAAACTGATGGAAACCCGATGAGTTCCCAGCGATGAGTGCGCAACGATGACAACTTTGTTGCGCTCTGCAATGGGCCCTGTAGTTGCAACCGCGGCTGGGGCCCGCAGTAAGAAGTAGACGGTTCGTGCCTGGCTCGGTGCGGACCGAGACAGGAGAAATGTGGCCAAGGTCCGCGTACACGAGCTTGCTAAAGAGCTCGGTATTACTTCCAAAGATGCAGTAACCAAACTGCAGGAACTGGGCGAATTCGTTCGCTCCGCTTCTTCAACCATTGAGGCCCCGGTGGTGCGGAAACTCCGCAACGCCTACCCCGACGCAGCTGCCAAGACCGCAGCTCCGGCAGCCGCGCCCAAGGCGCCTGCCCCGTCGGCCGACACACGACCGGCAGCACCTGCTCCGGGCCCCGCAGCTCCCTCAGCCCCGGCGGCACCAGCTGCTGCGGCTCCGGCTGCACCCGCTGCCGTTTCCGCAGCTCCGGCAGCACCTGCCGCAGCACCGGTTGCGTCAGCCCCGGCCGCAAGCGCACCGTCCACCGGCGCCAAGCCCGGTGCCCGTCCGGCACCGAAGGCTGAAGCCCCGGCCGCACCGACCCGCTCCGGCGGATCAACGCAGGGTGGTTCGCAGGGCGGCTCCGCACCGCGTCCCGGCGGTCCCCGTCCGGGCAACAACCCGTTCGCCACGTCCCAGGGCATGCCCCGCGGCCGCGGTGGCGACGGAGAGCGTGCTCCCCGTCCGGGTAACAACCCGTTCGCTCCTTCGCAGGGCATGCCCCGCGCGGGTGGAAGCCGTCCCGACGGCGACCGTCCGGGTGGTCCGCGTCCCGCGGCCGGTGCCGGTGGTCCCCGTCCGGGTGGTCCGCGTCCCGCAGCCGGTGCCGGTGGCCCCCGTCCGGGTGGTCCGCGTCCCGCAGCAGGCGCCGGCGGCGCTGGTGGTCCGCGTACCGCGGGTGCCGGTGGAAACCGTCCTACTCCGGGCATGATGCCCAACCGCACTGAGCGTCCCGCACCCGCTGGTGCAGGCCGTCCCGGTGGCGGCGCCCGTGGTCCCGGACGTCCGGGTGGCGCTCCAGGCACCGGTGGCGCACCGGGTGCCGGTGGCGGCGCTCCGGCCGGCGGTGGCTTCGGCAAGGGTGGCCGCGGTCGCGGTGGCACCCAGGGTGCTTTCGGTAAGGGCGGCGCAGGCCGCGGCAAGCAGCGCAAGTCGAAGCGTGCCAAGCGCCAGGAACTCGAGCAGATGAGTGCCCCGTCGCTGGGTGGCGTGAGCGTACCCCGCGGCGACGGCAACACCGTAGTCCGACTTCGCCGTGGCTCGTCCATTACGGACTTCGCCGACAAGATCGAGGCGAACCCCGCAGCACTGGTGACGGTCCTCTTCCACCTCGGCGAAATGGCCACGGCCACGCAGTCGCTGGATGAAGAGACCTTCGCACTGCTCGGCGAGGAGCTTGGCTACAAGCTCCAGGTTGTCTCGCCGGAGGACGAGGAGCGCGAGCTGCTCTCCGGTTTCGACATCGACTTCGAAGCAGAACTCGAAGCCGAAGGCGACGGAGACCTTGAGGCACGTCCTCCGGTTGTCACCGTTATGGGCCACGTTGACCACGGTAAAACCCGCCTGCTCGATGCCATCCGCAAGTCCGACGTTATGGCGGGCGAGCACGGCGGCATCACGCAGCACATCGGTGCTTACCAGGTCACGCACACCCACGAAGACATCGACCGTAAGATCACCTTCATCGATACTCCGGGCCACGAGGCGTTCACCGCCATGCGTGCTCGTGGTGCGAAGGTCACCGACATCGCCATCCTGGTGGTCGCAGCGGACGACGGCGTAATGCCGCAGACCGTTGAGGCACTCAACCACGCGCAGGCTGCAAATGTGCCGATCGTGGTGGCTGTGAACAAGATCGACAAGGAAGGCGCCAACCCGGAGAAGGTCCGCGGCCAGCTGACCGAGTACGGCCTGGTTCCCGAAGAATACGGTGGCGACACCATGTTCGTGGAGGTCTCTGCCCGCCAGAACCTCAACATTGACGAGCTGCTCGAGGCTGTCCTGCTCACCGCGGACGCTGCCCTGGACATGCGCGCCAACCCGAACAAGGACGCCCGCGGTATCGCGATCGAAGCCAACCTGGACAAGGGCCGCGGTTCCGTGGCCACCGTCCTGGTGCAGTCCGGCACCCTGCGTGTCGGTGACACGATCGTGGCCGGTACGGCTCACGGCCGCGTCCGCGCCATGTTCGACGACGACGGCAGTGTCCTGACCGAGGCCGGCCCGTCCCGCCCCGTGCAGGTTCTGGGTCTGTCCAACGTGCCGCGCGCCGGCGACACCTTCTTTGTGACCGCTGACGAGCGCACCGCCCGCCAGATCGCCGAGAAGCGTGAAGCAGCCGACCGCAACGCCGCCCTCGCCAAGCGCCGCAAGCGCATCAGCCTGGAAGACTTCGACCAGGCCGTGGCCGACGGCAAGATCGACACCCTCAACCTCATCCTCAAGGGTGACGTGTCCGGTGCCGTGGAAGCCCTCGAAGACGCACTGCTCAAGATCGACGTCGGCGAAGGCGTGCAGTTGCGCGTCATCCACCGCGGCGTTGGTGCTATCACGCAGAACGACGTCAACCTGGCAACGGTCGACAGCGCCGTTATCATCGGCTTCAACGTCAAGCCTGCCGAGCGGGTTGCCGAACTGGCAGACCGCGAAGGCGTGGACATGCGCTTCTACTCCGTCATCTACGCAGCAATCGATGACATCGAGATGGCCCTCAAGGGCATGCTCAAGCCGGAGTACGAAGAGGTCCAGCTGGGCACCGCCGAGGTCCGCGAAGTCTTCCGCTCTTCCAAGTTCGGAAACATCGCCGGTTCCATCGTTCGCTCGGGCATCATCCGACGCAACACGAAGGCGCGCATCAGCCGCGACGGCAAGATCATCGGTGAGAACCTCACCGTTGAGACGCTCAAGCGCTTCAAGGACGACGCCACTGAGGTCCGCACGGACTTCGAGTGTGGTATCGGTCTTGGTTCGTTCAACGACATCACCGAGGGCGACATCATCGAGACCTTCGAGATGCGCGAAAAGCCGCGCGTCTAGGGTTCGTTGCTTGACGGGTCGGGGGCGTCGGATTTTTCCGGCGACCCCGCCCTTTCCGCCGCAGAGGGGGCCCCGCCCCTACGACGGACGGCCAGCGATCTACGATCGTTGGCCGTCCGTCTCCGGCAGGCCCGATGCCACTCCCGGGCCCCCTCAACGGCTCCAAAGGGCCGCCGGAAAAACCCAACGGGAGTCCGTCGTAGACTCGCCTTTAGTGCGTGGCAGATAACTGAAACGTGCGACGTGGCCCATTTGGCCGCCGTCGTACATCCCAAATTTTTAGGAGTGGAAATGGCTGATCCCGCACGGGCTGCCAAGTTGGCGCAGCGGATTAAGGTTGTTGTTGCTGAGGCCTTGGGCCGGAAGGTTAAGGATCCTCGGCTGGAGGGCATTACTGTTACTGATGCCCGGGTGACCAATGATCTGCAGCATGCCACGATCTACTACACCGTTTTCGGCGACCAGGCTGTGCAGGCCGATGCTGCCAAGGGCCTGGAGAAGGCCAAGGGTGTGCTCCGCCAGGAGGTGGGGCGCAACGTGACTGTCCGCCTGACGCCGACGCTTGAATTTGTGGCGGACCAGATCCCCGTCGTTGCCTCAAACCTGGAGGACCTGCTCCGGGCCGCCAAGAAGCGCGACGCCGAGGTGGCTGCGCTGGCCGAAAACGCCAAGCACGCCGGCGAGGCCGACCCGTACAAGAGCGACATTCCCGCCGATGTGGAGATCGATGAGGACGACTTCGACGAAGAGGATATTGACCTCACCGACGACGAAGACCTCGACGAAGACGCCAACAAGTAGCTTGACGCGAAGAAGGCCCGGACCCGAAGTTGGGTCCGGGTCTTTTTCGTCTGCGGGATGTTCCCTGCGTTTCCTACCGGATACTGGCCTTCAGGACCGTTCCCGCGGTGAGGTCAGCGAAGCTGAAACCGGCTGTGGCATAGAGGGTTTTCCCTCTCAGCTCCACCGCGGCAGGACCGTCGACGGCCAGGAACTGTGACTGTTCGCGGGTCCAGGCGTCGATCCTGACGATCTCATTGCCGAACATGGAAGCTGCGTAGACGTCCCCACTGCCGGATACGGCTATGCCCGTGGGGCTCAGGATCTCATCGGCCCACAGGTGGATCGCCCCGGTCCATGGATTGACCCGGAAGATGGCACCGCGGTGGCCCAGGGAAGGATCCTCCGGACCGCCCGGCAGCGACGAGACGTACAGCCAGCCGTCGGGGCCGATCTCTACATCGGTGGGCACCGGTTCAAATGCGTAGTCGTGTCCGACAACGCAGGACGGGAAGCCAACAGCCGAGGCAGCCTCTGCAGTGGCTTCCGCCGGACGCGGAGGCAGGACCGCGAGGGTGGAAGTCTCCCCGGTGGCGGCGTTGACCTTGAGGATGGCATTCATCCCGGCGTCGGCCACGAAGACGGTATTGCCATGAACCGCTGCGGCATAGGGGTGTGAGTCGACCGCCCCGGAGTATTGTGCCGGCGGGAACGGCGCCGTAATTTGGGCCAGGCACTCGGCGGTCACGTCGGATCCGAAGCCGTAGTCCTGGAATCCGTCCGGGTTGTTCTGACGCTCGTAGGTCGCGAGGTCCACAATGGTCCTGACCTCCCCGCGCCTGTCGATTGACTTCAAATAGCCGGCCAGTGCTGTGGGATCTCCGCCGCCTCCCCCGACGCTTTCGACGAAAAACGTGGTGGTGCCCCGTGTCTCAACACCGCCAACGTCCCAGCCCGCATTCGTGTAAACGTTGGTCGTTTGCCCGTCATCCTCGACGCGGTCCAGCGTGCCCGCAAAGTTCTGCGTGATGAGGACGCTCTTGCCAGGACCCAAGGCCAGGCTCAACGGCGTCATCAGGTGCTCCGCCAGGGTTTCGGGTCCGGACGGTTTCTGCGTAGCCGTGGCGGGCGCGACGGGGATGATCATCGCCGCTGCTGCCAGGCACGCGACGATCGGAAACTTCTTGTTCATTGGATCCTCCGGAGTTGACGTGCACCCCGTCGCCGGGGCCTGGCCTGAGACCAAGTCAATGCGATCCGAACTGCCCCCGGCGCTAGGTTAGTCCCGCGAAAGCAATGACGTCGACGGCATTTCCCCCTAATGTGCCCCCTATTTTGAACCGGAAATCCTGGCTCATGGCTAGGATCTAGTTATGACGCAGGCGAGCGACAACCACGAGGCCACCCGATACCTGGAACAGGCCATTGAGCTGGCTGTCCGGAACGTCTCCGACGGTGGCGGCCCGTTCGGTGCGCTGGTTGTGACCCCGGATGGGCGGGTCCATGAAGGCACCAACCGGGTCACCCGGGACAACGACCCCACCGCGCATGCCGAAGTGGTGGCAATCCGCGCTGCGGCAGCCGCAGGCGCCACGTTCGACCTGAGCGGCGCCGTGCTCTACACCAGCTGCGAGCCGTGCCCGCTGTGCCTGTCAGCCGCACTGTGGGCGCGGATTGATCGAGTCTATTTTGCGGCCGACCGCCATGGTGCAGCCGCGGCCGGTTTCGACGACGCCGTGTTCTACGAGTATTTCAACGGCACGCGTCCGGAACTTCTGCCGGTCGCCCAAACCGCCATTCCGGCGTCGGACGCTCCGTTTGACGCGTGGCGCCGCAACACGAAACGCAAGGATTACTAACCAGGTGCCGGATCATGAATCCTGGCGTTCAGGCAGCCTGCCGACACCCTCCACCAAATCGTTGCGGGTACCGCACAGCGCGATCCGTACCCAGCCCTCGCCGATCGAGCCAAAGGCAGTTCCCGGCGCAAGCGCAACGCCGGAATCGGCCAGGAACCTGCGGGCCCAGCTGCGGACGTCCCCGTCGCTGACATGGGAGACGTTGGCCCACAGATAGAAGGCTCCCTGTGCACTCAGGTACGGGATTCGCTTGTCCTCCAGCACTGCTGAGGCCGCGTCCCGGTTGGCCCGGTAGTGGTCGTGGGCGTGACCGACGTAGTCCTGCGGGCCTGTCAGTGCCGCGAGCGCGGCGTACTGCGACGGCGAGGCAACGCAGGAGACAATCGCTTCCATCACGTTGTTCATCTTCTGCTCCAGCCCCGGCGGACAGACCAGGGCGCCGATCCTCAGGCCGGTGAGGCCGTACGTCTTCGAGAGAGTCAGCGACGTGAACACGCGCGCCTCGCCGGGCACGTCGCTGTCGAACCGGGCCGGGCTGACGTGGGGGACGTCGTAAGTGAAGGCCTCGTAGCATTCGTCGGAAATGATCCAGAGATCGCGCTTGCGGGCCAGGTCCACAAGTTGCCGGGTCAGGTCCTCGCCGAGGACGGCGCCCAGCGGGTTGGACGGGGAATTCAGGATGAGCACCCGGGTCCGGTCCGTGATGAGCGCTTCAATGTCCTGGATCCGCGGCTGGAAGTCATGCTCGGGATACAGCGGGTAGCCCACCGGCACGGCATTCAGGAGCCGGCTGGTCATGGCGAACGTGGGGTAGCCGGGGTTCGGGATCAGGATTTCGTCGCCGGGGGAGAGCAGGAGGCTCATGGCGAAGTGCAGGCCCTGTTGCGCTCCGTCCACCACGTAGACGCGCTCGGCACCGAGGCCGGTGTTGAGTCCGGCGCGTTCACGGAACCGGGTGGCGAACGCTTCACGGAGGGCCGGGATGCCGGCGTTGGGCGTGTAATTCGTTTCGTCCCGGTCGAGGCACGCCATGCCGGCTTCCAGGATGTGGCGGGGGAGCGCGAAGCCCGGCTCGCCGATGCTCAGGACGATGGCCCCGGGAGTATGCCAGGCGGCCTCGGTGATTTCGCGGATCTGGTTGACGGGGACGTCGCGCGCGTGCGCCGCAAGCTCAGGCATGGATGCCATCCTAGCCGCCACCCGCGCACCTGGGCGGGGTCCGTCGCCAGCGCCGATATACTGGGAAGCGTGCTTTCTGGACTGGTGATAGTGGACAAACCGCAGGGATGGACCAGCCATGATGTGGTTGGTCGGATGCGGCGTCTCGCCGGGACCCGGAAAGTGGGGCACGCCGGCACCCTTGATCCCATGGCTACCGGCGTCCTGGTGGTCGGCATCAACAAGGCCACCCGGCTCTTGACCTACATCGTGGGCACGTCCAAGACGTACACGGCAACCATCCGGTTGGGCCAGTCCACTATCACGGACGACGCCGAAGGTGACGTGATTGCCGCCGTCAGTGCCGCCGCCGTCGCCGATGAAGCAATTCACGACGGCGTCGCCGCCCTCACGGGTGAAATCCAGCAGGTGCCCAGCAGCGTCAGCGCCATTAAAGTCAACGGAGAACGTGCCTACGCCCGGGTCCGCTCCGGTGAAGAGGTAAAGCTCGCGGCGCGCCCGGTCACCATCCACCGTTTCGAAGTTCACGCCATCAACCGGGAAGCGGGCGGCGACGTCGTGGACATTGATGTCACCGTTGAGTGCTCATCCGGTACCTATATCCGCGCCCTCGCCCGTGACCTCGGCGACGGGCTGGGAGTGGGCGGCCACCTGACCGCCCTCCGCCGGACCCACGTTGGCCCGTACTCGCTGGACCAGGCCCGGACGTTGGAACAGCTGGCCGAGGAGCTGAATGTCCTGGAGATGTCCCAGGCTGCCCGGGCACTGATGCCTAACCGCGAACTCACAGCGGAGGAGGCCAGAGAGATTTCCTTCGGACGCCGGATCGCAGCGGGAGCGGAAGCAGGAGATCCCGCGGCTGCCACCACTGAGCACCCGGCAGCAGCGTTCGCGCCGGACGGCAGCCTCGTGGCGCTCCTGGCGGACTCCGGAAACTTTGCCAAGCCTGTCCTGGTATTCGCGCCTGGCAACGGTGCGTCAGAAAAAACTGCGCCCCGGAATGCTGCGCCCGAGAATGTTGTGCCTGAAGATGCTGCGGGCGGGGACGCTTAGGCATGGACGCCTATTTCTACATCATCCTGGTGGTCGGCCTGCTCTCCAGCGGAATCTGCCTCGGTGCCGGCATCCTGAAAAAAGCCCCCAACGATCTCACCATCCTGTCCGTTGCCGCCGTCGAGCTGGCACTGCTGGTTTACCTGGTGGGTTCGATCGTGCGGGTGATCGCGGGCGAACCGATTGCCGGGGAAGCCTGGGAATTCTGGGGATACCTGGCCACGGCGATGCTCCTGCCGCCGGCAGCCGTGTACTGGTCCATCCTGGAACGGACCCGCTGGAGCAACTTTGTCCTCGCCGCCGTCGGTGTCACGGCCTTGGTGATGGCCGCCCGCATGAACCAGATCTGGTACTGAAATGGAAGAAGTACGCAACGTGAAAGCACCTCGTTCCGAAGCCGCCCGTGCCAAGGCAGACGCCAAGGCCGGCGTCAAGGACACTCGGAACACCGGCCCCGGACGCCTGCTCATCGCCGTCTATGCAGTGTTTGCCATTTCGGCCACCGCACGCGCCGGTTACCAGATCCTTACCAAGTTCTCCGAAGCCCCGCTCGCCTACCTGCTTTCCGCGTTCGCGGCGCTGGTCTACGTTGTGGCAACGGTGTCCCTGGCCAAGCCCGGCCGCACCTGGTTCAAGATCTCGCTGGCCGCCGTCCTGGTGGAACTTGTGGGCGTGCTGGTAGTGGGGGCGTTGAGCGTGTTTGATTCAGTGGCGTTCCCGCATGAGACCGTCTGGTCCCTTTTTGGCCGGGGGTACGCGTTCATTCCGCTGCTGCTGCCTGTCCTGGGTCTGGTGTGGCTGTACCGGCGCCGGCCGAACCAGCAGTAGACCGCACCAGCGGCAAACAGCACCAGCGATCGGCCGCCGCGGTCGGGCCTCCGGACATGTCCTCGTGTGCCATCCAGTTGGCCCGGCGCCGTCCGGCAGCAGTACTGAATGCGGGTAATCTTAGAGAGTTCCGGCGCCGGTGCGTTCGGAGAGATGTCAGTTTTAGGCAGTAAAAGGCGAGGGTGATGGTCTACATCTGGAACGATCCGTCCGAGGTCCCGGCGGACTTTGGTCCCTCCGTTGTCACTTTCGGCAACTTCGACGGCGTCCATCGCGGGCACCAGCAAGTGCTTTCCGAGCTAATCCGCTCGGCCCGCTTCAACGGGACGAAGGCCGTTGCCGTCACCTTTGACCCGCACCCGGCCTTGATCCACCGCCCGGAGTCCGCGCCTGAAATGATCATGGGCCTGCAGGACAAACTGGTCGCATTGGGGGAGCTGGGCCTGGATGCAATTTTGGTGATGAAGTACTCGCTGAACCTGGCCAGTCTCACCCCTGAAGAATTTGTGAGCCAGGTCCTGGTGGACAGCCTGCACGCCAGCCACGTGGTGATCGGTCACGATTCCCGGTTCGGCCGGGGCAACTCCGGTGACCTTGACACCATGAAGCAACTGGGCGAAAAGTTCGACTTCGACGTCCAGGTCATCAGCGAGTTCGGTTCGGAAGGCTACCCGCTGCATGACGACGACGGCACCGACCGCCGCTGCTCCTCCACCTGGGTGCGTGAAGCATTGCAGGAAGGCGACGTCGCCACCGCCGCCGCGGTGCTGGGACGACCGCACCGCATGCGCGGGGAGGTTGTCCACGGTGCTGCCCGCGGCCGCGTACTCGGGTTCCCCACCGCTAACCTTGCCCACGAGGCCACCGGGTTCATCCCCGCGGACGGCATCTACGCCGGCTGGCTGGTGGACCAGGCGGGCACTCGCTGGCCGGCGGCCATCTCGGTGGGGTCCAATCCCACGTTCGACGGCGTCAGCCGCCAGGTCGAAGCCCATGTGATTGACCGTCCGCACGAGGCCGTGGAGGATTTCGATCTGTACGGCCAGACAGTAGTGGTCGAATTTGTGGCCCGGCTCCGCGGCATGGTGGCATACCGTGGGCCGGAGGCGCTTGTTGACCAGATGCGTCTGGACGTTATTCAGGCCCACGATCTCCTGGTGCGGCGCTGACCCGGTCCCACCAGCACCGAACACCCAGAGAGGCAGCACCGTGGCCGTCGAGAAGAACACCCGCAAACTGGACAAAGGCATAGTCCGCGATTTCAGTTCCCGGATGAGCTACGCGTCCTACCTCCAGCTGCCCACCCTGCTCAGCGCACAGCAACCTGTCAGCACGCCCGAACACCACGACGAGCTGCTGTTCATCATCCAGCACCAGACCACCGAGCTGTGGCTGAAGCTGGTGCTGCACGAGCTCCGCAGCGCCGCGGCCTGGCTGCGCGCAGACGATCTCGGCTCCGCGCTCAAAGGCATCGCCCGGGTCAAGCACATCCAAAAAACCCTGACGGAGCAATGGTCCGTCCTGGCCACGCTGACGCCCACGGAGTACTCCCAGTTCCGCGGGTTCCTGGGCAACTCCTCCGGATTCCAGTCCAGCCAATACCGGGCCGTGGAGTTTATCCTCGGCAACAAAAACCGAAAAATGCTGCCGGTCTTCGAATCTGACCCGGACGCGCACGTCATGCTGGAGGACGTGCTTAAGGCGCCCAGCATCTACGACGAGTTCCTGGCCTACCTGGCCCGGCAGGGCTTCGACGTGCCACAGTCCGTCCTGGAGCGGGACGTCACCCGTGCCCACGAGTTCTGCCCTGAGCTGGTGCCGCTGTTCAAGCACATCTACGAAAACGCCGCCGCTAACTGGGGTGCGTACGAGGCGTGCGAGGAACTGGTGGACCTGGAGGATAATTTCCAGCTCTGGCGGTTCCGGCACCTGCGAACCGTCCAGCGGACCATCGGGATGAAATCTGGAACCGGGGGATCCAGCGGCGCTGCCTTCCTGCAAAAGGCCCTTGAGCTCACCTTCTTCCCGGAACTGTTCGCCGTACGAACGGAGATCGGCCAGTGAGCAGCGCAATGGACGCGAACATGGAGAACCACGACGCCGCCGACCTCCTTGAGCAGGCCGCGCAACTGGATGCAGGCGACCCGTTGGCGCGCTACCGCGGCCTCTTCATCGGGACGGACACGGACCTTTCCTACCTCGACGGCAATTCCCTGGGCCGCCCGCTGAAGCGGACACAACGGGACATCAGCACCTTTATCGGGGAAGGCTGGGGCGGCCGGCTCATCCGTGGCTGGGATGAGGAATGGCTGGACCTGCCCCAGACCATCGGCGATCAGCTGGGCCGCGCTGTCCTCGGCGCAGCCCGGGGCCAGACCGTCATCGCCGACTCAACCACGGTGGTGCTCTACAAACTGATCCGCGCCGCGCTGGCCACCGTGGCTGACCCCGCCCGCACAGAGTTCGTCCTGGACACGGATAACTTCCCCACGGACCGCTACCTGGTCGAGGGCATCGCCCGCGAGGAAGGCCTGACCCTGCGGTGGATCGAAGCCGATCCTGCGTCCGGAGTCACCGTCGAACAGGTGCGGGACGCGACCGGCCCGGCCACCGCCGTCGTACTTCTGAGCCACGTGGCCTACCGCTCAGGCTTCCTGGCCGACCTTCCGGGCATCACGGAAGTTGCACACAGCGCGGGGGCGCTGGTGGTCTGGGACGTGTGCCACTCCGCCGGATCCGTGGAGCTGGACCTGGACGGGGCAAACGTGGATTTTGCCGCGGGCTGCACCTACAAATACCTCAACGGGGGACCGGGCTCGCCGGCGTTCGCCTACGTCAATCGCAGGCACCTGCCCGGTCTGAAACAGCCGATCTGGGGCTGGATGGGACGCAAGGACGCGTTCGAGATGGCCGCAGGCTACGAGCCGGCGCCCGGTATCCGGAGTTTCCTCAGCGGCACTCCGGCCATCTTCGGGATGTTGGCCATGCGCGGCACCCTGGACCTCATCGAAGAGGCCGGCATGGCTGCCATCCGGGAGAAGTCCCTGAAACTCACAGCCTTCGCCGTTCAGCTGTTTGAGGCATGGCTGGAACCGGCGGGCGTCGAGCTGGCGTCGCCGCGTGAGCCGGAGCTTCGCGGGAGCCACATCACCGTGGATCATCCGGCGTTCCGGAACGTGACGGCGGCGCTGTGGGAACAGGACGTCATCCCGGACTTCCGCGCACCACACGGGATCCGCGTGGGGTTGTCGCCCTTGAGCACCAGCTTCGCGGAGCTGTTCCGGGGGATGGCCGCCATCCGGGATCAGCTGCGTCGCTGAGCCACGGGCATTTGGTGACGGCCTTTTGGGGACGGCCGCGGCTGACGGCGGCGGCTGTTTCGACAAGATTGCGGCGGGGCCGGTAAACTAGCAGATGGATCCGGCTGCAGTCCGTGGCGGCTGGTTCCTGCCATGTGTGGAAATTCCCTGGTTTCCGGGGGATTCCTGCGCGGGCAGACCCGGCAGTGAAGTACTGAATCGGGCCTCACGGCACATCTATAGGAGTTATTGTGGCACTTGACGCCGCTGTAAAGCAGTCCATCATCCAGGATTTCGCAACGTCCGAGGGCGACACCGGTTCACCGGAGGTCCAGGTTGCAGTCCTGACTCAGCGGATCAAGGATCTGACTGAGCACATGAAGGTGCACAAGCACGATTACCACACCCAGCGCGGTCTGCTGGCCATGGTTGGTCGTCGCAAGCGTATGCTCACCTACCTCAAGAACACTGACATCACCCGCTACCGTGCGCTCATCGAGCGTCTCGGCCTGCGCCGCTAGTCAGCTTTAAGGGGCGGCCCCTTCCGTGACGGAAAGGGCCGCCTTCTTCAGAAGAAAAACTAAACAGGAGGATCAACCGCATCACGCATTCGCGGTCCTCGGTAGTGATCCCCGGGAACGGCTTCGAAGAATGAAGCCCCCGGCCCGTGGATCTCGATCGATGACCGGGTGCAGTGCAGGCCAGTAGACAGATGCTGGCCTGGGTTGATGCGGCTGGACTCCGTGAAACAAGAAACGGAGGTGACTCTCTTGGAGGGTCCCGAAATCCAGTTCTCAGAAGCAGTCATTGACAATGGCCGCTTTGGCAAGCGTGTAATCCGCTTTGAAACCGGCCGTCTTGCCAAGCAGGCAGCCGGCGCAGCCATGGTGTACATCGACGAAGACACCGCACTGCTGTCCGCCACCACCGCCGGCAAGCACCCGCGTGAAGGCTTCGACTTCTTCCCGCTGACGGTTGACGTTGAAGAGCGCATGTACGCCGCCGGCCGTATCCCGGGCTCGTTCTTCCGCCGCGAAGGCCGCCCGTCCACCGAGGCCATCCTGGCCTGCCGCCTCATGGACCGCCCGCTGCGTCCGGCCTTCGTCAAGGGCCTGCGCAACGAGGTCCAGATCGTGGTGACCGTCCTGGCCATCAACCCCGACGAGCTCTACGACGTGGTGGCCATCAACGCCTCCTCCATGTCCACCCAGCTCTCGGGCCTGCCGTTCTCCGGCCCGATCGGCGGCGTCCGCGTTGCCCTCGTCGCTGACGAGCACGGTTCACAGTGGGTTGCTTTCCCCAAGCACTCCCAGCTCGAGAACTCTGTGTTCAACATGGTTGTAGCCGGCCGTGTTGCCGGTGACGACGTCGCCATCATGATGGTCGAAGCCGAAGCAACCGACAATTCCTGGAACCTCATCAAGGAACAGGGCGCCACCGCTCCCACCGAAGAGGTTGTCTCCGAGGGCCTCGAGGCTGCCAAGCCGTTCATCAAGGCACTCTGCGACGCCCAGGCGGACCTGGCTGCACGCGCTGCCAAGCCCACCGTTGAGTTCCCGGTCTTCCTGGACTACCAGGATGACGTCTACGCCGCTGTTGAGTCCGCTGCCGCTGAGAAGCTGGCCGCTATCTTCCAGATCGCTGACAAGCAGGAACGCGATGCTGCAACGGATTCGCTCAAGGACGAAGTCACTTCTTCCCTGGCCGGCCAGTTCGAAGGCCGCGACAAGGAGCTGTCCGCAGCATTCCGCTCGGTTACCAAGCAGGTTGTGCGCCAGCGTATCCTCAAGGACCAGATCCGCATCGACGGCCGTGGCCTGACGGACATCCGCCAGCTCACCGCCGAGGTTGAGGTTCTGCCCCGCGTGCACGGCTCGGCAATCTTCGAGCGCGGCGAAACCCAGATCATGGGTGTCACCACGCTGAACATGCTCAAGATGGAACAGCAGATCGATTCGCTGTCGCCCGTCACGCGCAAGCGCTACATGCACAACTACAACTTCCCGCCGTACTCCACCGGCGAGACCGGCCGCGTGGGTTCGCCCAAGCGCCGCGAAATCGGACACGGCGCCCTCGCCGAGCGCGCCATTATGCCGGTGCTGCCGTCCCGCGAGGAATTCCCCTACGCGATCCGCCAGGTGTCTGAGGCTCTCAGCTCCAACGGTTCGACGTCGATGGGTTCCGTCTGCGCTTCGACGCTGTCCCTGCTCAATGCAGGTGTGCCGCTGAAGGCAGCTGTTGCAGGTATCGCCATGGGCCTGGTCTCCGACCAGGTTGACGGCCAGACCCGCTACGCAGCCCTGACCGATATCCTCGGCGCCGAAGATGCTTTCGGCGACATGGACTTCAAGGTTGCCGGCACCGCCGAATTCGTTACGGCCATCCAGCTGGACACGAAGCTCGACGGCATCCCCGCTTCCGTGCTGGCAGCAGCGCTGAAGCAGGCCCGCGAAGCCCGACTGCACATCCTGGACGTCCTGAACTCCGCGATCGACACCCCGGATGAGCTCTCCGAGTTCGCGCCGCGCGTCATCGCGGTCAAGATCCCGGTTGACAAGATCGGCGAGGTCATTGGGCCCAAGGGCAAGATGATCAACCAGATCCAGGAAGACACCGGCGCCGACATCTCCATCGAGGACGACGGCACGGTCTACATTGGCGCCACCAACGGTCCGTCTGCTGACGCAGCACGCTCCGCCATCAACGCCATTGCCAACCCGCAGATCCCGGAAATCGGCGAGCGCTACCTGGGTACGGTCGTCAAGACCACCACCTTCGGTGCCTTCATTTCGCTGACTCCGGGCAAGGACGGCCTGCTGCACATCTCCGAGCTGCGCAAGCTGGCCAACGGCAAGCGCGTGGACAACGTTGATGACGTGGTTTCCGTCGGCCAGAAGATCCAGGTGGAAATCACCAAGATCGATGACCGTGGAAAGCTGTCGCTGTCCCCCGTAGTGGCTGAAGAAGAAGGCGCCGAGAGCGTTGACGCTTCCGCCGCAGAGAGCGCTGTCGAAGCGGAGTAGTCCACTGACGTGGAGGAGCATCCTCCTCCACACAGCATGAATCGGCGGGGCCGGTGGATGATCCACCGGCCCCGCCGCTGTTACGATGGCAGCCAGATCCGGCTGCCGCTCCTGAAAGGCTTCAATGACTGTTGTACCCCTGCCGCTTGAGCAGAACCAGCCCGGCGACACCCTGGTCCACGGCTCCGACGGCGGCTCCGTTGTCCGGCGTTCGGTGCTGCCGGGCGGCGTTCGGGTGCTCACCGAAGCGATGCCGGGCCAGCGTTCGGCGACCATCGGTTTCTGGGTGGGCGTCGGGTCACGCGATGAAGCCCCGGGCCAGCACGGCTCCACGCACTTCCTGGAGCACCTGCTGTTCAAGGGGACCAAACGCCGCACTGCCCTGGAGATCGCCTCGGCCTTTGACGAGGTGGGCGGGGAGTCCAACGCAGCCACGGCCAAGGAGAGCACGTGCTATTTCGCGCGCGTGCTGGACACGGACCTGCCCATGGCCATCGAGGTCATTGCCGACATGATCACCGGTGCCGTCCTGGATCCGGCCGAGATGGAGCAGGAGCGCGACGTCATCCTGGAGGAAATCGCCATGGACAGCGACGACCCCACGGACGTTGCACATGAAAACTTTGTGGCTGCCGTCCTGGGCACCCACCCGCTGGGCCGCCCTATCGGCGGCACGCCCGCCGCGATCCGCGCCGTCGCCCGCGAGTCCGTCTGGGAGCACTACCGCCGTTACTACCGCCCGGATGAGCTGGTCATCACCGCCGCCGGGGGCTTGGAGCACGACGTCGTCTGCAGCCTTGTGGTGGACGCCCTCCACACTGCCGGGTGGTCACTTGAGCCGGATGCCGCTCCGGTGGATCGCCGCTCCACCGAGCGGGCGGACATCACCGGCACAGCCGGGCTGCATGTGGTCAAGCGTGCGGTGGAACAGGCGAATATCATCATGGGCTGCCCGACGATTGTGGCCACCGATGAACGCCGCTACGTCATGAGCGTCCTCAACGCCGTCCTGGGCGGCGGGATGTCCTCGCGGCTGTTCCAGGAGATCCGCGAGAAGCGTGGCCTGGTGTACTCCACGTACTCCTTTGCCTCCTCCTACGCGGATGCAGGCTACTTCGGGATGTACGCAGGGTGCACTCCGTCCAAGGTCCGCCAGGTACTGGACCTGCTGGGGCTGGAGCTGGACAAGCTTGCCGAAGGCGGGATCTCCGACGACGAACTGCGCAAGGCCGTGGGCCAGCTCTGCGGTGGAATTGTCCTGGCACTGGAGGACACGGGTTCCCGCATGTCCCGCCTGGGCCGTGCTGAACTCGTGTCCGGTGAATACCAGGACATCGACGAGACCCTGCGCCAGATCAAGGCGGTCACTGCGCAGGAGGTCCAGGAGCTTGCCAGGGAACTGGCGGCCGCCCCGCGGACTGTCACCGTGGTGGGCCCGTTCGAGGAGACCGAAACCTTCGGTCTCTGACGGGCAGGCTTGCGCCCGCCATAATGAACCTATGAACTTTCCGCAGCCGGGCACGGTGCACGCCGTCCTGGAGAACTTCCTGGGCCATTGGCGCGGCACCACCTGGCTGGACGCGTCGGCCTGGGGGCCCAAGCGCACGGCCTCGGCGGAAATCAGTTACACCAGGGCTGCCGGGGGCTACGCAGTCGTGCAAAGTTACAGACACACCGAAGCTGATGGCACGCACTTTGAAGGCCACGGCGTTTTTACTGTCGACCGTGACCACAACGACATCCTCTGGTACCACGTGGACAGCATGGGCCTACCGCCGGGAGCCCCGGCCCGCTGCACGTGGGTGGACGGTGTGCTGCGCGTCGAGCGCCACAGTGACCGGGGGACTGCCCGCCATACTTTCCGGGTGGACAACGACGTGCTGATCCACACCGCCGAGTTGCGCCTCGGCGACGGCCAGGCCTTTGTCCCGTTCATGAACTCCGAGTGCCGCCGCGTCTGACCCCATCCCGACCCCTGCGCGAACGGACACTTGGGGCCCCTGCAGAATTCCGACCGTCAGCCGGCTGATTCCAGAATCCTTGTCCGCGGAGCGCCGTTCAAGGCTGGCGCTGCGGAAGACGAATTCCACACCCTACTTTTCAGGTTCGCCGGCAATTGCTCAGCCTGGCCGGGTTCGTTGAAATCGAGTTCCACCACCACGTAGTGGGAATCATCCACAGGCTGGGAAATCCGGTGGCCGACGACTCCGGAGGCCGCGCGGTCCACTGGATCCCGGTCGAAGGCTTCTTTCCACATGCCAAAGTCCTTAATGCCATGTTCGATTTGCAGTGTGTACATTGCTAATTCTCCTTAGCTCATCGTGTTAGTTGATCGCACTTATTTGCCTCCGTGCTGTCCAACCCATGGCTCCTGTCCTGGGACAGCCGCACGGTTCCGCTGCGTCGCGTACTGTCACGTTAACTGCCGGCCGATGTGGCCGGTATCCCAGAAATCTGGGGTCTTGGTAGAAAACCCGGCGCTGTCCACAGAGGGCATACTGGGGGAATGACCCCCGGCAGGCCCTGGAACAGGAGCTTTGAACGGATCCGGCTCATCGGCGACTCCGCCCCGGATCACCACTCGTTACGCACTGCCGTGCTCGCTGAGTTGGGCCGGGTGCTTCCGTTCAGTGCTTTCGTGTGGCCGCTCTCAGATCCGCTGACGGCGACGGGCATGTCGCCCATGGCCCGGATTCCGTGCCCGGACGAACTGCCGTTGCTGATCAGGCTCAAGTATCTGACGCAGGCAGGTCGGTGGACGCAGTTGGCGATCAGCCCGTCGCCGGTCACGACGCTGCTGCGCGAAACTGCCGGCAATCCATCACGGAGCCTGGTATGGGATGGCCTGATGAAGCGCTACGGAGTGACCGATGTCCTGTTCGCAGTGCTGGCGGACAAGCACGGTTGCTGGGGTTGGATTGACCTCTGGCGAACGGCGAAGGAAAATCCCTTTACCGCCGACGAAGTGGGATACGTCGCTGCCGTGACGCGTGAGGTCATGCCCGCCCTTCGTCGTTCGATAGCCCGGCAATTTCTCCTGGAGGTGCCTGGCGGACGCGACCCCGTAGGACACGAGGTGGTCCGTACGCGGGCGTAAGCCGTCGGCGAACGTCCTGGGCCGGACTGCCTCAGCAGGCTGTGCTGACTCTGGATGCGGATATGGCGGTGGTGGGTGGAACGGCTTCGGTGGAGGAGTGGCTTGGACTGCTCCAGGCCGGCCCGCGTCCCTTTCAACGCGTACCGGCCGAGGTCCTCAACGTCGCTGCCCAGCTGCTGGCGCGTGAGGCGGGCGTGGATCGTCATCCTGCGTCCGCCCGTGTGCACATCGGGTCAGGCCAGTGGGCCCTCCTCCAGGCCAGCCGGATGGACTCTACCGGCACGGCGGCCATTCCGCCATTGGCCGTCACCATCCAGGCCTGCCCTCCGGCGGCGAGGCTTGATATGTTCGCCCGGAGCTTCGGGCTGACAACGCGCCAGCGGGAATTGTTTGAGCTTGCCGCCAGCGGCGCCGACACCAACGCCATGGCTGACGCCTTGGGGATCGGGGCCCATACCGTCCAGGATCAGTTCAAGCAGATTTTCGAGACATGCGGCGTCCATAGCCGCGCGACGTTGTTGGCCCTGGCGATGGGAGCGGCCCAGTAACCGAAACGCAGTTCAGCTCCGTGCCGGTGGTATGCCCAGGTCCAGGTCCAGGTCCAGGTCCAGGTCGAGTTCCAAGTCCAGGTCCGCGTCCAAGACCGAACCGGTGCTGGTGCCGGCGCCGGGCATGGGGATGTTGGCTGGCCAGTGGGGTGGTTCCCAGTCGGGGTGTTCGCTTTGGTAGTGCCGTCCGGACGGTGATATCCAGCCGGGTGGTTCATTCTTGGTGGCGGTGGTGGGTTTCCAACCGGTGATGTGGCGGAGTCTGTGGTGTTTGTGGCAGGGTTGGCCGAGATTTGGGATGCCGGTGGTGCCGCCGTGGGCCCAGGCGAGGAGGTGGTCCGCTTCGTTGTCGAGGGACTGGTTGCTGCAGCCTGGGAACGGGCATTTCCCGTCCCGTAGTCGTAGCCATTGGCGTTGGGCTTTGGTGAGCCGGTAGCTGGTTCTGCCGATTTCCAGGGGTGCTCCGTCGCGGGGATCGATCAGGACGCGGTGGAAGGATTCGGCACCGTCGGCGATCAGGTGGCGGGCCATGGATGGCGGGATCGGCCCGTATCCGTCGAGCATGGCGGGTTCGTCGGTCTGGCCCAGCAGCGCCATGACCGGGACCGTGATCAACACCTGCGCCCGCGGGGATGGAACACCGCCGCCCACGGCGATGCCCCCGGTCTCTTCGTGGCTCGTTTCGCCGGTCGCGCCGCCGCTCTTTTCCCTACCCTCATCACCGGTTCCGCTGCCTGCACTGTTGTTGGTCAGAAGCCAGGTGGCGGCGATGTCTGCTCGGAGCTGGCTGAGGTTCCGGTCCTCATGAGGCCCCTGCAACGCCCTGGCCACTGTGGTGGTGCGGTTCCAGATCCCCGCGGCGGTGTCCGCAGGGAGGTAGGCGGAGAGCCAGGCCATCCCGTCGCGGTCCGGGGCATATTCCAGGCCTCGGTCGGCTGCGCTCTTGATATGGCGTTTTTCGATGCTGACCGGGTGGTGGCGTTCCCGCCAGGTGCGGGCCTTGTGCCGGAACCTTCCGGGGATGAGCTCACCGGCCGGGCCACGTGCCGGATTCACCACGTGAGGGTCCAGGAAATGTGCCTCCAACGCCGCCGCGCCCGGCCTGTCGAGGTTGGTGGTTTCGTCGACCATGATCCGGGCGTGCTGCCACGAGATCGTCCCTGCCTGCAGCGCGGAGAATGTCAGCGGCAGGGCCGTGGTCAGGGCGTGGGCTTCGGCGAGGAGGGCCCCGGCAGCGCGTTCACTGACCGTCAGGGCACACGCGACCTCCGCGACCACGGCCATCTCCTGCCCGGTATGGTCCTCGGGCGACGTTGCAGGGCCCGCCAGAGCCTCGGCGGCGGCGGTGTAACTGGCAGCCAGCCAGGCCTTCAGTGCGGCACTTTTCGCGTCCAGCCGTGAGATCTCGGCCAGCCCGTCCAGGAATTCATCTGCTCTCCGACGCATAGGATCAGCGTCCCCGGAACAGCCGGAATCAGTCCCGTCCCGGAGCACCACAGCCAGCTCAGCGAAGGATGCCGAAAGGGACTCCGCCGTCGCCACAGCTGCTCTGCTATCCATACTCAAATCATCCCGCGAGGGTCTGACAATAACGGCCAGCCTGAACGGCTATGTGCATAACTCCGCGAAGCAACTGTAAGTGCCTGCATCCGTGGGCGGTTTCAAGGTGTCGTTGCAGGGGCCTCAACTGTCCGTTCGCACCAAGGACGCGGGGCCTCAAATGTTCGTTCGCGCCAAGATCCGGGGCCTCAAGTGTCCCCTCGCGCCGTCTGCAAGGTGTCCTACCCGCCGGCGAACGGAGGCAGCACGTCGACCACATCGCCCGGATTTAACACAGTCGTGCGGTCCCGGACGGCCACCTCGTTGAGCAGGAAACTGCTCCGGGACAGGATACGTTGCAGGGGAGGAGTGCCGGCAGCGGGCTCGGCGCGGTCCACAGCCAGGACTGCCAGCAGCAGGTCGGCCACTGTGGCCCCCGGCGCGAGATCGAAGAGCTCTTCTTCGACCCCAGCGGCAGCGCGTGCGGCAGCGAAGTAACGTACGTTCAAGAATTCAGCCTCCGATGGCGCTCATGCTGCGGTCCGGCTGGACAAAGTCCGCCGCGCCGAGACCTGTGTGGTCCATGCCGTGGGCCTTTGGCTTGACCCACATGGCATCCTGCCAGCGTTCGGCCAGGGCCTGATCACCGGCGCCGTCCCGCAGAAGACCCAAGAGATCAAACTCCTCACGGGAGAACAGACAGCTCATGATCTTGCCCTCGGCGGTGATCCGTGTGCGACGGCAGTCGGAGCAGAACGGCTCCGTGACGGACGCGATGATGCCCACGGTGCCGAGCACCGGCCCTTGGGCTTCCGGCGCCGCCTCCACGCCTTCCGGCCGATGCACGTTAGCGGCAGACACTAGTCCCTCGGTACCCAGCACGGGACTATCCGGCCCCGCGGTCCCGGCTGCCCGGCGTCGTACTTCAAAGCGTTCCGCGGGGGCTCCATCGCGGGCGCGGGGATCGGGACTCAACACAAAGTCGCGCGAGAGCAGAGTGCGAATCTCGGCCGCGGTGATCATGTTCCGGCGGGTCCAGCCGTGGTCTGCGTCGAGCGGCATCTGCTCGATGAAGCGCAGTTCGTAGCCGCGGTCCAGCGCCCAGGCGAGCAGGGACGGCGACTCGGTGTCGTTGATGCCCCGCATCAGGACGGCGTTGAGTTTGACGGGGCCCAGTCCCGCGGCCCAGGCGGCATCGACGCCGGCCAGGACACGGTCCAGGAAGGGGCGCCGGGTCAGCTTGGTGAAGGTTTCTTCGTGCAGCGAATCCAGTGAGACGTTGATGCGGGTCAGGCCCGCAGCCTTGAGCGTGGCGGCCTTCTTGTCCAGGCCCACGCCGTTGGTGGTCATGGAGATGGGCAGTTCCGGATGGTTGCTGCGCAGGGCCGCAATGATGTCAATCAGGTCCGCCCTGACCAGTGGCTCCCCGCCCGTCAGACGCAGTTCGCGAACACCGAGCAGCTCCACGCCGATCCGGACAATCCGCACGATCTCCTCGGCGGACATCACGGCCTGCTTGGAAAGCCATTCAAGCCCCTCGGCCGGCATGCAGTAGGTGCAGCGCAGATTGCATTTGTCCGTCAGCGACAGCCTCATGTCCGTGGCCCGGCGGCCGTACTGGTCCAGCAGTCCCGGCGCCGTGCCGGCCGGCCGGGCAGGCGGCAGCCCCGGCCCTGCATCCTCCCGGGGTTGTGGCATGCCTAGCTGAACACTCATGAATTCAGGCTACGCCACGTTTACCCCCGGGATCACGCCCATGACGCCCGGGATCCGCTCCATCGCCGGAAGTCCCTCCGAACGGTGGCGAAGTCCCGCGCCGCCGGGGCCCGGCGAACCTATGCTGGAGAGGTGAACAGCTCCCAGCCCCTGCAGGAAACGGCCGACGACGGCGCCACCTCTCCAGGGCGCTCGGGAACCGACGGTGCCGCTCGAGGCAGCCGTCGCTGGGCCGCCGCGTCGGGAGCCGTGGCCGCCGGCGCCGCCGTCGTAATAGGGGAGCTGCTGGCAGGTCTGTTCAGTCCGTCCCTCTCGCCCTTGACGGCAGTCGGCGGAGCCGTGATCGACGCTGTTCCGCCGGGTGTGAAGGACTGGGCCATCTCGCTTTTCGGCACCGCCGACAAAGCGGTGTTCGTGGGCGGGATGCTGCTGGTTATCGCGGCCGTCGGGGCATTGGCAGGGATCCTGGAGCAGCGCAGGCGGTTTGCCGGTGGGGCGGTGATTGCTGTTTTTGGGCTCGTCGGGCTCAGTGCGGTCCTCACGCGTGCCCAGATGACCCCGGCCGCGGCTGTAGTGGCACTGGCCGCAGCCCTGTCCGGTGCCCTGCAGCTGGGATGGCTGATCCGGCGGCTCCACGAAGGGCACCCGGCCGGCGCAGCTGGAACAGGTGCAGCGGGGACAGCAGCCGGGACAAACGCCGCGACGGCGCAAGTTCCCGCGGGGACAGCAGCAACCGCCGGGCGGCGCACGTTCCTGCAGGTCTTGGCTGCGAGCGCGGGGGCCACCGCCGTTGGCGGGGTTGTGGCCGCGGTCTGGCGAGGTGCAGCCTCCGGCATCAGTACTGCCCGCGAGATGCTGCAACTGCCTGCCGCAGTCTCCGGAGCGCCCGCCATCCCGGCCGGCGCCGAGGTCGGCCTGGACGGGATGCAGCCGCTGGTTACACCGAACCGGGACTTCTACCGGATTGACACCGCCCTGATCGTCCCGTCCCTCGACCCTGAATCTTGGGTACTCCGCGTCACGGGGATGGTGGAACAGGAGATTGAGCTGAACCTGGCCGATCTGCTGGCCAAGCCGCTGATCGAACGTCATGTGACCATCGCCTGCGTCTCCAACGAAGTGGGCGGGGACCTGATCGGCAATGCCCGCTGGCTCGGCTGGCCGGTGCGGGAACTCCTGGCCCTTGCCCGGCCGCAGTCCGGCGCCGACATGGTGCTGTCCCGGAGCTCCGACGGCTGGACGGCGGGCACACCGCTGGAGGTCCTCACTGATCAGCGGGACGCCCTGCTTGCGGTGGGGATGAACGGCGAACCGTTGCCGCTGGAACACGGCTTCCCGGTCCGGTTGATCGTGCCGGGCCTCTACGGCTACGTTTCCGCGACCAAATGGCTCACGGAACTCCGTCTCACCAGGTTCGCGGACGACGTCGGCTATTGGACGCCGCGCGGCTGGTCCGACCGCGGCCCCATCAAAACGTCCTCGCGGATCGACGTTCCGCGCACCGGCCGGCGGGTGGGTGCTGGAACGGTCATGTTTGGCGGCGTGGCCTGGGCCCAGCACACCGGGGTCGGCAAAGTGGAGCTCCGGGTCAACCGCGGTCCGTGGCAGGCGGCCCGCCTCGCGCCCGGGATTTCGCTGGACACCTGGTACCAGTGGCAGCTGGGCATCGACCTGGCTCCGGGCCAGTACGAGGTCCAGGTCCGCGCCACAGACCTCAACGGCGAGCCGCAGGTGGAGGACCGCCGGCCGGTTGCTCCCGACGGTGCCACAGGCTTCCACACCATTAGAGTTGACGTGAATCCATGACCGCCCGGACCGAAGGCAAGACCATGCACAGCCCTCCGCACCAGCGCGGCCACATGCACCACCAGGCACGGTCCGTCGCCCTGCACCGCGCCGCCGTCACCGAACTGCTGGCGCCCCTGCTGGCCCAGGAACGGACGGAAACGCTGGCACTTCGCGACGCGCTGGGCAAGGGCCTGGCCCAGGACGTGATGGCCGCCCTGAACCTTCCGCCGTTCGCCAACTCCCAAATGGACGGCTTTGCCGTCAACAGCCTGGACGTGCCCGACGGCGGTGCGGAGCTGCCTGTGGGTGTCCCCGTTCCGGCAGGTGCCGTGCCGGCGGCCCTGGACCGCGGCACTGCCGCCCCCATCATGACGGGAGCCATGATTCCCGCCGGTGCTGACGCCGTCGTGCCCGTGGAACGTGCCGTTCCGGACCGGTTCCCCGCCCCGGGGGAAACAACCACTGTGTGGCTGCCGGCGACGGCGGCCGGCACCTTCGTGCGGTCGGCCGGCAGCGATATTGCGGAGGGGGAGCGGGCGCTGGCCTCGGGTACCTTCCTTGGCCCGGCGCAGCTGGGGCTGCTGGCGGCCCTGGGGATCGCCGAAGTTACTGTGCACAGGCCGGTGACCGTCCTGCTGGCCACCACGGGCGACGAAGTGGTGGAACCCGGCCAGCCCCTGCCGGCCGGCAAGATCTACGATTCCAACGGAACCCTCCTCGAAAGCGCCATGCGGCAAGCGGGCCTGGCCGTGGTGCGCACGGCCATTGCCTCGGACCACCCTGACGAATTCCGGGCACTCCTGCGCAGCCATGCCGGCACGGTGGACCTGATCGTTACCACGGGCGGCGTCAGCAAAGGAGCCTACGAAGTGGTCCGCCAGGCCATGGAGGGCCAGGCCACCGAGTTCCTGCATGTGGCCATGCAGCCCGGCGGCCCGCAGGGCATCGGGACGTTCGACGGTTTGCCTTTCCTCGGATTCCCGGGAAACCCTGTTAGCTGCCTGGTTTCCTTCGAAATGTTCCTGCGGCCTGTGCTGGCTGAACTGTTTGGATCGCCGGCACCGCGGATTCCGGTCCGCGCACGGCTGGGCCACAGCCTTTCGTCGCCTGAACACAAGCACCAGGTCCGGCGCGGAACCCTTCAGGGGGACGGAGCCGTCCGCCTGGAAGGGGGCGAAAGCTCCCACCTCATGCATGCCCTCGCCGGCTCCAACGCGCTGGTGCACGTACCCGTTGGGGTCTCGGCGCTCGCCGAAGGTGACGAGGTGGAAGTATGGATGCTGTGAATCCAGAACATAGCCCGTCCGCGCTGACCCACCTGCGCCAGGACGGAAGCGCCCAGATGGTGGACGTGTCAGGCAAATCCGAAACCACGCGGGAAGCCACCGCCACTGCCACCGTCCGCACCACTGACGAAGTGCTGGGCCTGCTCGGATCCGGCGGCCTGCCCAAGGGTGATGCCCTGGCCGTGGCGCGGGTTGCCGGCATCATGGCGGCAAAAAAGACCCCCGAACTCATCCCGCTCTGCCATCCTTTGCCGCTCTCGAAAGTCACTGTGGACTTCGAGCTCGGAACCGATTCCGTGGAGATTCTGGCCACGGTCAAGACCCGCGGGGTCACCGGGGTTGAGATGGAAGCGCTGACGGCGGCCTCCGTGGCTGCCCTCAGCGTGTACGACATGATCAAGGCCGTCGACAAGCACGCCGTGCTGACCGACATCAAAGTGCTGGCGAAAAGCGGCGGCAAGAGCGGGGACTGGACACTATGAGCACCGAGAGCACTTACCCGGCTGAGCCAAACACAGAGCCGCACACTCACCAACCCCACCTGCCGGAGCCGCACACTCACGGCGAGGTGCAGGGCCGGAAGGCCGGGGTTGTCATTGCGTCCACCCGGGCCGCCGCAGGCATCTATGAGGACGAAACCGGGCCCGTCATCATCGACTGGCTCACCGAGCACGGCTTCGAGGCGTACCCCGCCATGGTGGTGCCGGACGGCGCGCCCGTCGGTGCGGCGATCCGGGCCCTCCTCACCCAGCATCCCGCCGTCGTGATCACCAGCGGCGGTACAGGGCTCAGCCCGGACGACCGCACACCCGACGTCACCCTGCCCCTTCTGGACCGTGAAATCCCGGGCATCATGGAGGCCATCCGGCGCGAAGGCGCAACCAAAACGCCGCTGGCGGCCCTCAGCCGCGGCCATGCGGGAGCTGCCGGGCAGACGTTCATCATTAACCTGCCCGGCTCACCCAAGGGCGTTATGGACGGCCTGTCGGTGCTGGACCCGTTGATCGGGCACCTGTGCGACCAGCTGGAGGGCGGCCATGGCCACTGAACCGGTTTTCGAAGTGGTCCACGCCGTGCTGAGCGCCGAACCCATCTCCGTCGATCAGGCGATCGCTGCGGTGGAGTCTGACACCGCAGGGGCCGTGGTCAGTTTCAGCGGCGTAGTGCGGAATCACGACGGCGGCAAGGCAGTGGAGCGGCTCAGTTACAGTGCGCACCCCACGGCTCACCAGGTAATGGCCGACGTCGTCGCGCGGCTGGCCGCCGAACATGCCGGCGACGGGGCCGCCACGCAGCCCGTGCGGATCTGGGCTGCCCACCGCATCGGGATGCTCAACATCGGTGATCCGGCGCTGGTTTGTGCGGTCTCGGCTGCGCACCGCGGACAGGCTTTTGCCGTGTGTTCCGAACTGGTGGACCGCATCAAGGAGCAGGTTCCCATCTGGAAGGAGCAGTTCTTCGCCGACGGCACGGTGGAGTGGGTCGGCGCGGGCAGCTGAGCCGTACGGGCTTCCCTCCGCCTTCCGGCGGTTGCGAGGTAACGCACAGCCTCCGGTTCAATCCCGCACCCGGCCCGACGGTAGGGTTAACGGCATGACCGAACAACTCTCCGCGCCCACCCGCGTGGCTGTCCTGGGCGCCAACGGGCGCATGGGCGCCGAAGCCGTAAAGGCCGTTGAAGCTGCCTCCGACCTGATGCTCGTAGCCGCCCTGGGACGCGGCGACTCGCTGGACCAGCTGGCCACTTCGGGTGCCGACATCGTAGTGGACCTCACCGTCCCCGAGAGCACGGAAGCGAACGTGCGCTACGCCGTCGAGCATGGCATGCACGCCGTCGTGGGGACCACCGGCTGGGATTCCACGTGGCTCGCCGCCCTGGAAGCACTGCTCGCGGAGCACCCGGAAACCGGAGTGCTGATCGCCCCCAACTTTGCCCTAGGCTCCGTGCTGGCCTCGGCCTTTGCCGCCAAGGCGTCTAAGTATTTTGAGTCCGTGGAAATCATCGAACTGCACCACCCGGAAAAGGTTGACGCGCCATCCGGGACCGCTGTGCGCACCGCCCAGCTCATTGCTGCCGAGCGCAAGGCTGCGGACGTTCCGCCCAGTCCTGACGCGACCACCAGTGAACTCGCGGGCGCGCGGGGTTGCGAGGTTGAGGGAGTCCGCGTTCACAGCGTCCGGCTGCGCGGGCTGGTGGCCCACCAGGAGGTGCTCCTCGGAGGTCCGGGGGAGCAGCTGACCTTCCGCCACGACTCCTTCGACCGTGCTTCTTTTATGCCCGGAGTGCTGCTTGGCGTGCGCAACGTCGCCGCGCATCCGGGACTGACGGTGGGCCTGGACGGCTACCTGGACCTGGGGCTCTAGGCCGTGGGCGAGTTCCTGGCCGCGTTCCGGAAGAACCGCACCAAGATCTGGGTGGGTGCCGTAACGCTCCTGCTGGTCTTCTACCTGGTGGTGTCCTTCCAGCGCTCCGTGCTCCTGCTGCTGGACAGCAACCCCGCCGCCAAGGCCATCGGGGCTGCCTACCTGGTCCTCCCGGCCATCGGCGCCTGGGCTATGATCCGTGAACTGCTGTTCGGCGCGCGCACGGAACAGATGGCCAAGGTCCTGGAGGCCGAAGGCGGGCTCCCGGTAGACGAACTGCCGCGCACACCCGCCGGCCGGATCGTCCGCTCGGCCGCGGACCTGGAATTCGAAAAGTACAAGGCCGAGGCGGAGGCGGCGCCCGGTGACTGGCGTTCGTGGTTCCGGCTCAGCTGCGCCTATGACGCTGCCGGGGACCGCAAGCGCGCCCGCGCCTCCATGCGCGACGCCGTGAAGCTGTTCCGCGGCCAGGTTCCGGCGTAGGAGCCTGCTCTCCGCGACTACTCTCTGCGGCGGGTTAGCTGTAACCGGGCTAGCGCGGGCTAGCGCAGGCCCGCTCGTCCGCCGCGCCCCAGTTGGTTGGCGGCATGGCCCACCAGTTCCAGTGGCCCCCGCCATTTCAGGAGGACAAACACGATGCCCACGGCGATGGCCGTCGCGGCATGTGCCCAGTACATCCCCGCCTCGGTCCAGCCGGGGGGCAGCGGCTTCAGGTAGAACGCCGAAACCACCCACACATGCGCTGAGTAGAGCGTGAGCGTCATTGCCCCCGCGCCGCGCAGCGGCAGCAACAGGTCCAGGTCCAGCCAGTCAGCCAGACTGCCGAGCAGGAGGAACGCACCCACAACGGCGGCCGCCACGCCGCAGGTGTGAAGCAGATCCAGCGTGGTGGCCGAATGCGGTGCCGCGGCCGCCAGCCACCACCACGATCCTTCCTGCCGGATTCCCGTGAGGTTGACCTGGAGGACACTGTCCAGCGGGTATCCGGGGGCGTTCAGGACTGCCTCCAGCGCGGCCCGGCCGCCCCAGGTCTCCATTGCGGCGGTGCCCAAAGCCTTGGCCAGTGCGGCCACCGCAGTCCCGCCGGCGAGCAGCAGGACAGGAACCATCGCCTTGGTGAGGGCCAGCCGGCCAATGACCAGGCCCACCAGCAGGTACGACAGCCACTGGAACACCGGGTAGTAACCGGTCAGGAACAGGTCTCCCAGCAGAGGGAACGGGGTCGAGAGGTCTTCCCAGGACGGGTTGTGCCCCAGATTCAGGGGCGGATTGGCTGCCATAAGCCAGGGGCGGAGGAGATATGCGAGGACCGGGGAAACCACGATCCAGCCAACGGCCCAGACGCACAGTGCCTTCAGCTTCAGGCCCAGGAACGGCAGGATGCACAGGAAAAGCAGGGCGTAGTGGACCAGGATGATCGCAAGGTTCACTTCCAGCCCGCCCAATGAGAGCCCGACGGCGGCAATCACCAGGGCGCGCAGTGCGATGCCGCGGCGTGCTGCGTTCAGGGCAACACCTTCCGGAGGTACCTGTTTTCCGGTGGACAGCGCCAGGCCCACGCCCGCCAACACGGCGAAGAGGGCTGCCGCGCGGCCGGAGAAGGTCAGGCCGATCCACGTGGGAGTGAGGTCGGCGTTTGCCTCGAAGGTTGGGAGCAGATGTGTGGCCATCATGCCAAGGAGCGCCAGCCCCCTGGCTGCGTCAATACCGCGGAGGCGGCCCACGGCCTGTGAGGTTCGAGGCACCCGCGAGGGTCTTGCCGGGGCACGGGACGTCATGAGGCGATGTTCTCACACCAACCTTTATGGCAGCAGCCAAGAGCCAGCCGGAAACACGGTCTTGTAGACCTTGTATTCGAATATACGTTCGAATAATATGGAGACCATGCAAACCCCATCCCAGCCGCGACCCTTCCCGGAATCCCCAACCGCCGGCGGATCCGTGCGCCCCGCTCGGGACGGCCAGTACCCCGGCTCGGCACAGCCTGTTGGACTGATGAAAGCGATGAGCCCGGGAGTGGTGGACTTCCTCTTCCGCCAGCTCGTGGCAGGTCGGCCCCCTGTGGACATCCAGTGGCAGGACGAAGGCGTCACACTCACCGCCCAGCCGGCGGGTGCAGAGCTGGCCCGCAGGTTGGACGAAACTGACCTCGACGCCTTGACGCCCACGGAACTGTTCCACTACGTCCGGGCGGCCCAGCGGCTCGCGGCCTGGGCTGAGGGGCTGCGGGAGGCTGCGGTGGACCGTTACTGCCAGCCAGGGAAGCCGCAGGATGGCGTAGTTCCCTCGGCCAGGCGCGCATCCCTAGGATAGAGGGGTGATTGATGCCCTGACCGTCTCTGCCGTGCAGTACCAGGCGCTGGAAGGCGGGATTATCCCGAACGTGCAAGAACACGTCCGGCTGGTCGAGGACGCCGAATCCCACGGTGCCCGGCTGGTGGTGTTTCCTGAGCTGTCGTTGACGGGGTACAACCTGGCGCTACTGGCTGTTGACGACTCGTGGCTTCAACGCGATGACCCGCGCCTGGCCGATCTCCACGAAATCTGCCGCCGGACGGGGATCACCGCCGTGGCAGGTGCTGCCTATCGGGAACCTGACGGCACGCCGCGGCTCGCCAGTCTCGTGATCCACCCCGACGGCACCACTGGACTCGGGTTCAAAACCCACCTCCACGGCCCGGAGCGGGAGGCCTTTGCCGCGGGCGACGGTGCCGTCGTGATCGAGCTGGATGGCTGGAAGATCGCGCTGGCCATCTGTTTTGACGCCGCGATTCCGGACCACTCCACCGGGGCAGCCCAGGCCGGCGCGGATATCTATGCCGTTTCGGCCCTGTACACGCAGGCGGAAGAACGGCGGCTTGGCCTGCATCTCGGAGCCAGGGCCATGGACAACAGGATGTTCGCCATCTTGGCGAACCTTGGCGGACACACGGCGCTGGGCCCCACCTGCGGCCTCAGCGGGTTCTGGGGACCGGATGGCTTCGAAATGAAAAAGGCTGCCGGAACAGGCACCGAAATAGTCACCGCCATCCTGCAACGGAGTGCCTTGCGGAAATTCCGCTGACCCTGCGGGGGTCGATCTGCGGTGCGTGCTGACCCCATTCCCTAGGGCATCGCGGCCCGCTAGTTGACGCGGATCACGCCGTCCCCATTGTCCTAACCAGCCGCCGACAGGGTAACGTTTTTTCCATGCCTCACAAATCCGCCACCGCTCCTGCCCTTGGTACGCTCCTGACCGCTATGGTCACGCCCTTCACCAAGGATGGCGCCGTGGACTACAAGCAGGCGGCCGAACTGGCCACCAAGCTTGTGGACGATGGCTGCGACGGCCTGGTCGTCACCGGGACCACCGGCGAAACGTCCACCCTCTCGGATGAAGAAAACCTTGGCATGTTCCGCGCTGTCAAGGAGGCTGTCGGAGACCGCGCCGCCATCATCGCCGGCACCGGGACGAACGACACCGCACATTCGGTGCGCCTCTCCCAGCAGGCGGCAGCGCTCGGCGTCGACGGCCTGCTGCTCGTCACGCCGTACTACAACAAGCCCAGCCAGGCCGGGGTCCGGGCACACTTCGAGACCGTCGCCTCCGCAACCGATGTGCCCGTTATGCTCTATGACATTCCGGGCCGCTCCTCCATCGCGATCGAGCCCGAAACCATGATCCGCTTGGCGCAGCACCCGAACATCGTCGCCGTCAAGGATGCCAAAGCCGATTTCATGGCAGCCAGCCGCGTGATGGCAGAGACGGACCTGTACTTCTACTCCGGCGACGACGGATTGACCCTTCCGTGGATGTCCCTTGGCGCCGTCGGGCTCGTGGGTGTGACAACCCACGTCGCAACGCGCCGCTTCCGCGAGCTGATCGACGCCATCAATGCGAACGACTTCGAAACCGCGCGTAAGATCAACTTCGAGCTGCTGCCCGTTGTGAGGGCAACGATGACCCGCGTCCAGGGAGCCGTTGCAGCCAAACAAATTCTTAAATGGCAGGGAGTCCTGCCCAACTCGATTGTCCGTTTGCCCCTCGTGGAGCCGGACGAAGCCGAGATCGTAACCATCCGCGAGGATTTGGCGGAAGCGGGGCTGGTCTTTCCCTGAGGGCTAAGACCAGCACCCTTCCGCCTGGAAAGTAGTGCACTATGACCCAAACCGCCCTTCCCGGCCTTGTCACGCCTCCACGCCTGCCGCAAGGCACCCTCCGGATCGTTCCGCTGGGCGGACTGGGGGAGATCGGCCGCAACATGGCCGTGTTCGAAATTGATGGCAAACTGCTCATCGTGGACTGTGGTGTCCTCTTCCCGGAGGAGACGCAGCCCGGCGTTGACCTGATCCTGCCCGATTTCTCTTACATCGAGAACCGTGTCGACGACATCGTGGCCGTTGTCCTTACCCACGGCCACGAGGACCACATCGGCGCCGTTCCATACCTCCTGCGGCTGCGCGCCGACATCCCCCTGGTGGGCTCACAGCTGACGCTGGCGCTCATCGAGGCCAAGCTGCAGGAACACCGGATCCGTCCGTACACGATGACCGTTGAAGAGGGCCAGGTCGAAAAGTTTGGCCCCTTCGAGTGCGAGTTTGTCGCGGTCAACCACTCGATCCCCGATGCTTTGGCTGTGTTCATCCGCACGGCCGGCGGCACTGTCCTGCACACGGGCGACTTCAAGATGGACCAGCTGCCCCTGGACGGCCGGATCACCGACCTCCGGCACTTCGCCAAGCTGGGTGAAGAGGGCGTTGACCTCTTTATGTCCGACTCCACCAACGCGGATGTGCCAGGCTTCACCACCGCCGAGAAGGAAATCGGACCCACGCTGGAACGGCTGTTCGGCCAGGCCACCAAGCGCATCATCGTGGCGTCCTTCTCCTCGCACGTCCACCGCGTCCAGCAGGTGCTCGACGCCGCCGCCAAGCACAACCGCAAGGTGGCCTTCGTGGGCCGCTCCATGGTCCGCAACATGGCCATCGCCGCCAAGCTCGGCTACCTGGACGTTCCCGACGGCCTCCTCGTGGACATCAAGAACATCGACAACATGCCGGACAACCGCGTGGTGCTGATGTCCACGGGTTCCCAGGGCGAACCGATGGCCGCGCTTTCCCGCATGGCCGCCGGTGACCACCGCGTGGTGGTGGGCGACGGCGACACCGTCATTCTGGCCTCCAGCCTCATCCCGGGCAACGAAAACGCCGTCTTCCGCATCATCAACGGCCTGCTCAAGCTCGGCGCGGACGTCATCCACAAGGGCAACGCCAAGGTGCACGTCTCCGGACACGCAGCCGCTGGCGAGCTGCTCTACTGCTACAACATCCTTGAGCCGCTCAACGCCATGCCCGTGCATGGCGAGACCCGCCACCTGATCGCCAACGGCAAGATCGCCATCGAGTCCGGCGTCCCCACCGCCAGCGTCATCCTTGCCGACAACGGCACCGTGATCGACCTCAAGGACCACCGCGCAGACGTGGTGGGCCAGGTTGAAGTGGGCTTTGTCTACGTGGACGGCTCCAGCGTCGGCGAAGTCACGGAAGCGGATCTCAAAGACCGCCAGACACTTGGCGATGAAGGCTTCATCTCCATCATCACCGTCATCAACCGCACCACCGGCAAGGTGGTCTCCGGACCCGAGATCCACGCCCGCGGCGTGGCCGAGGACGATTCAGTCTTCGACGAGATCATCCCCAAGATCAACGCCGCCCTGGAAGAAGCCGTGCTCAACCGCACGGACCACACCACCCACCAGCTCCAGCAGGTTGTCCGCCGAGTTGTCGGCACCTGGGTCAACCGCAAGCTGCGCCGCAAGCCCATGATCATCCCGGTGGTCCTCGAGGCGTAATAGCCCCGAAGGCAAGCGGAATGGCAAAGGCCCGGTTCTTGTAGAACCGGGCCTTTCCCATCCGCAACATGAGGCCGGGAACAGCCGGAAATCCGCGGAAAACCGCGCCAGTTCCGGTACCGTGGCACGTATGGCCACTCGTACCACTCCCGCGCCCCGAGGCACCGCTGGCGGCAAATCCAGCGCCAAAACCGGCAGCACGGCGGGCCGCGGTGCAGGCGCCACAGCGTCCAGCCGCACCGGCGGCCGGGCTGGCTCTTCGGCCGGCACCACACGCACGCGCCAGCTTCCCGCCGTCGAACAGCGGCAACCCTGGCTCCTGCGTATTGTCGGCGGCGCCTGGCTGGCCGTGGGCCATCTGGTCGGCGGCGGTGTCCGCAGGATCGGCTCCGACGTCAGCGACCTGCCGGCGGAGGAGCGCCGCGACGGCGCGGCCCTGTTCAACCTTGCCCTGGGCGTCTTCATCGCCACCTTCGCGTGGTGGGGAATGACCGGCTGGTTCCCCGACGCCGTCTACGGCGTGGTCAACGGCACCTTCGGCTGGATGTCACTGCTATTGCCGCTGATGCTTTTTGTGTGTGCCTTCCGGCTCTTCCGGCAGCCCGACGACGGCCGCGGAAACAACCGGGTGGGGATCGGTTTCCTCATCATGACGTTTGCGGGCTGCGGCCTTGCCCACGTAGTGGGAGGGCAGCCCACCGTTGCCGAAGGCTTCGACGGCCTCCGGCAGGCCGGCGGTATGCTCGGCTTCCTGGCCGCCTCACCCCTCGGGGCCATCCACGCGGCAGTGCCCGTGGTGATCTACGGCCTGCTGGCCTTCATCTCGCTGCTCATCATTACCGCCACCCCCTTCGGGGCCATTCCACGCCGCCTGCGGGGCGCCTATGAGCATCTGATGGGCCTGGACCTCCAGGAACCCGGCGACGGCGGGGACAGCCACGACCGCAGCTACCTCGAGGAATCGAAGGCAACCCCGGCGCCGCGGAAGAAGAAGCGGCGTTTCTTCGGCAAGGACGACGAGTCCGACGCCGGGCTGGAAGGCTACGTGGGTGACGAAGCCTTTGAGCACGCCGTCATCGACGACGACGAGACTGACGCAAAGTCGGGCCGCGGGCCGCGCCCCGCTCCCGGCGTGCGCCGCCCCACCCAGGCGGAAATCGCCGTCGAAAAAATCAAAGCGGCCCAGGGCCTCGGCACTGCAGGGAGGGCTCCGGCAGAGGACAACGCCACTGAGGCCATCCCGCTGGTCACACCCGGGATGGTGGCCGCCGGCTCACTCAACGCTGCACCCGCTGCCGTTGCCCAGGTGCCTGCCAAGCCCGTCACGCCCATGCCCCTTCCGGCTCCCATTCCGCAGCGGACCGAGCAACTCTCACTGGCGGGCGACGTCACCTACACCCTGCCGCCGTCGGACGTTCTGACCCCGGGCTCCATCCCCAAGGAGCGCACCGAAGCCAACGACGCCATTGTGGCTTCGCTGACCGAGACCCTTAACCAGTTCAACGTGGAGGCACAGGTCACCGGCTTCAGCCGCGGCCCCACCGTCACCCGGTACGAGATCGAGCTCTCCCCGGGCACCAAGGTGGAGCGCGTCACCGCCCTGTCCAAGAACATCTCCTACGCCGTGGCTTCCAGCGATGTCCGGATCCTCAGCCCCATCCCGGGCAAGTCCGCCATCGGCATCGAGATCCCCAACACGGACCGCGAGACCGTTTCCCTCGGTGACGTGCTGCGCAGCCAGAACGCGCGGCGGACCGACCACCCGATGGTGATGGGCGTTGGCAAGGACGTCGAAGGCGGCTATGTTGTGGCGAACCTCGCCAAAATGCCCCACCTGCTCGTCGCAGGTGCCACTGGCGCCGGTAAGTCCTCGTTCGTGAACTCCATGATCACGTCGATCCTTATGCGGGCAACCCCGGATGAGGTCCGCATGGTCATGGTGGACCCCAAGCGTGTGGAACTGACCGCCTACGAAGGCGTCCCGCACCTCATCACGCCCATCATTACCAACCCGAAGAAGGCTGCCGAGGCCCTGCAGTGGGTGGTCCGTGAGATGGACGCCCGTTACGACGACCTCGCCAACTATGGGTTCAAGCACATCGATGACTTCAACAAGGCAGTCCGCGCCGGCAAGGTCCAGCCGCCCGTTGATTCCAAGCGCGTCATCCGGCCCTACCCGTACCTGCTGGTGATTGTTGACGAGCTCGCCGACCTGATGATGGTGGCACCGCGCGACGTCGAAGACTCCATCGTCCGCATCACCCAGCTGGCCCGTGCCGCCGGCATCCACCTGGTCCTGGCCACCCAGCGGCCCTCCGTGGACGTCGTCACCGGCCTGATCAAGGCCAACGTGCCTTCGCGGATGGCCTTCGCCACGTCCTCCGTCACGGACTCCCGCGTGGTCCTTGACCAGCCCGGTGCCGAAAAACTCATCGGCCAGGGCGATGCGCTGTTCCTGCCGATGGGTGCCTCCAAGGCCATGCGTGTCCAGGGCGCCTGGGTCACGGAGTCTGAAATCCACAAGGTGGTGGAACACGTCAAGGGCCAGCTCAAGGTCGACTACCGCCACGATGTCGCCCCCGAGGCGCCAAAGAAGCAGATCGACGACGACATCGGGGACGACCTGGAAGTGTTGCTTTCGGCCACCGAACTGGTTGTCACCACACAGTTCGGTTCGACGTCGATGCTCCAGCGCAAGCTCCGGGTGGGCTTCGCCAAGGCCGGACGGCTAATGGACCTCCTGGAGTCCAGGGGAGTGGTTGGCCCCTCCGAAGGGTCCAAGGCACGCGACGTCCTGGTGAAGCCGGACGACCTCGCATCGGTGCTGGCAGCCATGAAGGGCCAGGACGCGCCGGCCGTTGCTGATTCACAGACGGCAGCGCTCAGCGACAACGCCAACGCGAACATTGCCCAGGGCGGTTATGCGGAGGACCTCGTGCAGGCGGACCTGGACCAGCGCAGCCAGAAGGTTGAGTACTTCGACGGCGCCGACGGCACCTCGGGCGACGACGAGGACGGTTCCGAAGACGCTTGGTCACTCACCGGACGGTAGCCTAGGAGTGTGACTAGCACCGAAGCAACTGCCGCCGGCTCCAGCAGCCCAGGAATCTGGAATCTTCCCAACATCCTGACCATGCTGCGCATCGCCCTGGTGCCGTTCTTCGTCTGGTTCCTCCTCGCCGACGCCCCCGGGCTGGACAGCGAGTCAGGGCCGTGGCGCTGGGCCGCGGTGGTGGCGTTCGCCGTCGCCATCTACACCGACAAGCTTGACGGCGACATCGCCAGGAGCCGCGGCCTCGTCACCAATTTCGGCAAAATTGCAGACCCCATCGCCGACAAGCTCCTCATCGGCTCAGCCCTGGTGATGCTCTCCATCCTGAATGAACTGCCGTGGTGGGTCACCATCGTCATCCTCGTCAGGGAATGGGGCATCACCGCCCTTCGGTTCTTTGTCATCCGGTACGGTGTCATCCCGGCCTCGCGCGGAGGCAAGCTCAAGACGGTCGTTCAGACAGCCGCGATCTTCCTGTACCTCCTGCCGCTCGGCGCGCTGGCGCCGTGGCTTGTCTGGGTGGCTTTCGCCGTCATGATGGTGGCCGTACTGATCACGGTATGGACCGGCGTCGAATACGTCATTGAAGCCCTGCGCATCCGGTCACAGGGCAAGCGGGCCGGAAAAACTACAACTGGCAACTAGGGAGCCGATGTGACCAACCTTCACCACCTGGCGGAACAGGCAGTCAAAAATGCCTTGGAAATGGGCCGCACCGTAGCGACCGCGGAGTCGCTCACTGCGGGAATGGTCAGCGCCGTTCTCGCCGACACAGCCGGAGCCTCAGGCATTCTCCAAGGCGGCGTGGTGGCCTACCAGAACTCCGTCAAAGTGGACGTCCTGGGCGTTCCGGCAGAGCTGCTGGCCGCCGCCGGATCAGTTGACGGTGCTGTCGCAGCGGCCATGGCGGCCGGGGCCAGGACTGCGCTGCATGCAGATATCGGCGTTGCCACCACAGGAGTAGCCGGCCCGGAGGAACACGACGGGAAAGCGGTGGGAACGGTGTTCATCGGGGTTGCCACAGCGGACGGTGCGTCATATGTCGAATACGCCTTCACCGGGAACCGCGCAGAGATCCGCGGACAGGCTTGTGGCGCTGCGCTGGAAAGCCTGATCGCGGCCCTATCTTCCTGAAGCTACCGGGCGTAAAGTTGCCGGGAACAAATCCCGGTGTCCATTAGTTATTACATTGTGTCGCTTCCGGAGAGCGGAGGCGCCTAGGATGAATAAACCACCACGGTTCGCTCCACGGCGGACCGAACTCATGAGGGAGCAAGGCGATACAGATGGTAAAGCAGCCCGTATCCATAAACGGCGTTGTCCGCTGGAAGGATGTGGGCCTCGCCGATCAGGCCAAGAGCGAACAGAAGGAGCGCAAGATGGTTGTACTTCGTCACGAAATCGGTGATGTCCTGCGCGATGTACGCCAGCGCCAGGGACGCACGCTCCGTGAAGTTTCGCACAGTGCCCGTGTTTCCTTGGGCTACCTCAGCGAAGTAGAGCGCGGCCAGAAGGAAGCTTCATCAGAGCTCCTCTCGTCAATCTGCTCAGCCCTGGACGTGCCGCTGTCCAGCATGCTCAGGGAAGTCAGCGACCGTGTCGCCGTCGCCGAGGGCGTTGCCGTTCCGGACACCGTTCCCCAGGAATTCTCACAGCGCTACGGCCGCGACCTTGATCGCGATTTGAGCGCTGAACTCAACAACGAACTGTCCAAGGGCCTGCTTTCCGGCGCACGGTAAGCCGTCCGCAGGAGCCAGACAGGAAGTACAGCAAAGCCTCCGGCCATGGGCCGGAGGCTTTGTTGCGTGTGGTGGCTATTTTGCCGTGTCGCCGGCGGACGGGTCCTTCGCGAAACCGTCGAGTTCAAAGAGGGAGTTGAGCTTTGCCATGTATTCGGCGAGGGTCTGCAGTTCCCCGACCGGCCACTCACCGAGCCGCTCACGGAAATCCTGGCGGCGCGCATCCTGGACCTGATGCATTTTTTCCTCGCCCTTTTCGGTGAGGCGGATCGACTGCGCCCTTCCGTCCAGGGGGTCAGCTTCCTTGAACACCAGCCCGATGCTTTCCAGGAAAGCGATCTGGCGGCTGACGGATGGCTTGCCCACTCCGATGTTCAGGGCAAGGTCTGTCAACCGGATGGGTCCCTCGCGCCGGATGACCGAAAGCAGGCCGTAGGCTGCCGGTTCCATGTCCGGGTGCACCTGCCGCGAGAGCTGATGGGACACCGACCGGGCGCGCCGCCAAAAGAGACTGATTTGGTGTTCCACGGTGTTCAGGGCCTCATCGACGGTGTCCTTGTCGGTACCTGTCCCCGCAGGGGACGTTGCCGGAAGGCCGGTTTCGGGAAGGCCTGTCGCAGGAGGGCCGTCGGCAGGGTTGCTCATGGCAACAATTCTAGGGTCCGGGACCGTGAGAGACTCTATTGGTGCGGATCAGTGACTATTGGCGGCTTATGGACGACGAATTCGGGGCTGGCTACTCCCGGGTCTTGAGCAGCACCCTGGTCCTGGCCGGGGCCGGCGGGCGGACCGCCGACCAGGCCCTCGCGGCCGGAATGAGCCCCCGGCAGGTGTGGCTGGCCATCTGCGATGTCCAGGATGTGCCGCCGGAGCGGCGCCTGGGACGCGACGTGAAACCCCTGCGCGGCTGACGCCGCCACCAACCGGACAGCGTTCCCCGGGCTCGCGTGCGCCCTTTCTGCGCTGACACGCCGCCGGATCTGTTCGAATACCTGTTCGGGTAAAGCTATGCTTTTCGTAGTGGGTTATCCACATAGGCGATGTCATCCGGCCAGAATGTCAGCGGGTGCCATTAGCGTCAGAGATGACCAAGAAATGGCCGCTGAGGCCACTCCAAAGCGAGAAAGCATTAGAGGTGTGAACCATGGCGGCAGCCCCGGATCGTCAAAAGGCGCTCGACGCAGCGCTGGCACAGATTGACAAGCAGTTCGGCAAAGGCTCGGTCATGCGGCTGGGCGATGAAGTCCGTGCCCCCATCGAGGTCATCCCCACCGGATCCATCGCGTTGGACGTGGCCTTGGGAATTGGCGGCCTGCCCCGCGGCCGCGTCGTGGAGATCTACGGCCCGGAATCTTCGGGTAAGACCACCGTGGCCCTGCACGCCGTTGCCAACGCGCAGCGCCTGGGCGGCATTGCCGCCTTCATCGATGCCGAGCACGCCCTGGACCCCGAGTACGCCGCCAGGCTGGGCGTGGATACGGACGCCCTCCTGGTCTCGCAGCCGGATACCGGCGAGCAGGCCCTGGAAATCATGGACATGCTCATCGGCTCCGGTTCGCTGGACGTCATCGTCATCGACTCCGTTGCTGCCCTGGTGCCGCGCGCGGAAATCGAGGGCGACATGGGCGACAGCCACGTGGGTCTGCAGGCCCGTCTTATGAGCCAGGCTCTGCGTAAGATCACCGGCCGCCTGAGCCAGACCAAAACCACTGCCATCTTCATTAACCAGCTCCGTGAAAAGATCGGCGTGTTCTTCGGCTCCCCGGAGACCACCACCGGCGGTAAGGCCCTGAAGTTCTACGCGTCCATCCGCATCGACGTCCGTCGGATCCAGACGCTCAAGGAAGGTGCCGACTCCGTCGGTAACCGCACCAAGGCCAAGATCGTCAAGAACAAGATGGCCCCGCCCTTCAAGATCGCCGAATTCGACATCATCTATGGCCAGGGCATTTCCCGCGAGGGCGGCATCATCGACATGGGCGTGGAGCACGGCATCATCAAGAAGTCGGGCTCGTGGTTCACGTACGACGGCGACCAGCTGGGCCAGGGCATGGAGAACTCCCGCAGGTTCCTGCGCGACAACCCAGAGCTGGCGACCGAACTGGAGCGCCTGATCAAGGAGAAGCTTGGTGTCGGGGTAGTCAAGCCCGCCGAAGCCGATGCCAAAGACACGCCGAAGCTGAAAGCTGTTGACGGCTTCTAGGGACGCCCCTGACGTGACGGCCGGGCAGAGCGCCGGATGGCGTGCGGCCGGGCAGGACACCGGATCGGGGCGACGGCAGCGGAGACGGGGCGGACGCCCCGGCTTCGGGCCGGATGGACCCGATCCGGATGCTGCCATCGCCGGAGACGCCGAGGCAAACGCAGAGGCAGAACCGGATCCAGCGTCCGTGGCGCGGGCCATTGTGTTGCGGCAGTTGACCAGTTCGGCCAAGAGCCGGCTGCAGCTGGCGCGGAAACTGGCCGAGCGGAACATTCCGGAGGATGTGGCGGAAGCCGTCCTGGACCGCTTCCAGGAGGTCCGCCTCATTGACGACGCCGAGTTCGCCGACATGTGGGTGCGCAGCCGGTCGCAGTCTCGGAAGCTCGCCAAAGGGGCCCTCCGGCGCGAACTGGCGGACAAAGGAATTGACGCGGACACCGCTGCCGCCGCACTGGAACAGCTTTCCGACGCGGACGAGGAAGTGTCGGCCCGGCTCCTGGTGGAACGCAAGCTCCGGGCAGGCACGGATTTGTCGGACCGCGCCGAGCAGGACAAGATCACCCGGCGGCTGGCGTCAATGCTTGCCCGCAAGGGCTATCAGCCGTCGCAGGCGTTCCGGATCGTCGGCGAGGTGCTCGACGCACATGCGGAGACCCAGATAGACGCACCGGACAGCCTGCTGGATCTGTAGGCCCGGGGAAGCGGTGCCCCCGCCGATAAGGCAACCTGAGCGATCCCGCAACCGTAGCGACCCGGTACCCTTAACAGGTGAGTTTGACCATTCCTTCCCCCGCATCCGGTACCGCCCCGTCAGCCGACCCAGCCCTCCAGCAGCCCCGTACCTATCAGGTGCGCACTTTCGGCTGCCAGATGAACGTGCATGATTCGGAGCGGATGGCCGGCATGCTCGAGGAAGCGGGCTACGTACCGGCCAGCGGTGAACAGGCCGACGTCGTGGTGTTCAACACTTGCGCGGTCCGGGAAAACGCGGACAACAAGCTCTACGGCAACCTGGGCATGTTAGCGCCCGTCAAGGCCGCCAACCCGGGTATGCAGATCGCCGTGGGAGGCTGCCTGGCCCAGAAGGACCGCGAGACCATCCTGAAAAAGGCTCCCTGGGTGGATGCTGTCTTCGGCACCCACAATGTCGGAGCCCTCCCGGCACTGTTGGACCGGGCCCGGCACAACAACGAAGCCCAGCTGGAGATCCTCGAATCCCTGGACGTCTTCCCCTCCACCCTGCCCACCAAGCGTGACTCGGTCTATTCCGGCTGGGTCTCCATCTCGGTCGGCTGCAACAACACCTGCACGTTCTGCATCGTCCCGGCCCTGCGCGGGAAGGAAAAGGACCGCCGCCCGGGCGACATCCTGGCTGAAATCCAGGCCCTGGTGGATGACGGCGCCATCGAAGTCACCCTGCTGGGCCAGAACGTGAACTCCTACGGTGTGGAGTTCGGTGACCGGCAGGCGTTCTCCAAACTCCTGCGCGCGTGTGGGGAAATTAAAGGCCTGGAACGGGTCCGCTTCACCAGCCCCCACCCCGCCGCCTTCACCGACGATGTCATAGACGCCATGGCCGAAACCCCCAACGTGATGCCGCAGCTGCACATGCCGCTGCAGTCCGGGTCCGACAAAGTCCTGAAGGACATGAGACGGTCCTACCGTTCCACCAAGTTTTTGGGCATCCTGGACAAGGTCCGCGAGAAGATCCCGCACGCCGCCATCTCCACTGACATCATTGTCGGCTTCCCCGGCGAAACCGAGGAAGACTTCCAGGCCACCCTTGACGTTGTGGAGCAGTCGCGCTTCGCGACGGCTTTCACCTTCCAGTACTCGAAGCGTCCGGGTACTCCCGCGGCGGACTTGCCGGACCAGCTTCCTAAGGCCGTGGTCCAGGAGCGATTTGAACGCCTGACCGCACTGCAGGACAGGATCGCCGCCGAGGAAAACGCCACGCAGCTTGGCCGCCGGGTAGAAGTGATGGTCACCGCCCACTCAGGGCGCAAGTCCGAAGAAACCCACAGGCTGTCCGGCCGGTCCGAGGACCAGCGACTGGTGCACTTCTCCGTTCCCGAGGGGGCAGAGGTGCCGCGTCCGGGGGACCTGGTCACCGTCACCATCACCGAGGCCGCAGCCTTCCACCTCGTGGCCGACCCGTCGTTGCAGGACTACAGCCTGCGGCGTTCCCGCGCGGGGGACGCCTGGGACAGGTCCCAGGCAGATTCGTGCGGCGCTCCCGTGCCGGCTGCCGCAGGCGGCGCCGGCCGCACCGGAGTCTCGCTGGGGATGCCCACGCTGCCGGTACGGAGCCGCTGACCGGTGGTCCAGCCTCCGGTTATTGCTGTTGTTGGTCCCACAGGGTCAGGTAAGTCCGATCTAGCCGTGAATCTTGCCCTGGAGCTGGACGGCGAGGTCATCAATGCCGACGCCATGCAGTTCTATCGCGGGATGGACATAGGCACCGCCAAGATCACGCCGGCAGAGCGCAAGGGTGTTCCCCACCACCTTCTGGACATCCTGGACGTCACGGAGGAGGCCAGCGTTTCAGACTTCCAGCAGCAGGCCCGGAGCATTGTCAGCGATATCCACGCGCGCGGCAAGCGAGCCATTCTGGCGGGCGGTTCGGGTCTCTACGTGCGGGCCGCCCTCGACGTCCTCGAATTCCCGGGCACGGATCCTGTCCTCCGGCAGCGGCTCGAGGCTGAGCTCGATGAAGCTGGCCAGGATGCCCTCCTGGCACGGCTCCGGGAGGTGGATCCGGTGTCAGCGGGCCGTGTCTCCGATGCGCGCCGGATCATCAGGGCGCTCGAAGTCCATGAGCTCACCGGCCGGCCCTTCAGTTCCTTTATGCCCCAGCGGGAGTATTTCCAGCCTGCCGTCCAGATCGGCCTGGCCGTGGACCGCGACGTCCTCCGTGAACGGCTGGCACTGCGGGTCCACAACATGGTGGACCAGGGGCTGTTGGGGGAAGTGCGCCAGCTGGACACGGCCGGTCTCCGCGGCGGCAAAACTGCGCCGAGGGCCCTCGGCTATGCCCAGTTCCTGAAAGTGCTCGCCGGCGGTTCAACAGTTGGCGAGGCTGCCGAGGACACCATTGTGGCCACGCGGCAGTTCGCCAGGCGCCAGCTCACGTGGTTCCGCGCCGATCCCCGCATCACTTGGCTGGACTGGCAGGCGCCGGACCTTGCGGCCCAGGCCGTGGCTCTCAGCCGGTAATCTAGGACCATGGACGCAACTCCCGCAGAGACCACAGAGCCCGTCTTCCACACCTTGGGCGGACTCCGCTTCTCCAAGGGACACGGCACCGGCAACGACTTTGTGCTGGTCGCCGACCCAGACGGCGTCCACACCATCGACGCCGGCCAGGTAGCCGCGCTCTGCGACCGTCACCGCGGGATCGGCGGCGACGGACTGATCCGGGCCGTCCCCTCCCGGTACCTCTCCGAAGGTCGCGAGCTGCTGCTGAGCAGCCCCGAGGCCGAATGGTTCATGGACTACCGCAACGGCGACGGGTCGCTCTCGGAAATGTGCGGCAACGGGGTCCGCGTATTTGTGCACTTCCTGCGTGCCGAGGGCTTGGTTGACCTGCCCGACGGCGGCGCGCTCACCATCGGGACGCGCGGCGGCGTCAAGACCGTGGTCCGGACAGGGGACAGCTATGCGGTGGACATGGGCGCGTGGGAATTCATTTTCCCCGGCGACGCGACCGCGAAAGCCATGGACTCGCTGGTAACCGCAGACGGCCTGGAAGTGCCCCGCCCGGCCCTGTCAGTGAGCATGGGCAACCCGCACACCGTGGTGGCACTGGCTGAACTGTCCGAATTGGAAGCCACCAGGCTCTACACTGCTCCGAAGGTCGATCCGGTGCCGGCCAATGGAACCAACGTTGAATTCGTCGTGCCTGCCGAACCGCTGGTCCACAAGGGGATCGGCACCATCACCATGCGCGTCCATGAGCGGGGTGTGGGCGAGACCCAGTCCTGTGGAACAGGCGCGTGCGCCGCCGCAGTGGCCATCCGGCACTGGGCCGGGGCGGAAGCGCCGGACTCCTGGCAGGTCAACGTGCCGGGCGGCGTGGTCGGGGTCAAGTTCTTCGCCGGGGCGGGCGGGCACGAGCACGTCGAGCTCAGCGGGCCCGCCGTAATTGTGGCTACTGGGACGCTTTCCTGACCCGAAGGATGCGGAAGGACTTGGACGTGGACTCCCGGCTCACGGCGAAGGATGCATCCAGTTCCGTCGCGAGCCAGCGCTGAAGCGAATCCGAGCCCAGGTTTTTTTGGACCACCAGCCACGCGGAGCCGCCCGGCGCCAGCCGGGGCAGCCACAGCTTCAGGAGGCTGTGGAGTTCATCCTTGCCGATCCGGATGGGCGGATTGGACCAGATCGTGTCAAAGCGCAGGTCCGGGTCCACCGCCTCCGGAGTGCTGGCCAGCACGTTGCCCAGGCCCAGCAGGGACGCATTCTCGTTGGTCAGCGTGATGCAGCGTTCATTGACGTCCACGGCGTAGACCTTGGCGTGTGGCGCCCGCAATGCGAGGGTCAGGGCAATGGGCCCCCAGCCGCAGCCGATGTCAAGGAGGTTGCCTGTGGGGTCCGGGGCCGGGACCTCGGCCAGGAGCACCGCCGTCCCCTTGTCGATGCCGTCGGGGCTGAAGATGCCGCCGGACGTCTGCAGCGTGCGTGTCTCGCCGGCCAGTTCCACGGTGAGCGGCTTGCGGGTGAACGGCCCGGCGGGCGATGCGCTGAAATAGTGTGCGGACTCCATAACTGGCCAGATTAGTTGGCCGGGGTGGACAATGCGAAACCGCGGGCACCGCTTCTGCTAATCTTGAACCCATGTTCTTGATCTTCGAGTAGCCGGCACGGCCGGGTGTCCCTCCCGGACGCCGCCTGTTCCGAAGCCGTGCCCCGCAGCGATGCAGGTATTAACCTTCCGCAAGTGCGCCACATGCCAGGTCTTCCGTATCTGGTATGCCGCCGGGCAATACTCGAGCGATCTGCCGCCGCCGGTCCTTGCTGTTTTGCCCGCGCTTCCACCACTCCACGCATCCCCGGATGCGAAGACTCCCTGCGCGGCCCGGTCCCGACCGGCGCGCAGCAGACCAGGAGGCCCGGATGACTGCAAGCCGTCAGCCCAGCGCGAATACTTCACCACTGAACAACGATCGGCACTATTCTGAAAATGCCGAAACTTCAAAGGAGACCATGACCAGCCAGCCCAACACCGGTTCAGATCCAGCAGCCCAGGACATGAGTCCCGAGGAGATCCAAGCTGTCATCGACCGGATTCTCGCCAAGGACGTACCGGCCAGGAACGTCATCGCCGCAGACGGTGACAAGAGCGTGTTCGGCAGGGCCCAGGCGATCTCCCGCTTGGACGACGAACACACCAGCTACGACGGCGACCAGCAGGACCGGGAGGAACGCCGGGCGCTGAAGCGCGTGGCCGGGCTGTCCACCGAACTCGAAGATGTCACCGAGGTCGAATACCGGCAACTGCGGCTCGAACGTGTGGTCCTGGCTGGGCTATGGTCCGAAGGCACCTTGGCGGACGCGGAGAATTCCCTGCGTGAGCTCGCCGCCCTCGCCGAAACAGCAGGCTCGGAAGTCCTGGACGGGATGGTGCAGCGCCGTGCCAAACCGGACCCGGGCACGTTCCTGGGTTCCGGAAAGGCCCTCGAGCTCAAGGAAATCGTGATGGCCACCGGGGCTGACACCGTTGTGGTGGATGCCGAACTGGCACCGTCCCAGAGGCGTAGCCTCGAGGACATTGTCAAGGTCAAAGTCATTGACCGCACGGCCCTGATCCTGGACATCTTTGCCCAGCACGCCAAGAGCCGTGAAGGCAAGGCCCAGGTGGAACTGGCGCAGCTCGAATACCTCCTGCCACGACTGCGTGGCTGGGGTGAATCGATGTCCCGCCAGGCCGGTGGCCAGGTGGGCGGCGCTGGCGCCGGCATGGGTTCGCGCGGACCGGGTGAAACAAAAATCGAACTGGACCGTCGCCGGATCCGGACCCGCATGGCCAAGCTGCGGCGCGAGATCGCTGCAATGAAGCCGGCGCGGGAGACCAAGCGGGCCAACCGCCGTCGTAATTCAGTGCCTTCGGTTGCGATTGCCGGGTACACCAACGCCGGGAAGTCATCGCTGCTGAACAGGCTGACCGACGCCGGCGTGCTGGTGGAGAACGCACTCTTCGCCACCCTGGATCCCACCGTGCGAAAGGCAGAGACCTCCGATGGCCTCGGCTACACCCTGGCGGACACCGTGGGTTTTGTCCGTTCACTGCCCACCCAGCTGGTGGAGGCCTTCCGCTCCACGTTGGAGGAAGTGGCTGACGCGGATCTGATCCTGCACGTGGTGGACGTGTCCCACCCGGACCCCGAGGGCCAGATTGCCGCTGTCCGCAAGGTCTTCAGCGAAGTGGATGCCCGCAAGGTGCCCGAAATCATTGTCCTGAACAAGGCCGATGCCGCGGATCCTTTTGTGGTGGAGCGCCTCAAGCAGCGCGAGCCGCGCCACATAGTGGTCTCGGCACGCACAGGCCAGGGGATCCCCGAACTGCTGCATGCCATCAGTGAGGGGATTCCGCGGCCCGGCGTGAAGCTGGAGCTCCTTATTCCCTACGACCGCGGTGACCTGATCAGCAAACTGCACGAGACCGATGCCGAGATCCTGAGCCTGGATCACGGCGAGCACGGTACCCGTGTTTTGGTGATGGTGCGTGAGGGCCTTGCGGCTGAACTGGAACCCTTCATCAACCATGACTGAGGTTGCGGCAGGGGAAGTCAAAGGTACGGCCGGCGAGCAGTTCGTGATCGAATTGCTCGACCGCGCCGTGGCCGGCATGGGCGGTCAAAGCCGCAGTGGGCAGCACGAGATGGCCAGGCAGGTGGCCAAGGCCATCGAAACCGGCGACCACCTCTTGGTTCAGGCCGGAACGGGGACCGGAAAGTCGCTGGCCTACCTCATTCCGCTCATTGCGCACTCGCTGGTGAGCAACAAACCCACCTTGGTGTCAACGGCCACGCTTGCGCTGCAGACCCAGATTGTGGGCCGCGACCTTCCCCGGCTGCTGAAGACCATCACCCCTGCCCTGGACCGCCCGGTCAAGGTGGCCCTGGTCAAGGGTCGCTCCAACTATGTCTGCCAGCACAAGCTCGAAGGCGGGTTCCCCTCCGAGGAACCCGCCGAGGGCCAGCTGTTCTCCCTCGGCGAAGACACCAGCGTCCCGCATTTCGCCGCCGCATTGGGCGGGCCCTCGTCCCAGCTGGGCAAGGAAGTGGTGCGCCTGCGCGAGTGGGCGGAGAAGACCACCACGGGCGACCGTGACGAACTCCTGCCCGGCGTTACTGACCGGGCCTGGCGGCAAGTTTCGGTGACGTCCATGGAATGCCTGGGGGCCCAAAAATGCCCCATGGCAGCCGAATGCTTCAGCGAACTGGCTCGCCACGACGCCGCCGAGGCCGACGTTGTGGTCACCAACCATGCCATGCTCGCTGTCAGCGCCTTTGAAGGCCTGGCAGTGCTTCCCGAATACGACGTTGTGGTGGTGGACGAGGCCCACGAACTGCAGGACCGGGTCACCGGTGCGGTATCGGGGCAACTCTCCGTGGCAATGGTCCACGCTGCGGCGTCGGGCGCTCGGAAACACACGGCCATCACTGTGGATGCCCTCAACGCAGCTGCCGCCAACCTGGAACTCGCCTTGGCCGGCGTGCCCAACGGGCTGCTCCCGAATGGCCTCAACGACGAACAGCTGGATTGTGTGGACCAATTGCGTGAGGCCTGCCGCGCCGCGCTGTCCGATTCCAAGGGGGACGGCAGCCAAACGGCCGACGGCGGGCGGCAGCTCGCGCGCTCACGCCTGATGCTGATCCTCGAGCTGTGCGAGCGGCTGATCGTGGCCCGTGAAAACCGCGAGGTTGTGTGGTTTTCCCGCGCAAGTTCCTTCGATCCGCAACAGGGCTATGCGCAGCCCGACGACTCTGCGCCGGTCCTGGTCAACATCGCGCCGCTTAGCGTTGCCGGCAAGCTCCGCGAAGGGCTGTTCGCCGGCCACACGGTTGTGCTGACCTCGGCAACCCTGGCCATCGGCTCAGCCTTTGAACCGACCGCCGGCGGCTTGGGACTGGTGGGGGAGGGCGCGCCCAGCTGGAGCGGGATCGATGTCGGATCGCCCTTCGACTATCCCAAACAAGGGATCCTCTACGTCGCAGGGCACCTCCCCAAGCCGGGCCGCGGGGCGTCGCCGGAGGCCCTCGATGAACTTGAGGCGCTGATCCGCGCGTCCGGCGGCGGCGCCCTGTGTCTGTTTTCGTCGCGCCGAGCCGCCGAGGAGGCCGCTGAAGCGATGCGTCCCCGGCTTGGCCTCAGCATTCTCTGCCAGGGCGACTCCACCATGACGGCCCTGGTGAAGCAGTTCGCGGACGAGCCCGATACCTGCCTGTTCGGCACCATGTCCCTGTGGCAAGGCGTTGATGTTCCGGGTGGATCATGCAGGCTGGTGGTGATCGACCGCATCCCGTTCCCGCGGCCGGATGACCCGCTGATGACCGCACGGTCCCGCGCCGTTGCGCAGGCCGGCGGAAACGGCTTTATGGCGGTATCGGCGACCCACGCGGCCATCCGCCTGGCCCAGGGCGCGGGAAGGCTGATCCGTTCCACCAGAGATAAAGGTGTGGTGGCGGTGCTTGATTCCCGGCTGGCCACCGAGCGCTACGCCGGATTCCTCCGCGCCGCTCTGCCGCCGTTCTGGCCCACCACGGACCGCAAGACCGCGTTCGCCGCCCTGGAAAGGCTGGCCGGAAAGGGCGCCTGACTGCGCGCAGGTCCTATAGCGACCGCAGGACCGAGACGACCTTGCCCATGATTGTGGCGTGATCGCCCAGGATGGGCTCGTACTGGGTGTTCTGCGGCAACAGCCACGTGTGGCCATCGCGCTGGCGGAAGGTCTTGACGGTGGCTTCGTCGTCCAGCAGGGCCGCGACAATATCGCCGTTGGAGGCGTCTGCCTGCCGTCGGACCACTACCCAGTCGCCGTCGCAGATGGCAGCATCCACCATGGAGTCGCCGGCCACGCGCAGCATAAAGAGCTCACCCTGGCCCACGAGCTGCCGGGGCAGGGGCATCACATCTTCCACCACCTGGTCAGCAAAGATGGGCCCGCCGGCCGCGATCCGGCCCACCAACGGCACCATCGCGGTGTCCATGGCAGAGGGAAGTTCGGTGACCGTCCCGCCGATGCCGTGCAGGACTGAGGGCTTGGTTGTCCCGTTCGCCTTAGGGGACCCGCCGTCAAGCGTCAACGGCATCAGGACTTCCATGGCGCGCGGACGCTTGGGGTCCCGGCGAAGGTATCCCAGCTTCTCCAGTTGCGAGAGCTGGTGGGTCACGCTCGACAAACTCGCCAGGCCCACGGTGTCACCGATTTCACGCATCGACGGCGGATAGCCGTTGTCATTCACCGAGCGCTGGATGGTTTCAAGGATCTTCTTTTGGCGGGCGGTGAGCCCCTTGGGAGTCCGTGGGGGTTGGCGGCGCTGCGGTGTCGCCTTGCCCTCGGCGGCTGGTGCTGCCATGTTCGCCAATGCCTTTCGGTTGCCCGGCTCCGCTCCGGCCGCTGGTGCCTGGAACGCCCCGGGGCTGGTGTCGGAGTTGATTGTCAGACCCTGCTGATGAACTACAGAGGTGGTTGTTCTTTCATCCAAACGTAGGCCAGCCACAGGGCTTTTTCAAACATTTGTTCTAGCGAGTCTCGACAATATTCGTTGATAAGTGCTAAAAATGAAGAAGCAAAGTTCGAACATGTGTTCTACTCGTTGCTTGCGGATTCGAATATTCGAATCTATGGACGGCTCAGGCCGGTACCGGCAAGTGGACGCGGAGGGCGCGCCGGGCAGCACAGTATGGTCCAGGAGGGCTCATTTCATGTCAGCTTTATCTGCTTCGCAGGACTCGCGTCCGCAGTTCATTTCCGTGCAGGACCTCACCTCGCGGCAGTGGTCCGCACCCGTTTCGACGTCGGGTTCGGCGCCAAGGCAGCGCAGGGAACCGTTGCCGCCGCTGCGCCTGACCCGCAGGGGCCGGATTGTCCTCATCGGCATCCCGCTGGTGATTCTTGCCGCAATCCTGCTTTCCCTGGCAGGTTTCCTCAACGCCCCGGCAAAGGCCGCCGATTTTGCCGCCGACCTGTCGCTAACGCCAACAGTCTCGGTCACGGTGCAGGCCGGCCAGTCACTCTGGGCCATCGCCAGTACCGTTGCGCCCGAGCGTGATCCCCGTGATGTCATCGCGGATATTGCCCAGTTGAACAACCTTTCCGCCGGCGGCGTTGTCCCCGGACAGCAACTCTTCGTCCCCACCAGGTAAAGAGCCTGCGGGCTCGGGCGTGTGCCGCCGCAGGCCGTCACATTTTCCGGCCGTCTGCTTCGGACCTAAACTGTTCAGGTGAATGACCAGCTAGAGCGTCTGAACAGACTTCCCCTCCGGACCAACCTCCGCGGACTGACCCCGTACGGTGCCCCGCAGTTGGATGTACCTATCCTGCTGAACGTCAACGAAAACACCCATGGCGTCCCGGCGGACGTCCGGGCCGCGATCAGCGTGGCCGTGACGGAAGCCGCGGCGGGCCTCAACCGCTACCCGGACCGTGAGTTCACCGAACTCCGGGAAGCGCTGGCCGAATATCTCGGCCACGGTCTTGATGCCACCAACATCTGGGCGGCCAACGGGTCCAACGAGGTCCTCCAGCAGATTCTCCAGGCTTTCGGCGGACCCGGGCGGACGGCCCTGGGATTCCCGCCCACGTACTCCATGTATCCGCTCCTGGCCAGCGGCACGGACACCGGGTACATCGTCGGGCAGCGGGCCGACGATTACGGGCTCAGCGCCGAATCGGCCGCGTTGCAGGTCAAAGAGCTTCAGCCCAACATCGTTTTCCTCTGCTCGCCGAACAACCCGACCGGTACGGGCCTGGGCCTGGACGTGGTGGAGGCCGTGTACGCGGCCGGCGAGGCCAGCCAGACCATCGTGATCGTTGACGAGGCGTACCACGAGTTCGCCCACGACGGAACGCCCAGCGCCCTTACGTTGCTGCCCGGCCGGGAGCGACTCATCGTGTCCCGCACCATGAGCAAGGCGTTCGCCCTCGCGGGCGCCCGCCTGGGCTACATGGCCGCCGCTCCTGAAGTCACGGACGCACTACGCCTGGTCCGGCTGCCGTACCACCTTTCGGCCATCACCCAGGCAACAGCCCTCGCCGCCCTGAAGCACCGCACTGCGCTGATGGCCGACGTCGAGGACATCAAGGAGCAGCGCGACCGCATCGTCTCGGAACTGACCCGACTGGGACTCAAACCTGCCGCCTCCGATTCAAACTATGTCTTCTTCGGCGGCCTCGACAGCCCGCATGACGTCTGGCAGCGGCTGCTGGATGACGGCGTGCTGATCCGCGACGTCGGCATCCCCGGCCACCTGCGTGTCACGGCGGGAACTGAGACGGAGACCACAGCCTTCCTGACGTCGCTGGAACGCATCCTGGCCAGCCAGGCCGGGCTGCCCGCCTAAACTTGAAGTATCGGCGCCGCCGCGCGCCGGCACATCTCCTTCGCTTTCGCACCACTGACTTCGCCTAAAGGACATATGACCATGAGCTTCACCGGATCGAACGCTGCCGCGCCCCGGACCGCACGCATGGAGCGTGCCACCAGTGAATCGTCAGTGCTCGTGGAGATTAACCTCGACGGCACAGGCGTTTCGGACATCGACACGTCTGTCCCGTTCTACGACCACATGCTGACGGCGCTCTGCAAGCACTCGCTCATTGACATGACGGTCAAAGCCACCGGCGACACCCACATTGACGTCCACCACACGGTGGAGGACGTCGCCATCACGTTCGGTGAAGTTCTGCGCACTGCCTTGGGAAACAAGGCCGGGATCCGCAGGTTCGGCGAGGCCACCGTGCCCCTCGACGAAGCCCTGGCGCACGCCGTCGTCGACGTCTCCGGCCGCCCCTACCTGGTGCACGGCGGAGAGCCTGCCGGGCAGGAGTACCACTTGATCGGCGGCCACTTCACGGGGTCATTGACCCGCCACGTCTTTGAGGCCATCACGCTTCATGCCGGCATCTGCCTCCACATGAACGTCATCGCGGGCCGCGACCCGCACCACATTGTGGAAGCGCAGTTCAAGGCCTTCGCCCGCGCCCTGCGTGCTGCGGTAGAGCCCGATCCCCGCGTGGAGGGAATCCCCTCCACCAAGGGTGCCCTGTGAGCGGCCGAATTCTCCGGGACGGCGCCGTCATCGATCCGGCAACCGGCAAGAAGCCTGTGTCGCCCGAAGGCAAGCCGACGGTCACTGTCCTGGATTACGGTTCGGGAAACGTCCGGTCCGCCGTGCGCGCCCTGGAGCGGGCAGGAGCCGAGGTCATCCTCAGCTCCAAGCCGGAGGACGTGCTTAATGCCGACGGCCTGGTGGTACCCGGCGTCGGCGCGTTCGAGACTGTAATGCGCGAGCTCAAGGCCGTGGACGGCATCCGGCTGATCGGCCGGCGCGTGGCCGGGGGCAGGCCGGTCCTGGCAATCTGCGTGGGCCTGCAGGTTCTGTTCGAGGCCGGGGTGGAGCACGGGACAGAAGCTGAAGGCATGGGGGAGTGGCCGGGCAAGGTGGAACTCCTTCCCGCTGAGGTGGTGCCACACATGGGCTGGAACACGGTTGACGTTCCGGAAGGATCCAAACTCTTCGCCGGCGTCGCGGACCAGCGCTTCTACTTCGTTCACTCCTATGGTGTCCAGGACTGGAACTTCGACGTGATCCAGCCGCGGATGACTGCGCCCCTGGTGACCTGGTCAGAGCATGGCGCGCGCTTTATTGCCGCAGTGGAGAACGGACCGCTCTGCGCTACCCAGTTCCACCCGGAAAAATCCGGCGACGCAGGTGCACGGCTGCTGCGCAACTGGGTGGACGGCCTTCGCAAGCCAGCTGCCACGGACGCCGCCTAGATGTGGTCGATTGTCCTGATGGGCCTGGCCGGCCTATTGGTGGGCGGCGCACTGTCCTTCAGGCAGCAGCACAAACCGCTCTGGACCCAGGTGGGCTTCTACGTCCTGGCCGGCATGGCGCTGCTGGCCGCGTACCTGCTGACGCTTCCTGGAACCTAGCCCACGCAACCCCCAGTTCCGCTTCCACGAGCAACCCAACACCCAAAAGGATTTGAGATGACCACCGCAACCGATCTGCCGGTTCTTGAACTGCTGCCCGCCGTCGACGTCGTAAACGGACAGGCCGTGCGGCTGGTCCAAGGCGAAGCCGGCAGCGAGACGAACTACGGCACACCGCTGGAGGCAGCCCTCAACTGGCAGGAGCAGGGCGCCGAATGGGTACACCTGGTGGACCTCGACGCCGCGTTCGGCCGGGGCTCGAACGCCGGGCTGCTCCGTGAATTGGTGGGCCGGCTTGACATCAAGGTGGAGCTGTCCGGCGGACTCAGGGACGACGAATCCCTCGAAGCGGCGCTGGCCCTCGGCGTTGCCCGCGTCAACCTCGGCACAGCGGCGCTGGAAAACCCCGAGTGGACCCGCAGTGCCATCGACCGCTTTGGCGACAGGATCGCCGTCGGCCTCGACGTCCGCGGAACCACGCTGGCAGGCCGCGGCTGGACCAAAGAAGGCGGCGACCTCTGGGAGGTCCTGGGCCGGCTCGAAGAAGCCGGGTGCTCCCGGTACGTTGTCACTGACGTTACGAAAGACGGCACACTGCAGGGTCCCAACGTTGAACTCCTGCGCCAGATGGTGGAGAAGACCGGCAAACCGGTGGTCGCCTCCGGCGGCATCTCCAGCCTGGACGACTTGAAAGTGCTGCGCTCCCTGGTGCCGCTGGGCGTGGAAGGCGCGATCGTGGGCAAGGCGCTGTACGCCGGTGCCTTCACGCTCCCCGAAGCCCTCGACGTCGCCGGCCGCCGCTAGGCGGTTCCGTGGACAGCACGCACAACGCCGATCCGGCAGCGGAATCGCCGCCGCCGCGCCATCTGCCCGGACACATTGCGGCGGCTTTGGCGGGCGCGGGCGGCCGTACTGACTCGGCCGGCCGGCCGTGGGAAGGCCGGAGCCTCGCCGGGGACGAAGGCAGGATCCATAACTTCGAGGACGACGACGGCACGGCCGACGCAGGCTACCTCGCCGCCGTCGCGGCTCTGGTTGACGGCAACGGCGACGAAGCGGCTGTGGTGGCCTCGCTGGCCACCGCCCGAGTCTTTATCCCGATCATCGCCCAGCTCGGCGAGGAAGCGGCCGGCGTCGACGGCCTGACGTCGGACAAACAGGCGGACATGGCGCTGGTCACCCTGAAGGCCGCCGACGGCCGGACGGCCATGCCGGCGTTCAGCTCGGCGAATGCCTTGGCTGCCTGGCACCCCGAAGCCCGGCCGGTGGCGGTATACGCCGCCAGGGCTGCCCTCTCAGCCGTGGCCGAGGGGGCCGAGCTGCTGGTGCTCGATCCGGGCTCGGAGGTCACGTTCGTGGTCCGGCGGCCCGCCGTCTGGGCGCTGGCCCAACAACGGGAGTGGATCCCTTCCTACACAGACGCGGCGTTGGCAGCCGAGATGGCTGAGGCAACGGCCGCCTTCCCTGCGGTGCGCAAGCTTGCCCTCCTCCCGGGTTCCGGCGTCGCCGTCCTCACCGGTACCGGTGCCACGCTCACCGGGGGCGGTGCCGGGCCGGAACTTCAGGTGCTGCTCCACCTTGAGGATGGGTTGGACGCTTTGGCAGTACAGGACCTGGTGTCCGGCCTCCAGCAGGCATGGTCCCGGAATGTATTGTTTGGAGAGCGTGTTGACTCGATCGAAATCAAGTTGCGGCGCGCGGCACAATAGCTGACGGTTGGCGCGGAGATCCCGGGCTGCCGCGGGCAGACCCAAAGGATTTTCCGTGAACTTCGCTCTTTACCGGGAGCTGCTGGCCCACCGGCCCATCCGGCGGCTGCTGCTGGTCGGCATGATCGCCCGCATCCCCCACTCCGCGGCAGGCCTGCTGCTGACCCTGCATATCGTCCTGACCCTGGACCAGGGGTACGCAGCAGCCGGCGCCGCAGCGGCTGTTATGACCATCGGCATTGCCGTTGGCGCACCATGGCGCGGCAGGCGCGTGGACACTGTTGGCCTGCGCCGGGCGCTGATTCCGTCAGTGGTGTCAGAGGCCCTCATCTGGTCCATGGTGCCGCACGTGTCCTACCAGTGGCTGCTTCCGCTGGTGTTCGTCGGCGGCCTGCTGACGTTGCCGATCTTCAGTGTGATCCGCCAGTCCCTGGGCGTCCTCGCGGACGGCGATCAGCGGCGGACCGCTTTTGCGCTGGACTCGATCGCCACGGAGATGGTGTTTATGATCGGGCCTGCCGCCGGAGCCGTTGTGGCCACCAGCGGCTTCACCGCTCTGGGACTCACCGTGGTGGGCGTTTCCACGTCACTGGCCGGATTGTTCCTGATGTGGTTCAACCCGCCCACCCGAAGTGCCACGCAGACTGAGGAGTGCCAGGCAGACCAGCGCCACGCCGCGGAAGTGGCTGTGGTTTCCGCCGCACCAGCACACCTCCAGGAAGCAGCGGCAGACCTCGTCCCGGCCGGGGCAGAACGCATCCGCAGAGGGTCGGCGGGGCTGCGCGGCAAGGTGGCCCACAACTTCGCCTGGCTCACGGCCACTGTAGCGGCCGTATTCGCCGTGGCGGCTGGAACCGGCATGGTGCTCAGCGGCACGGACGTTGGCATTGTTGCTGCCCTGGAAACAGGCGGGCACCAGGGCGAACTCGGCATTGTGTTCCTCTTTTGGTGCGCCGCATCGGTGGCCGGCGGACTGGTCTACGGGGCCATGCACCGTCCAGTTTCGCCGATCCTCCTGCTGCTGGGGATGGCGGCCCTGACTATCCCGATGGGCTTCGCCCAGGACACCTGGACGCTGGCCTTCGTCTCGATCCTTCCGGGCCTGTTGTGCGCCCCTGTCCTGTCGGCCGCCTCCGAACATGTGGCAGACCTGGTGGCGGAGGACCGCCGCGGCGAGGCGATGGGCTGGTACGGCTCTGCGCTGACTGCCGGTGTGGCGCTCGGGGCGCCCCTTGCCGGGATTTTCATCGACGGGATGGGACCATCCGGCGGCTTTGTCTCCGTGGGCGTGGCCGGCGTTCTGCTCTGCCTGGTGGGACTGCTGCTCCAGGCCCACCGACGCCGGAGCGCCGCCGTCTGACGCCGGCCTCCAGAGTTTTTTGTCCAGATATTCCGCCTTTCCAGGTGCGGAAGTCCCGTTATCTGGACAAAAACTTAGGTGAAACACGACGGCGGCGGACGGTCCGTGTGGACCGTCCGCCGCCGTCGTCGTACTTTGTGAAGTTTGCTGGCTGGTTCTAGTTGACGGCGCCGGTGTACTTCTCGCCCGGGCCCTTGCCCGGGGCATCCGGGATGATGGACTCCTCGCGGAACGCGAGCTGCAGGGAACGCAGGCCATCGCGCAACGGGCCGGCGTGCTGGGATCCGATTTCGGGGGCCGCTGAGGTCACGAGTCCGGCAAGGGCGGTGATGAGCTTGCGGGCCTCGTCCAGGTCCTTGAGTTCCTCTGCATTGTCCTCGGCGGCGAGGCCCAGCTTGACCGCTGCCGCGCTCATCAGGTGCACGGCGGCGGTGGTGATGACCTCGATGGCCGGCACCTCCGAGATATCGCGGATTTGCTGGGTCACGTCAGCCTTGGCGGCCGGGGCCTCGAAAACGTGTGAATTACTGTCTGGGGTGCTCATACTGGTAAGCTTGTCACAGACCGACTGGATGTCGTTATTTCGCTGTGGAAGGTCCCACCAACGCTTAGCTGCGTTAGGCGGGATTTGTTCTGTAGAATGACATGCAGTTTGCAAGCGGAGTACTCTCCCACCCGCGTCAGCCGTTTTCCCCGCCGGAAGTAATTCCTGAGGAAGCAAGGTTGCCGGGTACCGGTCGGACAGTTCCATCCGGCATTGAGCCTGGGGAAGTGCGCACTGCCTCTGCTGAGGTCGGTGCATCCGATCATCGAGGCCTTCGATTGCTCCGGCAATTGGGGGCCTTCTCTATTTGCCGGTGAATACCACATCAATCACAGGAGCTTTAACATTAGCGAGCCAAGAATCAATGAGCGTATCCGCGTCCCCGAGGTGCGGTTGGTCGGTCCTGCAGGTGAACAGGTAGGAATCGTCCGTATTGACGATGCCCTGCGTTTGGCTGCCGAGTCCGATCTTGATCTCGTTGAAGTTGCACCGCAGGCCAAGCCTCCGGTGTGCAAGCTGATGGACTTCGGCAAGTACAAGTACGAGGCCGCCGTCAAGGCACGTGAAGCACGGAAGAACCAGACCAACACTGTTCTGAAGGAAATCCGCTTCCGCCTCAAGATTGACACCCACGACTACGAGACCAAGCGCGGCCATGCACTGCGCTTCCTCGGTGCCGGTGACAAGGTCAAGGCCATGATCCAGTTCCGCGGCCGTGAGCAGCAGCGTCCGGAGATGGGCATCCGCCTGCTCCAGCGCTTCGCTGACGATGTCGCCGAAGTGGGCGTTGTGGAGTCCAGCCCCCGTATCGATGGCCGCAACATGGTCATGGTCGTGGGCCCGCTGAAGAACAAGGCCGAAGCCAAGGCCGAGGCACGCCGCGCATCGCAGCGTGCAGAGGCCAAGGCGCAGAACGAAGCGAAAGCTACGGGTGGCGGCCGCATCGACGTGTCCGGCGACGACCAGGCGCCGCTCACGCAGTCGCTGGCTGACCTTCTTCCGGAAGGTTTCGCCATCACCACGGAGCCGGAAACCGAAGCTCCGGCGGCACAGTCTGAAGCTCCTGAGGCGCCTGCTGAAGCCGCTCCGGAAGCCGAGGCCCCTGTCAAGGAAGCGCCAGCGAAGGAAGCTCCCGTCAAGGAAGCCGCCGCGAAGGAAGCTCCTGCAAAGGAAACCGCCGCCAAGGCAGCACCCGTGAAGGAAGCCGCCGTCCAGGAGGCGCCCAAGCAGGCTGCCCCGAGGGCCGCTGCTCCCAAGCGTGAGGCTCCCAAGGCAGCCCCGGCACCCGTCAAGGCTCCTGTCGCTGCCAAGCCCGCCGAAGCTGCGGCTCCGGCAGCTCCGAGGCCGCCGGTGCCGATGCCTAAGCCGATCGCCCGGCCGGCAGCGCCGAAGCCTGCTGCAAGGCCTGCCCCCAAGGCAGCTCCGAAGCCGGCTGGCAAGAAGACTACCTAGTTCAAAGCTGCGGGAGGTTATCCTCCTGCAGTACGCAACCAGCATGCCGCCTGCAGGGGCGGCGGCTCGAAAGAACTGCAGACAATGTCTGTGGACACGTAAGGAGATCGGTTCCCATGCCGAAGATGAAGACCCACAGTGGTGCTAAGAAGCGCTTCAAGCTGACCGGCAGCGGCAAGCTGCGCCGCCAGCAGGCCAACCGCCGCCACTACCTTGAGCACAAGTCCTCCAGGCTGACTCGTCGCCTCGCCGGCGACAAGATTGTCTTCAAGGGTGACGCTAAGGTCATCCGGAAGATGCTCGGCATCTAAGTTCCAAGTTCTCTGACTGATGCCACCTGGCAGCAGTCAACTACCAAAAAGGCTTCTCAGGCCAGCCGGTTGTTCCGGCAGTAGATGCTTGGGATCAGAATTTTCGAAGGAGTACGCACGTGGCACGTGTGAAGAGGGCGGTCAACGCCCACAAGAAGCGCCGGGTTATCCTTGAACGCGCAAAGGGCTACCGTGGACAGCGTTCACGCCTGTACCGCAAGGCTAAAGAGCAGCTGCTGCACTCGTTTGTGTACAGCTACGGCGACCGCAAGAAGAAGAAGGGCGACTTCCGCCGCCTGTGGATCCAGCGCATCAATGCTGCATCCCGCGCCAACGGCCTGACTTACAACCGTCTGATCCAGGGCCTGAAGGCCGCTGAGGTCGAGGTTGACCGCCGTATGCTTGCTGAGCTGGCCGTTTCGGATGCGAACGCATTCGCCGCGCTGGTGAAGATCGCCAAGGATTCCCTGCCTGCCGACACGTCCGCTCCGGCCGTCGAAGCCGCAGCCCCCAAGGCACCCAAGGCCAAGGCTGCAAAGCCTGCCGCTGACGTGGCTGCCAAGTAGCACCCACGCCAGTTCGAGGACTGGTGGCTGAAGCCACTAAGGTTCTTGTATGAACGAAACCGGGCGCCCGCAAGACTTTCCACTCTCCAACCCCCGAGCTGATCGGGTGAGGAAGGTGGCACAGCTTGCCGGGCGCCCGGCCCGTTCAAAGCGCAGCGAGTTTCTGGCGGAGGGTCCCCAAGCTGTCCGTGAGGCCCTCACTCTGCACCAGAAAAGGATTGCAGCGGGCGAGCCCGGCGCCGTCTATGAGGTGTACGCGAGCGAGGCCTGCCTCGACCGGCACCCGGACCTGGAGGCTCTCGCGGAGGGCATTGACGCATACCTCACTACCGACGAAGTGCTGGCCGCGATGGCGGACACGGTTACCCCGCAGGGCATTCTCGCGGTCTGCGGTTTCCTGGACGTGAGCCTTGAGCAGGTCCTCGACGCCGGCCCTCGGCTGCTTGCAGTGCTGTGTCAGGTCCGGGACCCGGGCAACGCCGGCACTGTACTCCGGGCTGCTGACGCGGCCGGGGCGGACGCCGTCATCCTGACCTCGTCCAGCGTTGACATCTATAACCCCAAGGCCGTCCGTTCCACCGCCGGTTCCCTGTTCCATCTGCCCGTGGTCCTGGGTGCCGATATCGCGGAAGTGGCAGCCGCCTGCCGTGCGCGGGGAATTGGCATACTGGCCGCCGACGGTGACGGTGACGTCAACCTGGATACGCTCCAGGACGAAAACGCCGCCCGCCGGATCGCAGGCCCTGGCGTCGAATCGCTGTTCGCCCTGGAGGGTCCCACAGCGTGGCTGTTCGGAAACGAAGCGCAGGGGCTCGCCGAAGATGAACTGGCCTTGGCCGATCACCGGGTGGCCGTGCCCGTATACGGCGCAGCCGAAAGCTTGAACCTCGGCACGGCGGCAACGGTGTGCCTCTACGCGAGTGCCAGGTCCCAGAAAGCGTGACTGAACACGTGACTTAAAAGGCAGGGCCCCGGAAGTTCTCCGGGGCCCTTGCTGTATGAATCAGGTGAGGTAGGGGTATCAGGGCGCCCGTGTGCTCTTGCTGCGTCCTGTGATGGCGCCGTAGACGCCGGCAACTACCAGGCCGCCTACGATGGCCAGGATCCAGGTACCCAGATCAAAGAAGGCAAGGTCACCCTTGCCGAACAGGAGGCTGCCAATCCAGCCGCCTACAATCGCGCCGACAACGCCGAGCACGAGACTCGTCACCCAGCCGCCGCCGACTTTGCCCGGCATAACGGCTTTCACGATGGCCCCTACGATGAGGCCGAGAATAATCCAAGCAAGAAAACCCATGTCTCCTCCTTCATATTCGTCGGGACTAAACGTCCCGATTAGTGTTCAAGCTAACATACGGCCCCTCCGATGTCAGCAGGCTTAGTGGATGTCAGAAGTGCGTCTTCTGCACCCGAAAAGGTACGGTATTCGTGGGCGGAGCCGACTGCGGCGCCGCGAATATCCCTGCTTGTTCTTGAAACCTGTGAAGAGGAGAAGCCTCCGTGGCTGCAAATGGCGGTGCCAAGGCGATCGTCGCGGCCCTAGCCGCAAACCTGACCATCGCCGTCCTGAAATTCGTGGCCTTTTTTCTGACGGCTTCCTCGTCGATGCTGGCCGAAGCCATCCACTCGATTGCCGACTCCGGCAATCAACTGCTGCTCCTGATCGGCGGCAAGCGCGCCAGAAAGGCAGCCAGCCCGAAGCACCCGTTCGGGTATGGCCGTGAACGCTACATTTACGCCTTTATCGTCTCGATCGTGCTCTTCAGCGTGGGTGGGCTTTTTGCACTGTTCGAAGCGTGGGAGAAGCTGCAGCACCCGCACGCCATCGAAGGGGACTTCTGGTGGGTTCCTTTGGCGGTGCTGATCGGCGCCATTGTTGCTGAGTCTTTCTCGTTCAGGACGGCCATCATCGAATCCAACCACGTCCGCGGCAAGCAGGGCTGGGTGAGCTTTGTGCGCACGGCCAAGCAGCCGGAACTGCCGGTCATCCTGCTGGAAGACCTCGGGGCGCTTCTTGGCCTTGTGTTCGCGCTCGTGGGTGTGAGCATGACCCTCGTCACCGGCAACGGGATCTGGGACGCCGCGGGTACCGGCATGATCGGCCTGCTGCTCGTGGCCATCGCTGTGGTGCTGGCTATCGAAACCAAGTCCTTGCTGCTGGGCGAGTCCGCCACCCGGGATGACGTGGCCCGCATCAGTGAGGCCATCGAGGCCGGGGGACACAACCGGATCATCCACCTCAAGACCCTTCACCTCGGACCGGAGGAGCTGCTGGTGGCCGCCAAGATCTCCGTGGGTGCCGCAGAAACCGGCCGGGACATCGCCGCCGCGATTGATGGTGCGGAGTCCCGAATCCGCACCGCCGTTCCGATGGCCCGGGTGATCTACCTCGAACCGGATCTGCACCGCGAGGACAGTCGCACGGACGGGGTCTCAGGCGCCGGTCAGGTTCCCGGTGCAGGCCAGATAGCCGCGGAGGCCGGGGCTCAGGACCCGCAGGCCTGACGTTCCTTCCTCAGCGCACCGAATGCTTCGGTGAAGCCGCTGCCCGCCCGTTCCCAGAATCAGGCGGCCAGCGGCTTTTTGCGTTCCAGGACGCCGCTGGTCACCGCGATGCCAAAGCCCAGGACTGCCAACACGGCGCCCACGAGCGCGGGTGCCACGAAGCCCCAGCCCCAGGCGATCACTAGGCCGCCCAGGAAGGCGCCCAGGGCATTGGCAACGTTGAGCGCGGCGTGGTTGAGCGAAGAAGCCAGGGAGGGGGCGTCCGGCGACGCATCCAACAAACGCGTCTGCAGGGCCGGGATCAGCATGGAGCCGGACGCTCCAACCACAAAGACCATCACCAGGGCTGACCAGGGCCAGTGCACAGCCACCGCGTAAACCACCAGTGCGACGGCGATCCCGGGCAGGACCCAGTACAGCGTCCCCATCACTGACTTGTCGGCCAGCCTGCCGCCGACGACTGTTCCGGCCACCATGCCCAGTCCGTAGAGTGCCACCACAATGGGCAACAGCGATCCCGGAATACCGGCCACCAGGGTCATGGTGTGCGCAATGTAGGTGTAGGTCGCGAAGAAGCCACCAAAACCCACGATGCCGATCAGGATGGCCAGCCACACCTGGAGCCGCTTGAGCGCACCGAGTTCGCGGCGGATGCTCGCGTCAGGATGGGGGGCCTGGTATGGGACATAGCGCCACAGCAGCACCAGTGTCAGCAAGCCAATGCCTCCTACGAGGAGGAACAGCAGCCGCCAGCCGAAGGTCTGGCCCACCCAGGTGGCCGCGGGCACGCCGATAACGTTCGAAACGGAGAGGCCCGCCATCACCATGGAGATGGCCCAACCCCGACGCGTGGGGGAAACCAGAGAGGCGGCGATCACAGCCGCGACCCCGAAGAATGCGCCGTGCGGCAGCCCGGCCGCAAACCGGGAAACCAGCATGCTCCCGTAATCGGGAGCAACATAGGACGTCAGGTTGGCCAGCGTGAAGAACAACATGAGGCCCAGTGCGAGGTATTTGCGTGGCAGTTTGGCACCGACTGCGGCGAGCAGCGGCGCGCCCACCACAACTCCGAGGGCGTAGGCGGAAATGAGGTGTCCGGCCTCCGGGGTGCTGATGCCGAGTCCTTGTTCCACCTCTTTCAGCAGGCCCATCATGGTGAACTCCGTGACACCGATTCCGACGCCGCCCATTGCCAGTGCGAAAATCGCTGCGCCAACGTGTGGAGACTTCGCCTTGGATGCGGTGGAGGTTTGGACGACGCTACTCATGGGCCTGCTTTTCAAAGGGGATGCTGGGGGAGGGTCCGCAAACCATTCTCCCTCATAGACTGGGGCGGTGAGTGGACTGATACAGGTAGTTGGCGGAGCAATAGTGGACTCGTTGGCGAACCCTGCCCGCATACTGGTGGCCAGGCGGACTGCTCCCGAGCAGTTCGCTGGGCTCTGGGAATTTCCCGGCGGGAAAGTGGACGCCGGTGAGGAATGCGAGGCCGCATTGCACCGGGAACTGAGTGAGGAGCTCGGCGTGCGTGTCCGGCTGGGGCTCGAGCTCCCGGCAGCGGCGGCCACCGGATGGCGGCTGAACGACCGGGCAAGCATGCGGGTCTGGCTGGCCGAAATTATCCAGGGCGAGCCGCAACCCCTCGAGGACCACGACGCATTACGCTGGGTCGCGCTGACGGACCACCGGGAAGTGCTGGACCTGCCCTGGATCCCGGCCGATTTCCCCATTGTCGAAGCCCTCCTGCACTCACTCAGCGCGCAGCAGCCAGACACGCACGCGCGTTGAAATCCTGACGTCAGAACAGGGTAGGTTGACGGAGCGCTGTTGCTTCGTCGGCGTTCCGAAAGTCAGCGCCTGTTGTCCCGGGGACAGGCAGGATTCCTTCCGGATACTGGGCTTCCTCGCCTCGGGGATCGTCTGCCAGATCGCGGTGGCTGAAGCCGTGGCCGCTGGTGAAGCCATGCCGGTGCTTGAAATAGCGCACCTTTGCGGCGAGCCAGGTGCGGTATTCCTTCGACGCGTAGGACCCTGTGTCATAGAGGCGCCGGTAGCGGCCAGCCAGTTCCGGATGGTTCTTGGCAATCCACTGCATGAACCACTCGCGTGTTCCCGGCTTCAGGTAGAGGGCGCCGGCGGTGACGCCCGTGGCACCGGCCGCGGCCAACGAAGCGAACAGGGAATCAAGGGCTTCGTCACTGTCGGACAGCCACGGCAGGATAGGCATCGCCATAACACCGCAGGGGAGCCCGGCATCGCGTAAGCGGGAGACCAGCTTCAGCCGCGCCCGAGGCCCTGGCGTGCCTGGTTCCACGGCTTCCGAGAGTGCCTCATCCGTCATGGCCAGGGAAATGCCCACCCCTACCGGCACCTGGGCGGCAGCACGCTTCAGGAGCGGCATGTCCCGGGCGAGCAGCGTCCCCTTGGTAAGGATGGACAACGGCGTACCTGAGTCAGCCAGCGCCGTGATGATTCCCGGCATCAGCTGGTAGCGGCCCTCGGCCCGCTGGTAGGGGTCCGTGTTGGTGCCAAGCGCCACCTGGTGACGGCCCCAGGACGGTTTGGCCAGCTCCTTCCGGAGGACCTCGGCCGCATTGACCTTGACCACCACCTGGCTGTCGAAATCCAGTCCGGCGTCAAAGTCGAGATACGTGTGGCTCTTGCGCGCAAAACAGTAAACACAGGCATGGCTGCAGCCGCGGTACGGGTTCACGGTCCACTCAAACGGCATCCGCGACCCGGCCACCACCTTATTGAGCACCGATTTGGCGGTGACCTCATGAAAGGTGATGCCGGCGAATTCGGGGGTGGTCACAGAACGGACCAACCCGGCAAGGGGAAGCAGGGCAGGTGATGGGCCACTTCCGAGGTCATCGGCGGGCCGGGGCATCAGCGCTTGTTCATCCCATCTCATGCCTTCCATTCGAATATATGTTCGAACTTAAGTCAAGGACCGGGCGCCGCGGAAGTCCGCGCGCCGGGCTCACCGGCGGCAGGGCTCACGTCAGGCTGGTCGCGCCGGACTCACCGCCCGCCGGACTCACTGCCCGCCGGGGGCTCCGCCCCGTGGCTTCGGCCGGTGGCTTCCGCTTGCGTCGGCCCCCGGGAAACCGTCAGTCCAACAATTCCCACACCACGGTGACGCTGGCGTTAATGCCCGCGTGGCCCGCCTCCACGCTGATGGCTTCGCTGGCGGCGGCGCGCTGGATCCGGGCCACCGGAACCGGCCCGGGCGCATCCGGGTGCTCGGCAACGGACATCACCGCGCCAAGCCGCGCGGACGCCAGGGATGCAAACTGTTCGGCTTTGACTGAGGCATCCTGCCATGCAGCGTCCCGGGCGAGGGCGGCGACGGCTGACTCATCCGAGAAGCCAAGTTCCAGTCCGTTCAGGCGCACGTCATCGCCGCCGGCGTCTACTGCGGCGGCAATAACGGCGGATGCCGCGCTGACCTGCCGCAGGCGCACGGTGAGCATGCTGGAGGTCACGTACCCGGTCACCTGCTGGCCCCCGCTGTCGCGCCAGACGAACTCCGGCCGGACGTTCAGTCCGGAGGTCCGGATGTCCGTGTCAGCCAGGCCGTGCCGGCGGAGCGCACCGGATACAGCTGCGGACGCTGTTCCTGCATCCGCATAGGCGGCGCCCACGCTGTCCCGCCGACACTCGACGCCCACAGAAATCGTCAGTAAGTCAGGTGGCGCCTCCGCCGTCCCCGTTCCGGTCACGATAATGGTCCTGTTGCTTGTCGTGGTGTTGGGTTCGCCCGTCATTGTCAGACCTCGATTCCGACGGCGCCATGGGGCGCCGGCTTTGGTGTCCGGATGTCAACATAACCGCCGGCTGCCAGGCCGGCCTGCCGTTCGAAGAAATTCGCCGACGCCGGATTGCCCGTCCGGAGCTGCGACCAGCCGGCGGCCAGGAAATACAGCGGAAGGAAGGGCAACCCCAGGCAGTAGGCGTACTGGCTGCAGTGCTTTTCCTCATGCCCCAGGAGCGCCGGATTGGACGTCAGTTCTTCAGCCCGGATCCGGTAGATGACCACGTTGCCCAGGGTGAAGGCCCCCGCATACGGAATGCGCCACCGGTAGCCGGACGCCATGACCAGCCCGCGGGGGCCTTTGCTGACGGCGGTTCCCGCAGCCGCGGCAACGGCCAGGCCCAGCAGGGTAGTGCCGTTGGCCAGGTTGGCGAGCTGTCGTACGCGCTGCCCCGGCGTCAACAGCTGCGCGGCTGACGGGCCCTGCCCTTGTGTCATGAGGCCATGGTAACCGGAGCCTTCACTTAGACTGGAGGATAGTGGCCGCCAGTTTTTGACCGGTGTGCCCTGACCTGGTCATCGAGTGCATTCAGCAAGCATGGATTCACGGAATGACCTGCCAGTGACGGATGCGCTGCCGGGTAACCGCGCGCGGCTGCACCCCTCACCGGCAGCCCCGACTCGTAGCTAAGAACAGTAGATGACTGAAACTTTGCCGGGCGCCGCCATCCCGAACCCTACGGATGAAGCCGCCATCACTGCCGCTGTAGACCAGGCCATCGCCGCCATTGCCGGCGCAGGCACCCTTGACGAACTCAAGGCGGTGAGGCTGGCGCACACCGGTGAGAAGTCACCGCTCAGCCTGGCCAACCGGGAGATCGGCGGACTGCCGAAAGACCAGAAAGCCGTAGCCGGCAAACTCATGGGTTCCTCACGGGGCCGGGTCAACAAGGCGCTCGCGGACCGCACCGCCGAGCTGGAAGCACAAAACGACGCCCGGATCCTGCTGGAAGAGACGGTGGACGTCACTGCCGCACCCCGCCGTCGTCGGGCAGGAGCGCGTCACCCGCTCTCCACGCTGCAGGACCGCGTGGCGGACATCTTTGTGGGCATGGGCTGGGAAATCGCCGAAGGCCCCGAGGTGGAATCCGAATGGTTCAACTTCGACGCCCTGAACTTCAAGCCGGACCACCCCGCCCGCGAAATGCAGGACACGTTTTTCGTGGAGCCGCCGGAGGCCCACCTGGTGATGCGTACGCACACCTCCCCGGTGCAGGTCCGGTCCATGCTGGAACGCGAGTTGCCCATCTACGTCCTCTGCCCCGGCAAGGTGTTCCGCACCGATGAACTGGACGCGACGCACACCCCGGTCTTCCACCAGTTCGAGGGCCTGGCCATCGACAAGAACTTGAGCATGGCCGACCTCCTGGGCACCCTGGAGCACTTCACCCGGCAGTTGTTCGGCGACGAAGCGTCCGTCCGGCTGCGCCCGAACTATTTCCCCTTCACCGAACCCTCCGCGGAACTCGACATCTGGCACCCGGGCGCCAAGGGCGGCCCGCGCTGGATCGAATGGGGCGGCTGCGGCATGATCAACCCCAACGTCCTCCGCGCCGCGGGCATCGACCCGGATATCTACTCCGGTTTCGCATTTGGCATGGGTATCGAGCGCGCGCTCATGTTCCGCAATGACGTCGGCGACATGCGCGACATGATCGAAGGCGACGTACGTTTCAGCGAGCACTTCGGGATGGAGATCTAACAGTGCGTATCCCACTTTCCTGGCTGCGTGAATTCGCAGCAGTACCGGCCGGAGCAACGGCCGAAGACGTGATGGCCGAACTGGTCAAGGTCGGTTTTGAAGAAGAGGACGTCCACCGTCCCACGGACGCCTTGCAGGGTCCGGTTGTGGTGGGCCAGGTCCTGAGCATCGTCAAGGAACCCCAGACCAACGGCAAAACCATCAACTGGTGCCAGGTCCGGGTTGTCCCCGAAGGCCAGGAACAGACCCTGACCGGCGACAGCATCGACCCGTCCGGGGTGCAGGGGATCATCTGCGGCGCCCACAACTTCGTGGAGGGCGACAAGGTAGTAGTCACGCTGCCCGGCGCGGTCCTGCCCGGCGACTTCCACATCTCCGCGCGGAAGACCTACGGCCACCTGTCCGCCGGCATGATCGCCTCCGTGCGTGAGCTTGGCATCGGCGAGGACCACGACGGCATCCTGGTCCTGTCCCGCATCGGGCTTGATCCGGAAATCGGCACGGACGCCATGGAACTGCTCGGCCTTTATGACCAGGCAGCCGAGATCAACGTGACCCCGGACCGCGGCTACGCGTTCTCCATCCGTGGTGTGGCCCGTGAATACGCCCACGCCACCGGCACGGGATTCACGGACCCCGCTACCAAGGTCCAGGCTCCGGCGGAGCTTTCCGGCGGCTACGGCGTGAAGCTCAACGACGACGCTCCCATCTATGGCAAGCCCGGCTGCGACCGTTTCGTGGCCCGCACCGTCCGCGGCGTCGACGCCACCAAACCGACGCCCCCGTGGATGACCTCAAGGCTCCGGCTTGCCGGGATCCGCTCCATCTCCCTGCCCGTGGACATCTCCAACTACGTGATGCTCGAGCTTGGCCAGCCCACGCACTGCTATGACCTGGACAAGCTGTCCGGCGACATCGTGGTCCGCCGCGCCGTGGCGGGGGAGAAGATCACCACCCTGGACGACAAGGAGCGCGCGCTCGATATCGAGGACCTCCTCATCACCGACGGTTCCGGCGCGATCGGCATTGCCGGCGTGATGGGCGGTGCAGCCACCGAGGTGAGCGATTCGACGTCGAACGTCCTGGTGGAAGCTGCGCACTTCGACGAGGTGTCCATTGGCCGTTCCCGCCGCCGGCACAAGCTGCCGTCCGAGGCGTCCAAGCGCTTCGAGCGCGGCGTCGACTGGCACGTGGCGGACATCGCTGCCCAGCGTGTTGTTGACCTCCTGGTGGACCTCGCCGGCGGGGTTGCCGACCAGGCGGGGACCGACGTCGGGACCGCGCCGGACGCCGTGACCATCGCGCTGCCGGCAGCCTTCGCTTCCCAGCGGATCGGCATCGATTTCACCGAGGAACAGATCACCACTTCGCTGGTGGACCTCGGCGCCGTGGTGGAAAAGAACGACGGCGGCTGGACCGTTACCGCCCCCAGCTGGCGCAACGACCTGGAAACCAAGGAAGACCTCACCGAGGAAATCGCAAGGCTGGTGGGCTACGACAACATCCCCGCCACCCTTCCGGTGGCCCCTCCGGGACGTGGCCTGACCCGCGTGCAGCAGCAGCGCCGTCGGCTCATCCAGTCACTGGCCGACGCCGGTCTGACCGAAGTCCTGGCCTACCCGTTCGTCTCCAAGGCGGCCAACGACACGTTCGGCGTCGCCGAGCAGGGGGCGGCCCGGAGCGCGGTCAAGCTGGCGAACCCGATCAGCGAGGAACACGGCTTCCTGCGCACGTCCATCCTCCCCGGGCTGATCGAGGTGGCCAAGCGGAACTACTCCCGCGGGTTCCGCGACCTGGCGCTCTTCGAGTCGGGCCTCGTTTTCCTGCCGGGCGGGACCGTGGGTACGCCGTCCATCCCGCCGCTGGGCGTCAAGCCTTCCGACGAGGTACTGGATGCACTGTACGACGGCGTTCCGGACCAGCCGCTGCACGTCGCCGCTGTCCTCACGGGCCACGATTCACCCGCTGCCGCCGGCCACACGCCGCGCTTGTGGGACTGGTCAGACGCGCTTGACATTGCCCGGCTCGCCGGGGATGTCCTGGGTGTGGAGGTTGTGGTCAGCCAGGGTGCGCACCAGGCGTTCCACCCGGGCCGTGCCGCGCAGCTCTCGCTGCGGACCGGCGAAGTAGTGGGTTACGCCGGCGAGCTGCACCCGAAGCTCCTGGCCGCGCACGACATGCCTGCCCGTTCGGTGGCGCTGGAGTTCAACGCGGATGCCCTGTTCGAGGCAGCTGCGGATGTGATTGTGGCCCGCCACATCTCCACGTTCCCGGTGGCCACCCAGGACGTTGCCCTGGTGGTGCCGCAGGAGATTCCCGCGGACCAGGTCCTCGAAGCGCTCCGCGAAGGCGCCGGCGAGCTGCTGGAGGACGTGGCGCTGTTCGACGTCTACGCCGGCAAGGGTATTGAAGAAGGCAAGAAATCGCTCGCCTTCGGCCTGCGTTTCCGGGCAACGGACCGGACGCTGACGGCCGATGAGGCCTCGGCTGCGCGCGAAAGCGCGGTTGCCCTGGCTGCAGAGCGCTTCGGCGCCGTCCAGCGCTAAACGCGGATCCGGATGGCAGGGCTGGTGGGGGCGGGGCCGGTGGCGCCAGTGCCGGTCCTGCGTTCCTGCCCTCCCGGCGTATCCGAAGGGCAGGACCCGACGGCGGGCCACCAGTCAGTAGTGCTGGGGCCCGCCGAGCTGGCCCGAGCAGCTGCCCTGGCACCCGGCCCGCGGGCCGTTTTTGTCGCTGGCCGGCGTGCCCTGCGAAGGTTCGCAGCAGAACTGCTGGACGTCCCGGCGTCGGACCTCACCACTCACTTCAGCTGCCCCCGGTGCGGCTCCGGCCCCGAGCTATCGCACGGCAGGCCGGGTTATACGCTCAGGGGAGAGCCGGTGCCGCTCGCGCTGAGCCTGTCCCGGAGTTCCGGATGGATCCTGTTGGGCGCCGTGGTGGATCCACCGGCCGGAGTCACGATGGGCCTGGACCTGGGGGACCCGTCCGGCATGGCCTTTGAGGGGTTCGACGGCGTGGCGCTCACCACCGCGGAGCGCGCGGCCCTAACCGGGCTGGCCGGGCCTTTGCTGCTGCAGGAGCGGGCAAGGCTCTGGGCGCGTAAGGAAGCCTGGCTCAAGATGACGGGCGACGGTCTCGCCACGGCGCCGGACACGCTCGACGTTTTGTCGCGCCCGGAAATCCGGGACCTGGCCGCCGGCGAGGCGGGCCTCCCGCTCAACTTTCGCGCCGCCGTCGCGGTTTCGCGCACCGGCAGCTAGCGACGTTGTTGTCAGCGCACTTGCCCGTCACCGCACTTGCTGGTCAGCGCACCGGCAGCGGCGGAAGGGCGGCCTCGAGCAGCCACGGGTGCAGCAGCGCCTCGGTGTCCAGTCCGGTTGCCCGGTCCGCGGCGAGAATAAAGGCCGCCGTGGAAACTGAACCGTGACGGTGGGCATCTGTCCAGTCGTGCAGCAACGCAAAGAATGCCAGGTCGCCGCACCGGACCCGCAGGGCATGCAGGGCCAAGGCTCCCCGCTTGTAGACGCGGTCATCAAACATTAGCTCGGGCCCGGGGTCGCCCACGATAATGTCCTGGCTGCCGGCGGCCAGTTTCCGCCAGGCTGCGGCGGCCCGGTCCGCGACAGGGAGGACGCCCGCCTCCTCCGACCAGATCCACTCCGCATAGCAGGCGAAGCCCTCGTGGAGCCAGATGTCCGACCATGATGCGGCAGTGAGGGAGTTCCCGAACCACTGGTGCGCGAGCTCGTGGGCGATGAGCCGCTGGGATTCCCACTCCTGCGTCAGGTGGTTCCGGCCCAGAATGGAGAGCGTCTGCGCTTCAAGCGGTATTTCCAGCTCGTCTTCGGTCACCACCACGGAGTATTCCGGGAAAGGGTAGGGGCCGAAACAGCTGGCAAAGGTGCGCATCATCTCAGGCTGCCTGGCCAGGCCTTCGCGGGCCGTGTCGACCAGCAGCGCCGGGACGGCGGCGAACTGCGGAACCTGCCCGTCCACGGGGAAGGGAGTCAGGGCGAGGAACTCATAGCGGCCGATCTGGACCGTGGCCAGGTAGGTGGCCATGGGCTCGGCCTGTTCGTAGACCCAGGTCTCGCGGCTGGCCCTGCTGGTGTGGGAGATCAGGGTGCCGTTACACACGGCCCGGTAATTGGCGTCGGTGGTCACACTGATCCGGTAGCTGGCCTTGTCACCGGGGTGGTCGTTGCACGGGAACCAGGAGGCGGCGCCGTTCGGCTGGCCGGCCACAAGGACGCCGTCGGTGAGTTCCTCCCAGCCCACCTCGCCCCAGAACCCGCGCCGGGGACCGGGGTTGCCTTCGTAGCGGATGTCGAGGGTAAATTCCTCGCCCGCGGGCAGCGCGGCCTCGGGCACAATGACCAACTGCCCGGCGCGCTGGCTGAACTTTTTTACCCGGCGCCCGCTGAGCTGGATCTTCGTGGCCCGGAGCCCGATCAGGTCCAGTACGAGGGCCGCCGTCGCGTACTGGGTGACGGCGGTCAGGACCGCGCGCCCGTTCAGGCGGTTACTGCTGAGCTTGTAGTCAAGGTCCAGTTCGTAGCGGCTGACCTTGTACGCGTTTGTGCCATGGCCGGGCATATAGGGGTCGGGCGAAGATGCGCCGTGCTCCGAGGTGCGTGCAGGGCCGTTACTGGCGGCCGTGGGGCTCGGTGCGGGGGAACTCATAAGACGGTCTTTCCGATCAGCGTAGGGCGGCAGGACAGCTGGTACTGCGGGGCTAGCGTGGTTTGGGAGCGGACGCTGCGGGACCGCTCCAGGGGCTCACCGGGTTGCCCATCCAATAGGTCGCGGCGGGAACGGATTCGCCCCGCATCACCAGCGAGGCCGGTCCTACAGTTCCACCGCTGCCGATGCTCGCCTGCGGCAGGATGACGCCGTGGGGGCCCATGGTTGCTCCGTCTTCGAGGGTAACAGTGTCCAGGCTCATGACCCGGTCATGGAACAGGTGGGTTTGGACCACACAGCCACGGTTGACGGTGGAGTTCCGCCCGAGGGTGACCAGGTCCGCTTCGGGAAGCCAGTAGCTTTCGCACCACGTGCCGCGGCCGATCCGGGCGCCGAGCGCCCGGAGCCACCAGACCAGGGCCGGGGTCCCGGTGGCTGCCCGCGCGAACCAGGGGGCGCTGACCATTTCGATAAACGTATCGACCACCTCGTTGCGCCAAATGAAGGAGCTCCAGAGCGGGTGCTCGCCGGCACGGATCCGGCCCACGAGGACCCACTTGGCGACGACGGCGCTGCCGGCGGCAACCGCGCCCGCCAGCAGCATCACGACGCCGCCCAGGGCTGCGGCAATCCCGTAGTTGTAGGCGGCGGCCAGCCAGTCAAAAGCAAGCATCACGCCGGCGGCGATCGCCACCGTTACCACCACGGGGATGAAGCGGCCCAGTTCCCAGAGGCAGCGGGCAAACTTGAGCCGCAGCGGCGGCTGGTACGTGCGGGTGTCGTCCGAGGCGATGGCGGTGCGCCGGAGCCGCACAGGCGGGCTGCCCAACCAGGAGGTCCCGGACTTGGCTTTGGCCGGTGTGGCCGACAGGACGGCGACGAGTGAGTTCTTGGGGACATTCCTGCCGGCAGCGGTCATGCCCGAGTTGCCCAGGAAGGAGCGCTTGCCGATCTTCGCGGGCGCAATCCGCAGCCACCCGCCGTCGAGCTCGTAGGAGGCCACCATGGTGTCGTCGGCCAGGAAGGCGCCCTCGCCCACGGTGGTCATCTTGGGGATGAGCAGGACCGTGGAGGCTTCGACGTTCTTGCCGATCTTGGCGCCCAGCAGGCGCAGCCAGACCGGAGTGAAGAGACTGGCATAAACGGGGAAGAGCAGGTCGCGGGCCAGGTCCAGCACACGTTCCGTGGCCCAGACCTGCCAGCCGATCCGGCTGCGGACGCGGTAGTAGCCCTCCGCCAGGCCGGTGCCGAGCATCCGGGTGGTGACCAAAATCAGCAGGAGGTTGACGACGAACCACACGAGGGCCGCGGGTGCGAGGGCCTGCAGGAGTTGCGGGACGGCTGCGGAGAGCGATTCGCTGCCTTGGATAAAGGCAAAGACCACCAGTGCCGCGGCGGCGGCGGAGACGTAAGGGATCAGGGCCAGCACGGCTGAAGCCATGGCGAATCCGGCGAACCAGAGCCGGCCAATCAGCCGATGTTCGGCAGGAGTGTCCGGCAGCGAGTGCTTGGCCTTGCCCCGGCGCTCGGCGGGGGAGCCGGCCACGTGGTGGCCGGCCTTTACTTTGCCGAGGACGGCCGAGCCGGGCTCCACCTGGGCTCCGGCGCCGATGGAAGCGCCGGGCATCAGCGTGCTGCGCGCCCCGACGCTGGCTCCTGCCCCGATATGGACGGCCCCGATGTGGACGATGTCCCCGTCGATCCACCAACCGGAAAGATCCACTTCAGGCTCGACGTTGGAGCCGCTGCCGAGGGAAAGCATCCCGGTGACAGGCGGCAGTGAGTGCAGTTGGACGTTGTTGCCGATCTTGGCGCCCAACGCCCGGGCGTAGTACGGCACCCATGGTGCGCTGGCGAGGCTGATGGCCCCGGCGAGGTCCTGGATCTGTTCGGCCAGCCAGAGGCGCACGTGCACCCGTCCGGAGCGCGGGTACGTTCCCGGCCCCACCTTCCGGAGCAGCATCCGGGCCGCGGCCACGGAAATCAGCATACGGCCGGCCGGGGAGACGAAGACGAGCCAGGAGGCGGCCACCCACCACCAGGAAACTGTGGGGGCAGCGCTGAAGCCGGCCAATGCGGCCAGCACGTTGTTAGCCGCCATGAGGTAGGTCAGCCAGCGCATCCCCACCAGGATGTGCAAGGGAATGCCCATCAGCGTCTGGAAGACCTGGGACTTAAACGCGGTGGGGCGTACAGTCCGGGACGGCGCCGGCCCGGTGGCCACTCCGTCGGGAAGGGTCTGGCGGGCCGCATCAATCAGAGCACCGATCCTGGGTGTGGCATAAATGTCGGCGACCGTGATGGTCGGGTACCGGACCCTGAGGGCGGAGACCAGCTGGGCAGCGGACAGGGAGCCGCCGCCATAGGCGAAAAAGTCGGCGTCGAGGCTTGTTACGGTGCTGCCAAGGACTGCAGTCCACTGTTCGGCCACCCAGGAGGCATCTTCGGGGAGGTTCAAGGGGGCAGCGTCGGCCTCCGCCGCACCGGTCCCGCTCAGCGGCCAGGGCAGGGCGTGGCGGTCCACCTTGCCGCTGGTCTTGGTGGGCAGGGAGTCGACGACGGTCAGCAGCGGAATGAGGGGCGCGGGGAGGCTCTCTGCCAGGAGCTCGCGGGCGGCCGCCAGATCCAGGTCAGCGTCCGCGGCGGCCAGGTAGCCCACCAGGATCTGGTTGCCCGCAGCGGTTGTCCGTACTGCCGCGGCAGCTCCGGCAACGTGCGGGAGGGCCTGCAGGGCGGCGTCAATTTCGCCCAGTTCGATCCGGCGGCCACCGAGCTTGACCTGTTCGTCGGCGCGGCCCATAAAGATCAGTCCGGCGGCTTCGTAGCGGACCAGGTCGCCTGAACGGTAGGCGCGATCCCAGCCGAAGGACGGCATGGGCGCGTACTTCTCCCGGTCCTTGTCCGGGTCAAGGTAACGGGCCAGTCCGACGCCGCCGATGATCAGTTCGCCGATCTCCCCTTCGCCGACGGGCAGTCCTTCAGCATCCACCACGGCCAGGTCCCAGCCGTCCAGGGGCAGTCCGATCCGGACTGGACCGGGGCCACCCAGGGGAGCCGCGCAGGCCACTACCGTGGCCTCCGTGGGGCCGTAGGTGTTCCAGACTTCACGGCCCGGGATGGCAAGCCGCTCGGCCAGCTCGGGCGGGCAGGCCTCGCCGCCGAAAATCAGGAGCCGGACGCTCTCCAAGGACTCGGCCGGCCAGAGGGCAGCCAACGTAGGAACGGTGGACACTGCGGTGATGCCGTGGCTGATGAGCCACGGGCCGAGGTCCGTTCCGGTCCTGACCAGGGCCCGCGGTGCGGGCACCAGGCAGGCGCCGTGACGCCAGGCAAGCCACATTTCCTCACACGAGGCATCAAAGGCGACCGAAAGCCCCGCCAGTACCCTGTCCTGCGGGCCGAGGGGCTCCGCCTGCAGGAAGATCCGGGCTTCGGCGTCAACAAAGGCGGCGGCGGAGCGGTGCTGGACCGCGACGCCCTTGGGCGTGCCGGTGGAACCGGAGGTAAAGATCACCCACGCGTCATCGCCGGGCTCGGCGGAACGGCCTTCGGCATCACGATGCTCGGCTTCACCGCGTTCCGGGGAGTCAGGGACGGAGACCGCGGCCCCACCCGTGAGCACTGCGGCTACGCCAGCCTCACCCGCGAGCACTGCGGCTACGCCAGCCTCACCCGTGAGCACTGCGGCTACGCCAGCCTCACCCGTGAGCACTGCGGCTACGCCAGCCTCACCGAAAACGAGCCGGGCACGTTCCTCAGGGTCGTCAGCGTCCACAGGAACGTAGGCGGCACCGATGTGCAGGATAGCGAGAATCGAGATGTAGAGCTCGCTGGTCCCGGACGGAATGCGCACACCTATCCTGTCGCCGGCGCCCAGCCCGGCGGCCTGGAGCTCCCGTCCTTTGGCCCGGACCGCGGTCATCAGGTCGGCGTAGCTCAGCGAACGCCGGCCGTCGTCGAGCGCTGAGGCCTCCGGGAAACGTGCCGCCGAGTCCGCCAGGATGGCCATGAGGGTCCGCTCGGGCGGGGCCAGAGGAAAACCGGCCAGCTGGGGGCGGTAGGGATCCTCCGGCAGGGATGCTACGACGTTTGACTGATGCTCACTCACGGACGGATTCTGCCTGAGTAGAGTGAACGCAAGGTGTCCAGAATTAGTTGAATATTCATGTTCTGTTCACGCGCGCTGCCTGTATCCATTAGGGAACCAGCAGGACCTTGCCCGTGGTGCGCCGGCCCTCGAGGTCCTCATGGGAACGCCGTGCCTCGGCCAGTGGGTAGGTGGCGCCGATCCGTACGTTCAAGTGCCCCTTTTCTGCGGCGGCGAAGATCTCCGCCGAGCGCCAGCGGCGCTCCTGCTCGTTGAGCAGGAAGTGGGCTAGGGACGGACGCGTCAGCGTCAGCGAACCGCCGGCGTTGAGGCGCTGCGGATCCACCGGCGGAACGGCCCCGGAGGCTGCCCCGAACAGGACCAGCATGCCTCGTGTGCGGAGGCAGGAGAGGGACCCGTCAAAGGTGTTCCGGCCGACGCCGTCGTACACCACGTCCACGCCCTTCCCGTTGGTGAGTTCGCGGACATGGTGGGGGAAGCCCTCGTACCGCAGCACATGGTCGGCCCCGGCGTCGCGGGCAAGTTCTTCCTTGGCCTCCGAGGAAACCGTAGTGATGACACGGGCGCCCCTCTCCTTCAGCAGCTGGATCAGCAGCAGGCCGACGCCGCCGGCACCCGCGTGCGTCAGTACTGTGTGGCCCGGTTCGACCTTGAAGGAGGAATTGATGAGGTAGTGGGCGGTCATGCCTTGGAGCGGCAAGGCAGCCGCCGTTAGGTCGTCGACGCCGTCCGGCACCGGAAGTGCCTTGGCCGCATCGAGCACCGCGTAGCCGGCGTAGCATTTAGTGGCCTCGGCCGTGGCCACCCTGCTGCCGACTGCGAAGTTTTCGGTGCCTTCGCCGAGCTCTTCTACAGTCCCAGCGGCTTCCGAGCCAGGCGTAAAGGGGAACGGGACCTGGTACATGCCCCCGCGCTGGTAGGTGTCGATGAAGTTCACCCCGGCTGCCGCCACCTTGATGAGCAACTGGCCGGGACCCGGCGTCGGTCGGTCCACCTCGGCGATCTCGAGGACTTCCGGACCTCCGGACTGGCGGGCAACGATGGCTTGCATAAAAAGGTCTCCTCTCCGGGCGGGGGTTTCCCGCGGCCGGTGTCTCTGACCATCCTAGGGATACCGCTACCGACGACGAAGCGACGGCCGGTAGCCGGCCGTCGCTTCGGGTCATACGGGGCAGAGTCATTCGGGGGAGCCCGCGTGGCTCGGGGTGCGTGCTAGAACCGCCGGGTCACCGTTGCCATGGGGCACTCGAAGTGGCGTCCTGCAGCAAGGCCTACATCGTTCAGGTATCGGACGATGATGCCGTAGGACTGCAGCAGCGTGGTTTCCGTGTAGGGAACCTGGTGCTTCTTGCAGTACTCGCGGACAATCTTGGCTGCCTTATCCAGCTGGGGGCGTGCCATGTCCGGGAAGAGGTGGTGCTCAGCCTGGCGATTCAGGCCGCCGAGCAGGATGTCCATAAACCGGCCACCGGAGATGTTCCGTGACGTCAGGACCTGGCGGCTGAAGAAGTCCACGCGGCTGTCCGCGGGCAGGACCGGCATGCCCTTGTGGTTCGGCGCGAAGGAAGCACCCATGTAGAAACCGAAGACGGCGAGCTGCACGCCGATGAACGCGAACGCCATTCCGAGCGGCAGGAACGTGAAGGCCAGCACGGGCAGGAGGCTAAGCCGGACCAGCAAAATGGGAAGCTCTACCCATCGGTGTGTCACCTTGGCCCGGCGGAAGACGAACTTCACGGAATCGATCTGCAGCCCCAGGCCAACAAGGAACAGTAGCGGGAAGAAGAACCAGCCCTGCTTGCGGGTCAGGAACGAAAACCTGCCCTGCCGCGTGGCGGCACCTTCGGTGTGGAAGGCGATGGCCCCCGTGGCAATGTCAGGATCCTTCGAAATGACGTTGGGGTGGTTGTGGTGGGCGCCGTGCTTCTGCTCCCACCAGGAATAGCTCATGCCGGCAACCGAGGTGGCCAGGATCCGGGCGGTCCAGTCGTTGGCCCGGCGCGACGCGAAGATCTGGCGGTGCCCGGCCTCGTGGGCCAGGAAACTCAGCTGTGTGCAGAGGACCCCGACGGCCGCGGCGATGAGGAGCTGGAACCAGCTGTCGCCGATCAGGGCAAAACCGAACCAGGTGGCGGCCATGAGGAGTACCAGGCTGGCAAAGAGCGTGATGTAGAAACCGACGCGGCGTTCCAGCAGGCCTTCAGCCTTGACGCTCTTCAACAGCTCCGAATAGCTCAGGACAACGGCGTTGGGCTGCCGGACACGCGATTTTGGGCGCTCTGACGTGGGAAGGGTGGTGGTCATGGAGCGGGGCCTCGTAACTGTTTCGGGCAACGCTGCAGCCGACATTCGGACTGCACGGTCATGATCACCCTCACCCCATCTTACGCCTGCTTGTCCAGCGGCCCCCGGGGAATCGATGCCGACATCGATGCATAAATATCGGGCACACTGAATACTTTTGCTGTAAGATTCACGGCATGACTATTTCTGTTGCCGTCTCCGGTGCCAGCGGCTACGCCGGGGGAGAAGTCCTGCGGCTCCTGGCGGGACATCCGGACGTGACCATCGGTGCCATCACCGCGCACAGCAACGCAGGCTCCCGCCTTGGCGAGCTGCAGCCGCACCTGCACGGACTGGCCAGCCGCATCCTGGAAGACACCACCGTGGAGAATCTCTCCGGGCACGATGTGGTGTTCCTGGCACTTCCGCACGGTGCTTCCGCCGAGATCGCGGCACAGCTCCCCGAAGGCACAGTTGTGATCGACGCCGGCGCAGACCACCGCCTCGAGGATCCAACCGCGTGGGAAAAATTCTACGGCTCGGCCCACGCCGGAACGTGGCCCTACGGTCTGCCGGAGCTCCCCGGCCAGCGCGAGGCCCTCAAGGGCGCCACGCGGATCGCCGTCCCGGGCTGCTACCCGACGTCGGCCCTCCTGGCACTGGCGCCCGGGTTCGCCGCCAAAATGCTCCAGCCCGACGACGTCGTGATCATTTCCGCCTCCGGCACCTCGGGTGCGGGCAAGGCCGCGAAGGTGAACCTCATCGGTTCTGAGGTGATGGGCTCCATGAGCCCGTACGGCGTGGGCGGCGGCCACCGCCACACCCCCGAGATTGAACAGGGCCTCTCCAATGCTGCCGGCGAGAGTGTCACGGTGTCCTTCACCCCGACGCTCGCGCCTATGAGCCGCGGCATCCTCACCACTGCCACCGCGAAGGTCAAGCCCGGCACCTCGGCGGCGGACCTCCGCCAGGCGTGGGCTGATGCCTACGACGACGAACCGTTTGTCCACCTCCTGCCGGAAGGGCAGTGGCCCGCCACCAAGTCGGTCCAGGGCTCCAACCACGCGGCCATGCAGTTGGCGCTGGATGAGCACACGGGCCGCGTGGTTGTGACATGCGTCATTGATAACCTGACCAAGGGAACTGCCGGCGGCGCCGTGCAGTCCATGAACATTGCCCTTGGCCTGCCGGAAACCGCCGGCCTCAACCTGCAGGGAGTTGCACCGTGACCGTTACCGCCCCCCTGGGATTCCGCGCCGCAGGCGTCACCGCCGGCCTGAAGACGTCCGGTAAGCCGGACTTCGCCCTGGTCGTCAACGATGGCCCGTCCAAGGCGGCGGCCGCCGTCTTCACCAGCAACCGTGTGGCCGCGGCTCCCGTCCACTGGTCCCGCCAGGTCGTCTCGGACGGCCGTGTGGACGCAGTGGTCCTCAACTCCGGCGGTGCCAATGCCTGCACCGGTCCCCAAGGGTTCCAGAACACCCACAGCACGGCCGAAAAAGTGGCCGCGGTCCTCGGCATCTCGGCGACGGACGTGTTTGTCTGTTCCACCGGCCTGATCGGCGAGCAGTTGCCCATGGACAAGATCCTCCCGGGCGTCGAAGCTGCCTCGGCAGCGCTCAGCACGGACGGTGGGCCGGATGCGGCCAACGCCATCATGACCACAGACTCGGTGCCCAAGTCCGCGCTGTTCATCGGCACGGACGCCGACGGCCAGGAGTTCACCATCGGCGGCATCGCCAAGGGCGCGGGCATGCTGGCACCCGGTCTGGCCACCATGCTGGTGGTCCTCACCACCGACGCCGACGTCGAAGCGGAAATGCTCGACGTCGTCCTCCGCGATGCCACGCGCGTCACCTTCGACCGGGCTGATTCGGACGGCTGCATGTCCACCAATGACACCGTGGTGTTGCTGGCTTCCGGCGCTTCCGGCGCCGTCCCGTCCGCGGAAACCTTTGGTGCCGGGCTGACCCAGGTGTGCGCCGAACTGGCGCGCAAGCTGATCGGGGACGCCGAAGGCGCCAGCCATGACATCGCCATCCGTACCTTCAACGCGGCCAGCGAGCGGGACGCCGAAACCGTCAGCCGCTCCGTGGCCCGGTCCAACCTGTTCAAGGCAGCCATCTTCGGCAAGGACCCCAACTGGGGCCGCGTATTGTCCGCCGTGGGCACCACGGACGCCGTGTTCGAACCGGACCAGCTGAACGTGGCCATCAATGGCATCCAGATCTGCCGCAACGGCAGCATCGGCGACGACCGCAACCTGGTGGACCTCGAACCCCGCGAAGTCCTGCTGGAAATTGACCTGCAGTCCGGTGACGCCGAAGCCACCATCTGGACCAACGACCTCACCCACGACTACGTCCACGAGAACAGCGCCTACTCAAGCTAATCCTCACGCCAGATCCCACCAGCAACCCTGGAGATACTGCACGCATGAACACCCAGACCCGTGAAACGACGTCCATGAGTGATGCCCAAAGCAAGGCCGGCACGCTGATCGAGGCGCTGCCCTGGATCCAGCGGTTCGCCGGCACCACCATGGTGATCAAATACGGCGGCAACGCCATGGTTAACGACGAACTTCGCCGCGCCTTCGCCGAAGACGTAGTGTTCCTGCACCATGTGGGCATCCACCCCGTGGTGGTCCACGGCGGCGGTCCGCAGATCAACTCCATGCTGGCGCGGCTGGGTATCGAGTCCGAGTTTAAAGGCGGCCTCCGCGTCACCACCCCCGAAGCCATGGACGTGGTCCGGATGGTCCTCACCGGCCAGGTGGGCCGCGAACTGGTGGGCCTGATCAACTCCCATGGCCCGTATGCCGTGGGCATGTCCGGTGAAGACGGCGGCCTGCTCCGCGCCGTCCGGACCGGCACTGTCATTGACGGCGAGGAAGTGGACCTGGGCCTGGTGGGCGAAGTTGTCGGCGTCAACCCCGAGGGCATCCTGGACATCCTGGCCGCCGGCCGCATACCCGTCATCTCCACCGTGGCACCGGAAATCGAGTCCGACGGCCTCGAGACGGCAGCCGGAGAGGTCCAGACCACCGGGCAGGTCCTCAACGTCAACGCGGACACCGCCGCGGCCGCCCTCGCCGAAGCCCTGGGGGCCTCCAAGCTTGTGATCCTCACCGACGTCGAAGGACTGTACGCCAACTGGCCGGACCGGTCCTCCCTCATCTCCTCCCTCACGGCCTCGGAGCTGCGCCAGCTGCTGCCCTCCTTGGAATCGGGCATGATCCCCAAGATGGAGGCATGCCTCAAGGCGATTGACGGCGGAGTGGAACGCGCGCACATCGTGGACGGCCGTCTGCCGCATTCCATGCTCCTGGAAACATTCACGACGGCGGGCATCGGCACGCAGGTCGTGCCCGACGAGGAAGTGAAAGCATCGTGACCGACACAGAACTAAGCCATTCCGTTGCGGAGGCCGCCGCAAGCGCGCTCGTTGGCCACACCAGCGGAGCTGATTGGCTAAAGCGCTACGCCACGTCCCTGATGGGCGTTTTTGGTACCCCGCAGCGTGTCCTGGTCCGCGGTGCCGGCTGCCTGGTCTGGGACGCCGACGGCAAGGAATACCTGGACCTGCTCGGCGGTATCGCCGTCAATGCCCTGGGCCACGCCCACCCGTTTGTCACCTCAGTGATTTCCAGCCAGCTGGCCACGCTGGGGCACGTCTCCAATTTCTTCACCAGCCCCACCCAGATCGCGCTGGCCGAAAAGCTGCTGTCACTGACGCACGCCCCGGCGGGCTCCAAGGTTTTCTTCGCCAACTCGGGAACCGAAGCGGTCGAGGCCGCCTTCAAACTGGCGCGGCGCAATGGCACGGGCCCGGACGGCGCCGCGGGCAAGCGCACCAAGATCATCGCCCTGGAAGGTGCCTTCCACGGCCGCACCATGGGTGCCCTGGCCCTGACCGCCAAGGAAGCCTACCGCGCACCGTTCGAGCCGCTGCCCGGCGGTGTGGTCCACATCCCGTTCGGAGACATTGACGCCCTCGAAGCCGCAGTTGACGAGACCGTGGCCGCTGTCTTCCTGGAGCCCATCCAGGGCGAAGCCGGAGTACGTCCACTGCCCCCGGGCTACCTGAAGGCAGCCCGCGAGGCCACCACCAAGGCCGGCGCCCTGCTGATCCTGGACGAGGTCCAGACCGGAATCGGCCGCACCGGCAAATGGCTCGCTACGGAGGACACCGGGATTGTTCCCGACGCCATCACCCTGGCCAAAGGCCTCGGCGGCGGCTTCCCCATCGGCGCGCTGCTCACGTTCGGTGAGCAGACGTCGTCGCTGCTGACTGCAGGCCAGCACGGCACCACCTTCGGCGGCAACCCGGTGGCGACGGCGGCCGCGCTGGCCACGCTGCACGCGATCGAAAGCCAGCGGGTACTGGAAAATGTTGCTGCCGTGGGGGACTACCTCCGCGCCGGACTCGCCGCCGTCGACGGCGTCACCGAAGTCCGAGGCGAAGGCCTGCTCATCGGCTTCGACCTGGACTCCGACGTGGCCCCCGTCGTGGTGACCGCCGGCCTTGACGCCGGCTTCATCGTCAATAGCGCCGGCCCGCGCACCATCCGGCTTGCCCCGCCGCTGATCCTCACCCAAGACCAGGCAGGCACCTTCCTTGCCGCCCTCCCGGCAATCCTCCAGACAGCTAAGGACGCGCAGTGACCCCTTTAGTTTCTTCCGCCGGTACAGCACCCAACAGCACCCGCCACTTCCTGAAGGACACGGACCTCAGCCCCGCTGAGCAGGCCGAAGTCCTGGATCTTGCCGTCCGCATGAAGGCAGCGCCCTACAGCGTGCAGCCTTTCGCCGGAGAGGGGAACGGCCGCAAGACCGTGGCCGTCATCTTCGACAAGACCTCCACCCGGACGCGCGTTTCGTTCGCCACGGGCATCGCGGACATGGGCGGCAACGCCCTGATCATCAACCCCGGCGAGGCACAGATCGGCCATAAGGAATCTGTCGAGGACACCGCCAAGGTCCTGGAGCGCATGGTCTCCACCATTGTGTGGCGCACCGGGGCGCACTCGGGCCTGGTGGCGATGGCGGAAAACTCCAAGGTGCCGGTCATCAACGCCCTGTGCGATGACTACCACCCCTGCCAGCTCCTCGCCGACCTGCTCGCCGTGAAGGAGCACAAGGGCGAACTCAAGGGCCTCACCATGACCTACCTGGGCGACGCCGCGAACAACATGGCCAACTCGTATCTCCTGGCGGGCGTCACCGCGGGGATGCACGTCCGCATCGCCGGGCCGGAAGGCTACCTCCCGGCCGCGGACATCGTGGCCGCGGCCGAGGAACGAGCCGCCCAGACCGGCGGTTCCGTGCTGGTCACCACCGACGCCGCCGCTGCCCTCAAGGGTGCGGACGTTGTGGCCACGGACACCTGGGTCTCCATGGGCCAGGAAACCGAAAAGGAAGCCCGGCTGCAGCTGTTCCGGGAGTACTCCGTCGATGAGGCGGCCATGGCACACGCGGCGGACGACGCCGTCGTGCTTCACTGCCTGCCCGCGTACCGCGGCTACGAGATTTCGGCGGGCGTCATCGACGGCCCGCAGTCGATCGTGTGGGACGAAGCCGAGAACCGGCTGCACGCGCAGAAGGCCCTGATGGCCTGGCTGATGCACCAGTCCGGGCTCGCCGTCGTCGAAGGCCTGGCCCTGGTGGACGGGCTGGCGCCACAGGAGGTTGGCAACTAGTGTCCGTCCCGCCGGCATCGCCGGGCTCCAGCCCGGCCACCAAAACGGCCCGCCAGGCGCGCATCACCGCCATCCTGACGGGTGAATCGGTGCGCTCCCAGGCGGAGCTGGCCGCTTTGCTGGCGGACGACGGCGTACAGGTCACCCAGGCCACGCTGTCCCGGGACCTCGTGGAACTCGGCGCCGTCCGGGTCCGCGGCAAGGAAGGCGTGCTGGTTTACGCCGTCCCCGGCGAGGGCGGCGAACGTGCGGCCAAGAGCGGGGTCAGCCAGGAGATCCTGGATGCCCGGCTTGCCCGGCTGTGCAGTGAACTCCTGGTCACGGCGGAAGCCTCGGCCAACATCGCGGTGCTCCGGACCCCGCCCGGTGCGGCCAACTTCCTGGCCCTGGCCATTGACCACTCGGTGATGCCCTCCATCCTGGGGACCATTGCCGGTGACGACACCGTGCTGCTGGTTTCCCGGGATCCGCAGGGCGGGCAGGACCTCGCGGTCCGGTTCCTGCAGCTCGCCGAGGAAGCCGGCGGCGGCCAGTAGGCCCACACTGCCCGAACACGCTCCCGGTGTGACAGGCTTTCCCCAGAACGTTTTTCCCTGAAGAATTTCCCCGATCAACATCTACAACCCCAATTAGGAGCATTTTCGTGACTGAGCGCATTGTTCTGGCCTACTCCGGTGGCCTCGATACTTCCGTGGCCATCGGCTGGATCGGTGAAGCCACCGGTGCCGAGGTCATCGCCGTGGCGGTCGACGTCGGACAGGGCGGCGAGTCGCTGGAGACCATCCGCCAGCGCGCCCTCGGCTGCGGCGCCGTCGAAGCCTACGTGGCCGACGCGTCCGACGAGTTCGCCAACGAATATTGCATGCCCACGCTGAAGGCCAACGCCCTCTACCAGGGCCACTACCCGCTGGTTTCGGCCATCTCCCGGCCGGTCATCGTCAAGCACCTGGTCAAGGCCGCCCGTGAATTCGGCGCCACCACCGTGGCCCACGGCTGCACCGGCAAGGGCAACGACCAGGTCCGCTTTGAGGTGGGCATCCAGACCCTCGGCCCGGACCTGAAGTGCATCGCACCGGTCCGCGACCTCGCCCTCACCCGCGACAAGGCCATCGCCTTCGCCGAGGAAAAGGGACTGCCGATCGAGACCACCAAGAAGAACCCGTACTCGATCGACCAGAACGTCTGGGGACGCGCCGTCGAAACCGGTTACCTCGAAAACATCTGGAATGCGCCCACCAAGGACATCTACGACTACACGGCGACGCCGGAGTTCCCGCCGGCTCCGGATGAGGTCACCATTTCCTTCGAAGCCGGCGTGCCGGTAGCGATCGACGGCGTCCGGGTCACCCCGCTGCAGGCCATCAAGGAACTGAACCGCCGTGCCGGCGCGCAGGGTGTGGGCCGGATCGACGTCGTCGAGGACCGCCTCGTGGGCATCAAGTCCCGCGAAATCTACGAAGCCCCCGGTGCGATGGCGCTGATCACCGCGCACAAGCACCTTGAGGACATCACCGTCGAGCGCGAGCAGGCCCGCTTCAAGGCCTCTGTTGGCCAGCGCTGGGCCGAGCTGGTCTACGACGGCCAGTGGTTCTCACCGCTCAAGCGCTCCCTGGACGCGTTCATCGAGGACACCCAGAAGTACGTCACCGGCGACATCCGCATGGTGCTGCACGGTGGACAGGCGATCGTCAACGGCCGCCGCTCCGAGACCTCGCTCTACGACTTCGACCTCGCCACCTACGACACCGGCGACACGTTCGACCAGTCCATGGCGCGCGGCTTCATCGAGCTGTGGGGCATGTCCGCCAAGGTTGCCTCAGGCCGCGATATCCGCGTCGCAGGAAAGTAAATATCGGTGGTTGAGCCTGTCGAAACCCCGAAATCCGACGCGACCAACACCGGCGCACTGTGGGGCGGCCGGTTCGCCGGCGGCCCCGCGGACGCCCTCGCGGCCCTGAGCAAGTCCACGCACTTTGACTGGCGGCTGGCCCGCTACGACATCGCCGGCTCCAAAGCGCACGCCCGCGTGCTGCACAAGGCCGGGCTGCTGGACGACGCCGAACTCGACGGCATGCTGGACGCCCTGGGCCGGCTGGATGACGACGTCGCCTCCGGCGCGTACCTGCCGGCCGAGTCCGACGAGGACGTGCACGGGTCACTGGAACGCGGCCTGATCGAGCGCGCCGGCACCCAGCTGGGCGGCAAGCTCCGCGCCGGCCGGTCCCGCAACGACCAGGTGGCCACGCTGGGCCGCATGTTCCTGCGTGACCACGCCCGGATCATCGCGCGCGGCGTGCTGGCAACCATCGAGGCCCTGGTGGAGCAGGCCAAGGCCCATCAGGGTGTGGCTATGCCCGGCCGCACACACCTGCAGCATGCCCAGCCCATCCTGCTCAGCCACCACCTGCTCGCCCATGCCTGGGCGCTGCTGCGCGATGTGCAGCGGCTCCAGGACTGGGACAAGCGTGCGGGGGTTTCGCCTTACGGCTCCGGCGCCCTCGCGGGCTCGTCCCTGGGCCTCGACCCGGAGGCCGTCGCGGCAGACCTGGGCTTCTTCTCCGCCACCCACAACTCGATTGACGGCACCGCATCCCGCGACGTCTTCGCCGAGTTCGCGTGGGTTACGGCCATGATCGGCGTGGACTTGTCCCGCGTCTCGGAGGAAGTCATCCTGTGGGCCACGAAGGAGTTCTCCTTTGTGACCCTGCACGATTCCTACTCCACCGGTTCCTCGATCATGCCGCAGAAGAAGAACCCCGATGTCGCCGAGCTCGCCCGCGGCAAGGCAGGGCGCCTGATCGGCAACCTGACCGGGCTGCTGGCCACGCTCAAGGGCCTGCCGCTCGCGTACAACCGCGACCTGCAGGAGGACAAGGAGCCGGTCTTCGACGCCGCCGACACCCTGGAGCTGCTGCTTCCGGCTGTCTCGGGCATGATCGCGACGCTGAAGTTCAACACGGAACGGATGGAGTCGCTGGCACCGCAGGGCTTCGCGCTGGCCACGGACATTGCCGAGTGGCTGGTCCGCCAGGGCGTTCCGTTCCGCGAGGCGCACGAGCTCTCCGGAGCAGCGGTCAAGCAGGCCGAAAGCCGCGACGTGGAGTTGTGGGACCTGACGGATGAGGAATACGCCGCCATCTCGGAGCACCTGACACCGGAGGTCCGCACGGTCCTGTCCACCGAAGGGTCGCTCAACAGCCGCAACTCACAGGGCGGCACCGCACCCGCCGCCGTCGAACGCCAGCTGCTCGCGCTGGAAGGCGAGCTCGCCGGCGTGCGGGACTACGCAGCCTAACCCCCAAACGCTCTCTCAGTTGATGCAGCATTTTGGCCAACGCTCTCTCACTTTCCTCAAGAAAGTGAGAGAGCGTTGCCGATATTCATACATTAACTGAGAGAGCGTTCTGCGCTAAGAGTCGTTAACTCTGTCGGCTACCATGGCGCTATGACTGAGATCACTACTTCAGAACTACTGGCCGAACTGCATAAGGCCGCCGACGCCGTGGCCTCGACCGCCGCGAAATTCACCGATGAGGATGTCAAAGCAACGTCGGGACTGCCCGGCTGGACTCGCGGGCACGTCCTGGCGCATCTCGCCGGTATCTCCAACGCCATGGCGCGGCAGCTGGAATTTGCCGCCCGCGGCGCCACTGTTGAGCTGTACGACGGAGGCCAGGACGGACGCACGAAGGCCATCGAGATGGCCGCCGGCCACAATGCGGATGCGCACCGGGCTGACCTGCAGGCCGGCCTGGACCGGGCATTGACGGCTTTTGATTCGCTGGAAGGAGACGCCGGCTGGCAGGCATCCATTGCCTACCGCGGCGGAGTGGTCTTCGACGGCGGCCTCGCGCTGTGGCGTGAGCTGGTGATCCACGCAGCGGACCTGGACGCGGGCCTCGGGCCCGAGACGTGGAGCCGGAAGTTCTGCGAGCACCTCTTCGACTTCCTGGCGGCACGTGTCCCGCCGGGGGAAAAACTCGTGCTGCAGCCACTCGGGCTCCCGCCCGTGACCCTTGGACTCGGCCGTTCCACTGTTATCAGCGGGATGATCACTGACATTGCCGCCTGGCTGGCCGGCCGTGAACCATCGCTCGGCAGCCTGCGGGCAACAGCCGCCGCGGACGGCGTGGACCTCCCGGAACTGCTGCCCTGGCCAGCCGGGACGCCGGCTGCCGGAGCCACGCCATCCGGGACACCCGCAGCGCGGTAGCCCTATCCGGCTTCGCGGGCCAGCAGGCTTTCTGTTGCCTCGCGGGCCAGCAGGCTCTCCTTGATGGCCAGGCCCCAGCGGAAACCGCCCAGGGAACCGTCGGTGCGGATGACGCGGTGGCACGGCACAAACAAGGCAGCCGCGTTGAACGCACACGCGCTGGCCGCGGCCCGGACCGCCTTCGGATTTCCGGAAAGCTCGGCATACTCGGTGTACGTCACCGGTGACCCGGGACGAACGGTCCTCAGCACATCCCAGGCGTGCGACCGGAACGGCCCAGACTTCTGGCGCACGGGGACGGTCATGGCAGGCTTGGGATCGCCGGCATAGAAGGCCTCCACGGCCCGGGAGATGCTGCCCAGGTCCGTGACCGCTTCGACGTCGCCCGGCCGCAGCTCGGGGTGGATCTGGCCGGTCAGCTCACCCGGCTCGGCGGTCCAGCCCGAGGCGAGGACCACGCCGTCCTGGGCAAGGATGGTGAACGGTCCGTCCGGGGTGGACATCACTAACAGCTGGGCTTTCATAGCATCGCTTTCTCTGGAACGGCTTGTATAGGTTTGGAGGATTTGGACTCCGCGGCGCGCCACAGGTGCATGGTGGCGTAGGACCGCCACGGGCTGACCTCGCGGAAATCGGGGCTTGGCGTAACGCCAGGCGCCTTAACGCCGCCGCCGTTTTGGTTCGTGAGGGCTGGGGCGAGCGCCCGGATGCCGTTTCGCACCGCGGCGTCGTTGGCCAGAAACACGTCCGGCGCGCCGAGGACACGCATTGCCACGTACCCCACGGTCCACGGGCCCACCCCGGGAAGGGGAATCAGCTTGGCGCTGAGCCCGGGCAGATCGTCCCCGTAGCCAAAATCCAGTTGACCACCAGCCAGGGCCGACGCGGCGGAACGGATGGCGTCAATCCGGCGTTGCGGACCGCGCAGCAGCGGGTAGCCGGCCTCGGCGATTTCGGCCGCGGTGGGAAACAGCCGGTCAAGGCCCTCGCCGGGAACCGCGCTGGGACTGCCGGCAGCGGCCAGCTGCGTCAGTGCGGTCCGGGCCGCAGCCACGGTGATTTGCTGCCCGATCATTGCCCGGATGAGCAGCTCCTGCGGATCCAACGCGCCGGGCATCCTGATGCCCGGCGCACTGGCAACCGAGGTGGCCAGGCGGGGCTCCTGGGACAGGGCACTGTCGATGGCTACCGGATCGGCGTCGAGGTCGAAGAGCCGGCGTACCCTGCTCAGCAGTGCGGGCAGGTCCCGGAGGTCCACCGCGCCGATGGTGAGGGTCAGCGGCCGTCCGGGAGCGCCGTCGTCGTAAGTCACGCTGAAGCGGGCATCGCCATGCGGAAGCTGCAAAGTACGGGCGTACGACGTCGGCGTCCCCGCCTCAATCCCGGGGATCGCCCTGACGGCGAGGAAGGAAAAGATGCCGGGATCGAACGGTTCGCGGTACGGCAGGCTCAACGCCAGCGACGTCGCGGCGGCAGGGGAGCGGTGGTGCCTGGCGGTCGCGCGCAGGGCAGTGGGCGTCATGGCAAACACCTCCACCATGGTGTCGTTGAACTGGCGGACGCTGCTGAAGCCGGACGCGAATGCGATGTCCGCCAGCTTCATCGCTGTGGACACCAACAGGGTGCGGGCGGTTTGGGCGCGGCTGGCCCGGGCCAGGGAGAGCGGGCCGGCGCCGAGTTCGTGGCTGAGGATCCGGTTGAGCTGGCGGGAGGAGTATCCCAGCCGGGCGGCGAGGCCCTCCACCCCGTCCCGGTTGATCACGCCGTCGTTGATCAGGCGCATCGCGCGGCCCGCAAGGTCCTGCCGGATGTTCCACGCAGGCGTGCCTGGCACTGCTTCGGGGAGGCAGCGCTTGCACGCCCGGTAGCCGGCGTCGTGCGCTGCGGCAGAGGTTTCGTAGAAGGTGACGTTCACGGCTTTCGGGGTCCTGGCGGGGCAGGACGGGCGGCAGTAGATGCCGGTGGTCCGGACAGCAGTGTAGAACTGCCCGTCGAACCGGGTGTCCCGCGCGTCAATCGCGCGGTAGCGCTGCCAGAAGTCCATGCCCTCCATCCTGCCAGCCAGCGACCGGGACTGCTAGCGGAAATCGGACACGGCCGTGGCGTTCGATAGAGTCGGACCATGACCGCCAGCCTGAGTCCCGCCAGCCCGGATCAGCTCCGCGAACTGCTGTCCGGCGACGCCCGGAGGGTCGCTCCGCGGCTGCTGGGATCCGTACTGACCCACCACAGCCACGAGGGAACTGTGGCTGTGCGGATCACCGAGGTGGAGGCGTACATGGGTCCCGGCGACTCGTCGCATCCGGATCCCGGCTCCCACACTTTCCGTGGCCCCACGGCCCGCAACGCGCCCATGTTCGGCCCGGCCGGCCACCTCTACGTCTACTTCACGTATGGCATGCACTACTGCGCCAACATCGTCTGCGGCCCGGCGGGCACCGCATCTGCCGTCCTGCTGCGGGCGGGCGAGGTGGTGGAGGGGCAGCACCTCGCGATGGTGCGGCGTCCGACGTCGAAATCGGCCCTCGACCTGGCGAGCGGCCCTGCCCGGCTGGCCACCACGCTGGCCCTCACTACAGCCGACAGCGGCCGGGATGCGCTGGCTGACCCCTTCGAGCTGCGGCTGCCTTCGGTACCCGCTCCCGTGTTCAGTTCCGGGCCGAGGGTGGGCGTCTCCGGCGACGGCGGCTCCGCGACGTATCCCTGGCGCTTCTGGCTGCCAGGGGATCCCACCGTGTCCCGCTACAAGGCGGCGAAGGTGCGCCGGGCATAATCCGTCCCGCCCGGGTGGTCTCCCGCCAGGGCGAACGGTGCCAACCGGTGCTGGAGGCGCTGCTGGACCGCGGGCCATTCCTGCCCCAGGACCGAGAACACAGCGGAATCCGCCCGTGTGCCGTCAGGCGCCAGGCGGTGGCTGCGCAGCAGGCCCTCGAACGTTGCCCCCAGCCGTTCGATGGCTGCGGCGCTGCGCACATTACGTGCGTCGCAGCGAAACGCAACGCGCTGAACCTGAAGGCCGTCGAACGCAAAGGCGAGCAGGGCGTGTTTGCTGGCGGGATTTACGTGCGTGCCCCAGAACTGCCGTCCAAAGAAGGTGCCGCCAACTTCCACGCGCTGCTGGGCGGCATCGAACGCATTCAGCGCGGTTGTGCCCAGGAGGGCCCCGGTCCGCTGGTCCGTCACGGCGAAGGCCAGGCTGGCCGGGTCCTCAATCCTGGCGGCAAACAGCCCTGAAAGCTCGTGCGCCGTGGCCGGCAGGGCCGCGGCCATTCCTGCCCACATCGCGGCGTCCACGAAGTCAAACAGCCCTTCGGCATGGTGCGGTGCCAACGGAAGGAGGGAAAGCCCGTATCCGGTCAGGACGTTCTCGTGGTGCATTGCAGTATTGAATCACTCACGGGGCGGAACGGCTACGGAAGTGTGCGGCCTGAAAGTGAACATTGGGTGACTTCCGGGGCAGGGGACCGGCGGGCGCGTTAACCGAAATGGTTGTAGAATGGACGGTCTGTCTTTTGCGATAGGGGAACGTTTAAATGCTCGACGCCGATTTGGCCCACGAACGGAACTATGTTGCCGGCCTGTACGCGCGGCTGGAAGAGCTCCGCACGGAAAAGCGCCAGCAGTTGGCACAGGTCCGCCGGGCCGGTGCCGTGGGCACCATGCAGAATGTCTCCGAACGCGACGCCTTCGCCGCGCTCTACGAGGACCGCCTCGCCCAGCTCGACGCCGTCGACGACCGCCTGGTCTTCGGCCGCCTCGACCTGGATTCCGGTGAGGCCCAGTACATTGGGCGCATCGGCCTGACCACCGATGACCTCCAGCGGCTCATGGTGGACTGGCGCGCGCCCGAAGCCGGCCACTTCTACCAGGCAACGGCGTTTGACCGGCAGGGCGTCCGCCGCCGGCGGCACCTGATTCTGCAGGGCCGGGAAGTCAAGGCCATCGAGGACGACGTCCTTGATGCGGACATGCTCGCGGACGACGCCTCGCTGCAGGGCGAAGGAGCATTGCTGGCGGCTCTGGATTCCAAGCGCACGGGCCGGATGTCCGACATCGTCGGCACCATCCAGTCCGAGCAGGACCGCATCATCCGGTCCTCCATTTCCGGTGCCCTCGTAGTGCAGGGTGGTCCCGGTACCGGTAAGACTGCTGTGGCGCTGCACCGGGCCGCGTACCTGCTCTACACGCACCGGGATCGGCTGAAGACTGCTGGCGTGCTGCTCGTGGGCCCGTCGTCGTCCTTTATGAAGTACATCGAACGTGTTCTTCCCTCGCTCGGTGAGACCGGCGTGGTCATGGCCAGCGTGGGTCGCCTGATGCCCGGGATCAAAGCGGTTGCCGAACCTGAGGCAGAGGTCGCGGCCATCAAGGGGCGGCTGGACATGGTGAAGGTTGTGGCCAATGCGGTGGCGAACCGGCAGCGGATCCCCGCCGAGGACCGTGTCCTGGACGTCGACGGCCGCAAGCTGGTGCTGACGCGGCGGCAGGTAAGCCGTGCGCGCGAACGTGCCCGGTCCACCGGCAAGCCGCACAACGAGGCGCGCCTGACGTTTATCAAAATTCTGCTCCGCGAACTGACCGAGCAGATGACCGATCTCGTGGAGGCCGGGAGCATCGGCAACAATGCCGACCGCTCGTATCTGGCAGAAGACGTCCGCACGGCCCGCGACGTCCGGATCGTCCTGAACCTGTGCTGGATGCCGATGACTCCGGAGAAGCTGATCAACGAGCTTCTGAGCAAGCCCGCAGTCCTGGCGGCCTGCACACCGAACCTGTCCCTTAGGGAGCGGTCGCTGCTGCTGCGCCCCGCCGGTGCGCCCTGGACCGAGGCCGACGTCCCGCTGCTGGACGAGGCCGCGGAGCTCCTTGGCGAAATGGACCCGGCGGCGGGACGTGGCCTTGCACAGCAGGAGCACGACCGCGCCCGGGACCTTGCCAACGCCAAGCAGACACTGGTGAACATGGGGGACATGGGTGTCGATGTCCTCATCTCCGCGGAGGAACTCGCCGATCAGAACCAGGAGCGCGAGAACCGCCTGACGGCCGCCGAGCGCGCCACCAGCGACCGCACGTGGGCATTCGGCCACATCGTGGTGGATGAGGCGCAGGAGCTTTCACCCATGCAATGGCGCCTGCTGGTCCGCCGTTGCCCGCTGAAATCCTTCACCATCGTGGGCGACATCGCGCAGACCAGTTCAGTCGCCGGCGCCAACTCCTGGCAGGGGGCCCTGGCGCCCATGTTCGGTGACCGCTGGCAGCTGGAGGAGCTGACAGTCAACTACCGGACGCCCTCCCAGATCGCTGAGGCCGCCGCCCGCATGGCCAACGCGGCCGGACTCGTGGTTTCCGCGCCGAAGGCCGTCCGCGAGGGACGGTGGGCCCCCGTCATCGACAAGGTTGACCGCGGACAAGTGGTGAACCGTTTGGTGGAGGTGCTCCCCGAGGAACTGGCAGCGCTCGACGGCGGCCTCCTCGCCGTGATTGCCGACGGCGACCTTCTGCCGGCTGCAACGTCAGCCCTTCGTGCCGTGTACGGCCGGCGCATCGGCAACGGCGCGGGCAGCTACGAACAGGACATCGTGGTCATCAGCCCGCGCGAGGCCAAGGGCCTGGAGTTCGACGGCGTTGTGGTGCTTGAGCCGTCCGTCATGCTCAACCGCGAGCATGGCCGGGTGGGCGATCTGTACGTCGCCATGACCCGGCCCACCCAGCGGCTCCGGCTCATCGCCGCGGAAGGTATTCCGGCAGGCATCGAAGACTGAGCCGGTCCGCTTTGCCCCTTGACGCCCGGCGCCGTTCATTTCGGCGCCGGGCGTCGCCGATCCTGCTAACTTAGAAGTCGTGTCAGAACTCAACGATCTCGAATCCCAGCAGAACGACCCCACCTTCGCCAATGTCTGGCAGGAGCTGAAGTGGCGAGGCCTGGTCCACGTCTCCACCGATGAAGAGGAACTGGAAAAGCTCCTCGCCGGTGATCCGATCACCTATTACTGCGGATTCGACCCCACCGCGCCGAGCCTGCACCTGGGCAACCTGGTCCAACTCCTCGTTATGCGCCGTTTGCAGCTCGCAGGGCACAAGCCGCTGGGACTGGTGGGCGGATCCACGGGACTGATCGGCGATCCGCGGCCCACCGCCGAGCGCACGCTGAACACCAAGGACACCGTTAACGAATGGGTGGGCTACCTGCAGGCCCAGGTCCGCCGCTTCCTTAGCTTCGATGGCGCCAGCGCCGCCCGCATGGTCAACAACCTCGACTGGACCGCGCCGTTGAGCGCCATCGACTTCCTGCGCGAGATCGGAAAGCACTACCGGGTCGGCACCATGCTCCGCAAGGATGCTGTTGCGTCCCGCCTCAGTTCGGACGAGGGCATCAGCTACACCGAATTCAGCTACCAGATCCTGCAGGGCATGGACTACCTCCAGCTGTTCCGGGACTACGGCTGCATGCTGCAGACCGGCGGCTCGGACCAGTGGGGCAACCTCACCAGCGGCACTGAACTCATCCGCAAGGTTGAGGGTAAGAGTGTGCACGCCCTGGGCACGCCGCTGATCACCAACTCGGACGGCACCAAGTTCGGCAAGAGTGAAGGCAACGCCATCTGGCTCGACGCCGGCATGTGCAGCCCGTACGCCTTCTACCAGTTCTGGCTGAACACCGCCGACTCTGACGTTGTGGACCGGCTGAAGGTCTTCACTTTCCTGAGCCGCGCTGAAATCGAAACGCTGGCAGCTGCCGTTGCCGAACGTCCCTTTGCCCGGGAAGGCCAGCGGAAGCTGGCGTTCGAAGTGACTTCCCTGGTCCACGGTGTGGAGGCAACGGAGAAAGTCATCGCGGCGTCCGCTGCACTTTTTGGCAACGGTGACCTGTCCGCCCTGGACCGGCCAACCCTGGAAGCAGCCACGTCGGAGCTTCCGTCCGCCCGCATCCAGGTGGATGGCCTCGGGATCATTGACCTGCTGGTGGCATCCGGCCTGTCGGAGAGCAAGTCCGCGGCCCGGCGGACCGTCGGCGAAGGCGGCGCCTATGTAAACAACGAGAAGGTTTCCGACCCGGAAGCTGTCATCTCCGAATCGGAGCTGCTGCATGGCCAGTACCTGCTCCTGCGCCGCGGAAAGAAGAATCTCGCGACTGTCGAAGTCCTGGTTCCTTAGCCTTCCCAAGCCCCCATTCACGCTCCTCCGCAGCAGATTTGCACGGACTCGGGGGAGCGTGTATTGTTTTCTGAGTCGCCGCCGTTGAGTGGCGACAAACCCCCTTCACAAGAGAAGCAATTCATCGTGTGCAAAGCACGAAAATGATGAAAAGCTTCACTTTTTGATGGGCGGATTCGTTCCACAGAGTGAATATCGGGAAAATAACCCGGATTTGCAAAGTGAATAAGAATGAAATAAGCTATAAACATCGCAGCGAAGAAAAGCGAAACAAAATAATTCATTTGAATATGAATTGTTTCGGGAATTATTCGAATGTGTCTGTTGTTTGAGAACTCAATAGTGTGCCAAGTTTGTTGATACCAATTTATTGTATTGAATTGGTTGAATTGACTGGATCCGCCACCCCGTGGTGTGGT